>JAJFIO010000008.1 GCA_021774915.1 Alphaproteobacteria bacterium
AGGCAGGATGTGTTCGACTACATCGAAATGTTCTACAATCCAAAACGCAAGCACGCTAACAACGGGATGCTGTCACCCGTCAACTTCGAAAAGCAGCAAAAACTGAACCCGCAAGGTGTCTAGAAAACGCGGGGCTGTTCAGTAAGACCACATAGTGCGATCGGGAACAAACCTCCGATCACAGTGTTAAATCACTCACGGCGCATCCGGTCCGCCATGAGTGAAAAACGGTAGAAAACGAACCAACAAGTGGTCCCGTAAATGGGTGCACCTCATTCAGCCAATTATACTATCTCAACGTGGCTGCGTTCAAAGGGGTTGGGTCAACTTTGTGTATCAATGGCCAGGCACTCACGTGTATATTCATCAATAACGTTAAGCATGCGGATCTTCCTGCCGTCAGAGGTTCGGTCTTGCACAAAGTCGTAGGCCCAAACGTGGTTTTTGTACTGCGGCCTCAGGCGGATGCAGGATCCGTCATTAAGCCACAACCGGCCTCCCTTTGGCTGTTTTGCTGGAACTTTGAGTCCCTCACGCCCAACCCCTAGTGACGCATTTCGGAAGCGGTTAGCGATATTTGGAAAAATTCGCTTATTTGGTAATGCCTAAAGACTGATGCGCCTTGTGGCTGTTGCTAAGCACGATGCATATTACATTGTGGAGTGGTGACCGCAAGAAAACCTACTCCGACCTAACAAAGGAGCATATCATGTCACATCTTACGCCGTTAGACCGTGCAGATTTACCGCAACTGGAACCGACGTTACAAAAAACTGAACAGTTTCTTGGCTTTTTACCTAATGACGTTCTAACTATGGCGCGAATGCCAGAGGCCACTGCCGCTTTCATGGAGTTTTGTATCGCAATATACACCACTGCGACTTTACCCGTACCGTTTTTGCACCTAATTGGACTGGTTTCCAGCGCAGCGGCGGGATGTCGGTATTGCACCGCTCATACCGCGAATAAAGCGGCAGAAGATGGAGTTGAGCAGGCTAAGATTTCCGCTGTGTGGGAATACGAAACAAATCCTCTGTTCACTGAACCTGAACGCGTTGCCCTGCAATTTGCAAATGATGCTAGTCAGGTGCCTACTCAAGTCACTTCAGAAAATTTTGACGCTCTGCGCGAACATTTCGATGACAATGAGATAACCCAATTGTTAATGGTAATCTGTCAATTTGGTTTTTGGAATCGCTGGAATGATAATGTTGCGACAACACTGGAACTTACACCTCGTAAATTCGCGAGTGAAGCGCTCGATAGTGAGCATTGGGAACTTGGGAAACATGCCGATAAATCTGTAACCTAGGTGACCTAGGGAGATGTTTTTTCGGTATCTATGGAACCCAATTTATAGCCTCTTCAACGCTTGAGCGATCTCTCATATCTGTCCATTGTCAGTGCTCACGGAAGCCGGGAAGAAACGGGTTGTAGATGATATGGCTCGGTCTGCTTCGACAGGCGAGGTTAAGGATCTGCTTCGTGAAGCGCGTGACTTGAAAGAGGTCGTGGCGGAACCGACCCTTGAATGGGGCTGCTCAAAAGCATGGTCGGGATGTCATAAATGAAAGGAAGAGGACCAAAAATATTAGGTGAAACCGGAAAACTGATCGTCGAGCAACCCTTTGATGGCGAGGTGATTGCCGAGGTGCCGTTAGCAGGCGAGGGCGATGTTGATGCTATTCTCGATCGCGCGGTCGCGGGTTTTGCTAACCGTCAAGGCGTCTTGCCGTTACAAAAACGCGTTGAAATATTAAAGCGTCTTGTCGATCTGATGCGCGCGTGTGTCGATGAGTTAGCCTTGTTGATTGCCCGCGAGGGCGGCAAGCCCATCATCGATGCCCGCATCGAGGCGACGCGTGCGGTCAATGGTGTGGAACTAGCTATTGAAGGTCTTACCAACCTTGGCGGGCGGGAAATTCCTATGGACTTGACGGCGGCGGGCGCCGGGCGAACTGCCTTCACCCGGCGCGAGCCAATCGGACCGGTTGTTGCGGTCAGTGCCTTCAATCACCCATTGAACCTGATTGTACATCAGGTGGTGCCGGCCATCGCGGTCGGTTGCCCTGTGATTGTCAAACCCGCCAATACGACGCCGCTCACCTGCATGAAGTTTGTTGAACTAGTGCATCAGGCGGGCTTGCCCAGGGATTGGTGTCAGGTCTGCGTCTGCGATATTCCCACCGCTGAAAAGCTGGTCACAGATGCCCGCGTCGCTTTTTTCAGTTTTATCGGTTCGGCTAAGGTCGGCTGGTATCTGCGCAGTAAATTGGCGCCAGGAACGCGCTGTGCGCTTGAGCACGGCGGCGCGGCACCGGTTATCATTTATGATGACGCCGATATAGAGACTTGCGTCCCTTTGCTGGTCAAGGGCGGCTATTACCACGCCGGTCAGGTTTGTGTTTCAGTCCAGCGTATCTTTGTGGACAACCGGATCAAAAAGCGGTTTACCGAGGCTTTCGTTACCGCCGTGGCTGGGCTACGGACCGGCGATCCTATTAATCCCGGAACCGAAGTCGGCCCGTTGATCCTGCCGCGCGAAGTCGACCGGGTTGGTGTGTGGGTTGATGAAGCTATCCGCGATGGCGCCGTAGCCTTGGCGGGCGGGAATCCCTTGAGTGACCGACTTTATCTTCCAACTGTTCTGGACAGTGCGGCGGACGACGCCAAAGTCTCGACGTTGGAGATATTCGGGCCGGTCACGAGCCTCTATGGCTTCGATGATATTGACAAGGCAGTCGTGCAGGCAAATGCGTTGCCTGTTGCTTTTCAGTCTGCGGTCTTTACCCAAGATCTCGATCGCGCGCTTGGGCTTGCCGACCGGTTGGATGCCAGCGCCGTTATGATCAACGATCATACGGCTTTCCGAGTGGACTGGATGCCCTTCGCGGGACTTCGTACCTCTGGGTACGGCACCGGCGGTATCGAATACACTATGGAAGACATGACACAGGAAAAGATGACCGTGATACGGAAGACTGTACGTGAATAACTATGACATGATTGACTATGACCGATCTCGCAAAGGGTTCCGGGCAGAAATGCGTATCGCAACGCTAAAGGACGTTCAGATATAAACTAGCTCGTGAAAATACCTTGCAAACAAAGGTAATATTAAGTATATCACCTATATTCGTGTTCAAACTTTTATGAGGATATGTAAATGCGATTATCAGTTTCATTTTTGGCGATGCTCGTTCTCGTTGTATTTGCCAACTCACCTCTTATGGCCGATGAGGCAATAACACCGCTATTCGGTAATACGTTTTCCGTGACTGTTGTTGAGACGGGTGAAACGCAACTTTGGTGGTTCAATGAAGACGGCAGCTACAGCCAACCGGGCGGAGCTGCCGGCACATGGCAAGTAGATGCAGAGGGTCTTATGTGTTCAACTCCCAGCGATGGTGGTGACGTCACTTGCGGTAAGCCGGAGGCGGGGCACGCCGTCGGCGATACATGGCAGCAGCAAGATGGTCAGGGCGTTATTGTTGAAATAGCTATCTTGGCTGGCCAGCAAAGCTAGCTGGCTTTTTGACAAATGAGGAAGTGAAGCGGTGGACTTTTATGTCCTCCGCTGGCCCCCATTTTTGCTTTGCAACAACGTCTTGTCACTTAGTTATATTCCAGTTATTCATGGGCACTTAATTATAAGTCCAGAGGCGCAATCGCACATGAATAAGCCCTCCAATCCTGCTTCTAAACGCGGTGCCTCCATGCGACAAGAGGTACCCCTGACCGTTACGCGTCCTGAGCTTTTAGTCAACGGGTCAGACAATCTATTTCGGGAAATGGTGCATAGCGCCTTGGCATTTTCAACGCGTCTCGAGGCGGTTCGCGCGGGCTTTGCAGAGATTATTGGTCTCACCGGAATTCAATACACGATTTTAATTTCTGCGGCGCATTTGGAAAGTGAGATGGATGTTGGCATAACAACCATCGCTGATCACCTTAAGCTGAGCGGTACATTCGTCACTACCGAAACAAAGAAACTCGTAAAGAAGGGGTTTCTTTCAAAAGACGAGCACCCCAGTGATAAGCGCCGTGTGATTTTACGCGTCACCAGCAAAGCTTCTGCGGCGTTAAAAGAACTTGCTCTTATTCAACAGCGCGTCAACGATGTTCATTTCGGCAGTTTGAACAAATTAGAATTTTTGAAATTAGTAAAAATAATGCCGCAATTGGCTGAGAGCACGGAGCAAGCGCTGGCGCTTTTGCAGCATTTGGCGCTGATTGAGAAAGGCATCAAGGTCAAACAGTGATTTTAGGCTGTTAGCCGGCTGGCCCGATTATTCAAAAATAACATCAATCGTTTCAAAGCCTGAAAGTGCCGAAGTGAAATGATCACCGGCGCTGATCTCAACCATGGGCCCAAGAGCTCCGGCCAGAATCACTTCGCCCGCCTTGAGAGGGTTTTCCAATTCGGCCATCTTCATTGCAAGCCAATGCAAGGCGATAACAGGATTGCCGAGACAATTGCGCCCTTGTCCTATTGAAACAATAGCGCCGTTGCGCCGCAGCGCCATTTCTACATCGGGAAGCGGAAAGGCCGTGAGCGGCACAGGCTGACAGCCCAAGACGAACAAACCGGACGAGGCGTTGTCGGCAATGGTGTCGTAAAGACTGATGTCCCATTTTTCAATACGGCTGTCGACGATCTCAAGGGCGGGCAACATATAGTCAATGGCACTAATCACATTGGCTAGCGTGACGTCGGGGCCGTCCAAATCATGAGCGAGCACGAACGCAATCTCCGACTCAATTTTTGGTTGGAGCAGACGGGAAATCGAAACGCTTTCGCCGCTTGCCACATACATATCGGAAAAAAGTGCGCCGTAGTCGGGCTGATCAACACTTAATTGCTGTTGTACCGCTGTGGAGGTCAGGCCAATCTTTCTGCCCATAAGGGAGCGGCCTTGCGACAGCCAATAGTCAATATTCATATTTTGAATTTTGTAGGCCGCAGCTACATCTGAAATTTCATCCCTGAGAGGGGCAATGGGCCCTTCGGTGTAGGCCGCTCTCAGGCGTTCTGCAAGATGTGCTTTCAAAAGACTTATACCTTTGCGGCAATGTTGTTATTGGTTAGGAAATCAAGGGTCACTTGGGTGAACAATTCGGGGTATTCCATCATTGCCCAATGGCCACAATGGGGCAGAATATGGCCATGACTATTTTCGATCAATTCGAGCAGTCGGTATCCGCTTTCAAGCGGGACAACCCGGTCGCCCTTGCCGTGAACCACTAGTGCAGGATGCTTCAATTTGGCAATAAATTCTTCCGGTCTGTGTAGGCCGTTTTGTTCATTAATCCACCCCATAAACGCCGAATATCCCATGCGCACACCCGGATCAATGGAAAGCTGATAGCGATATTCCACAAGGTCATCGGATATTTCAAAATCGGGGTTTGCTAGGCTTGAAATGATGCGGCGCATGCCGGCTGGGGTAAAATCATACTCAGTCAAAGCTTTGAGCGGCTCAATCACACCGGTTTCAATTCCCGCGCTTCCCATCAGCACCACTTTATTCACAAGCTCTGGCTTGAGAAGGGCCGCACCGATGGAAGTTAAACCACCGGTGGAATTGCCAACCAGGTTAACGGGACCGCTGTCCAACGCTTCAATAAAATCAGCAAGTTGTTGGTCGCGCACATCTTGGGAGTACACAAAACCTTCATCAGGGTCGGGCTTATCGCTTTGTCCAAAACCGACCAGATCAATGGCGATAGCACGCACATGTTTGGCAAAAAGCGGTAGGCACATACGCCAATTCCCCCAGCAGTCAGCGCCCGCGCCACCGCCATGTATGAGGATCGTGGGAACCCCTTCACCCATCTCGATATAATGGGTCGTGATATCACCGGATTTTAAAAAATTACTTTGCGGCCGTGATGCTAGAAGCGGGTTTTGTTGTGACGCATTAGTCATGAATCATTTCCTTTAACTAATAGTTATATTTTTGCTTAAGAAGGTGGCGGAGAAACCACGTGTCCCCAAATCTGCGTTGAGGAAAACTCCCGAATTTCCCAGCTCTTTTCGTCGTCCACTGTCAGGCCGCCCCATCCATATTCAATGCCGAAACCGGATGGAGAAACGAAATAGAATGAGGTGAATTGATCGTTTGAATGTTGCCCGAGGGTCATGATTAGTGGGAGATTGCGCGCCGCGACCAAATCGTAAGCTGTACCAACATCGGTCAGAGATTTCGCTTGAAACAGTATGTGATTAATCGACCCGCCCTGCATGCCTAAAGATTCATTGATCAAGGCAAGGCTATGGTGGCGTGGATTGCAGCGCAGGAAGGTCGCATGTGCGTCCGCCCAAACGATATAGTCCGATATTCTAAAGCCAAGAAATTGCGTGTAGAAGTCAACGCATTCCTGATAATTCTTGCAATGAAAGCCTACATGTCCAAGGCCCAATGAACCGGCAACCAGTCCAGTTATATTGCGTCCATAGTTGATTGGGATGTGATCCATTTCAGGGCAAACATAAGCCTCAACGGCATTGCCTTCAGGGTCTTTGAATCTGATGAAAGAGCCAACGCGACGCTCGAAGCATTCTGCGCGGCTGCCTTCGACAATGGGCACACCGGCTTTGTTGAGATCCTGTTGAAGTACTTCCAGAGCCTGATGTGATCCTACGGACCAACCCACATAGCGGAAATTTTCTTGATCACTTGGGTAGAGGGCAACGCGATGATGGTTGTCATCCATCCGGTAATATTCACAAGGATCATTCTCTTGGCCCTCGCGTTTCTCAAAGCCGATTACATTTGTAAGGATATCGTCCCAGGCCTCTGTATCTTTCGTGTTGATGCCAACATAGCCAAGTTGAGTGACAGGCATTTTCCCTCTCCTGATGTGCGTTTATCAGTTGAAGCTAAGGGTGGGATAAAGAGCGCTCACTTTGCAAGAGCGCGCACGTGAATGAACGAGTTTTGATTCCGTTTCGCGTTATTTCATGCCGAATCCAGATAGTTCGAAATTCTTCCCTTAGCTACCATCATTGAGACAAGTATTCCGCGCCCTGGCATGGTTTGCGTGTTTGGGGGGAAGCATCAAAGATGGATTATGGACAAATGAAAAAAACAACCGCGAAAGCTATCTCTCCCAGCTTGGGTGAGATTGGAACGCAATTGAGTGACCGCGTGTTTGAAGAGGCGCTTCAGCGTTTTGGGTTTTCAGGGGTTCCCGATCCCACTTATGAAACCCTTGCAAAGCTATATAAAGCGTGGTGCCGAGAGATCGGTTATGACAATGTGCAGAAGCGGATTTACTATGGCAGGGGGCAAACCGGACCGTTCCCCGTTATGCATCCGGACGACTTTTTAACGTCTTGGATGACCCATGGAACCAGCGGCAGCTGCTGGCCCTCCGCAGAGGCGCTTTTTGGGCTGCTTAAGAAAACGGGCTATGAGGTGGAAAGGGTCTCTTGCGAAATGCTCGAGTGTAATGATCCGATGCGCCCCAATCATGGAACTTGCTTTGTTCACCTGGACGCAGAGATATATGTCATTGACACTGGCATGGTGGCGGAACTGCCTCTGGCGCTGCGCAAAGGAGAAGAAACCTCAACACCTAGCAAGGCCTTCGGCATTTGGTCAAAGGGAGATGGGCGCATTTGGTGGCGGCCGGGCCATTCGCGCCAGGCCGTTGAGGTGGACGTGCTTGATCGCAACTGCACATATGATTTCTTTGAATACCGCTACGAAAAAACAAAAGAGTTTAGCTTGTTCAACAATTCCCTTTACGTGCGGCGGAATGTCGATGACGGTATATTGACCTATGGGCGCGGTAGCCTTGTGACGGTCACCCCTGAGGGGGAAATGAGCGCGGCGCCAGTCGACGAAAAAGACCTGCCGGGACTACTTATTGACCGGTTAGGTCTGTCGGAGGAAATCGTCTCCCAGGTACCGCTGCGCGATGAAGACGGGGCGGTATTTGACCGATGACGGTACATGATTGGGATCACCTGATTCAAAAAGACCGAGTTCATCGCCGAGTTTATGCCGACCCGAGCTTGTTTGAATTGGAAATGGCAAACTTATTCGGTGGTGTTTGGACATACCTCTGCCATGAATCTGAGCTGCCGGCCGTCAATAGTTTTAAGACTGTGAAATTAGGCTTAAGGCCTCTCATTGTCACGAAGGACCGCAACGGAAAAATCCATGCTTTAGCTAATCGGTGTTCTCACCGAGGCGCCCTATTATGCCGCGAGCAAAGCGGTGTGAAAAGCCGCTTTAGCTGTCCTTATCATGGGTGGACCTTTGCCAATGACGGTGCAACGATCGGCGTAACATTCCCTCAGCTTTATGGGGACACATTCGACAAGGCACATTACAACCTCGCAAAAATTGCACGGGTGGAAAGTTATCGCGGATTCATATTTGCAACGCTAAACGCGGCCATGCCATCACTACGGGAATATCTGGGGGTGGCCGCGGAATATATTGATATGTTTGTAGACCGCGCGCCGGGAAAGCAGATAATTGTCCAGTCGGGTGCGTATCGTGGGCGCTATCACGGCAATTGGAAGTTGGCTTGGGACAATGCGGCGGATGGCTATCATGTCTCGTTTGCGCACCGCTCACTTGTCGAGATGACACGCCGGCGCGACGGCGGCGACAAAGGCGCGTCTTATATGGGTAAGGGCCCGGACGAATCCCCAATGTATTGCAAGCAGTTTCCCAATGGACACACATTTTTGCATCACCGGCCTGGCATGGGACCCTCTCTTTGGCAACGTGTGCGCCCGACGCCCGGCGCAGAGGCTTGCCAGGAGTCAATGATGGCTGATTTGGGAAAGGCCGAGGCTGCGGAGATGCTGGAATTGGTGCCGGGCTTTGGTATGAATCTCAATATTTTTCCAAACCTCATGATTATTGCTAACCAGATCCAAGTCGTTGAGCCCCTCAGCTTTGACCAGACGCAACTGACTTGGTATGCCACAACTCTAAAAGGGGTCGATGCGCGGGTAAATACATTGCGTATGCGTGTGGCTGAAGATTTCCCAAATTTCGGCGAGGTAGACGATCTCGAAATGTTTGAGCTTTGCTGGGAAGGGCTTCAAATATCTGAAGTGGAGTGGATCAACACCAATAGAGGGGCGTTAAGGCCGGACGCAGAAGTGCGTGATGCTGACGGTGTGCGCACCGTGACCGCAACGGATGAGGCACCGTTACGGGGGTATCTTCAAGCCTATAAGGCTCATATGCAAAAGGATGTTTCGCTTGCATTCACCTAAAAAATATAAGTCATCCCATGATTCTCATTATGTGACGGACGCCTTCTATCAAGAATTGATTGAGAGGCGAACTCAGGCTGGTGATTTTCAGCTCAGCTCGGACGCATCTTTATGTGCGGAGTGTGAACGGTTCCTTTTTTATGAGGCAAGGCTCATTGATACTGGCCGTTTTGAAGAATGGCTTGATCTTTTTACCGAGAATTGTGTCTATTGGATCCCCTCTTCTCAAGAGGCGGATCCTCGCACCAGTGTAAGTATTACCTTTGATGACCGTAGGCGTTTAGAAGATAGAATTGCACGCCTGCGGACCGGCTTTGCGCATAATCAAAAACCGCACCGGACGATTTCTCATTTCGTCAGCAACGTAGAAGCATGGGAAAGTGAAGACGCTTCATCTCGGCGCATTCTTTCAAATCAAATGATATATGAGTCCCGTCCTGCCCGGCCTCTCGTGCACTATATTGCCCGAACGGATCATCAGCTTGAAAAAGTTGACGGAGAATGGCGTATTGCCGTTAAACATACTTTGCTCAACAATACCTTTGATGGCATAGAGACGCCTACGCTTCTTTAATGGCGCCCTGGCGTTTGTTCGCGATAGCGCAATGTTTCAGACGGCAATTCATGATAGCGCCGTTTATACTTTTTCGCGAAACCACTTAAGTGGAAGAAGCCCCATTTGGTCGCGATCTTGGAAATTGAGCGCTCTAGTCCTGGTTTCGTAAGTTCTTCACGCACTTGTGCAAGGCGCATATCATCAAAATACCGCATGGGGGAGCTGCCTCGAAAGTGCTTAAAGCCTTGGTAGATAGTGCGGGCACTCACCCCTGTGAGATGAACAAGGTCATCCATAGTAATGGATCCGGTTAAGTTGGTGCGCATGAAATCTTCCGCAGCCTTTACATAATACGGGGCGGCAGGTGATATAACTCTGTTAACTAATTGGGAATGCGAATGGGGCAGTGTTGTGAGAAGGGTTGTGAGAATGAGATTCCGAACTTGCTCAATACCGTTTTGTGTTTCATAGAGTCCTCCCTCATTTTCTGCATCGGTCAGAATATATTTAAGCAGTCTGTGCCAGGAGCCCGCCCCGATTTCTTGGGCTTTAATGAGAGGGTCAAAGAGAATTTTTTCCATCAACGGTGTTTTTGTTATTTCTTGATAATGGTTATCTAAGATACGCTTGTCGATCTTGACGGCGATAACGCCGCAATTTTCGCTCCATGTGAATTTAGTTCTGATGTCAGGCGGACAGATGATGCTTTGTCCAGCTTGTAAAAAATAATGTTCCTTGCCAAGAACAACCTGACTGGTTCCGCTAATAGGCATGTGAACGAGATAGAAAGACTGCAATTCATTGGGGTCAACGACAATATCTGCGCCATAACAGACATAGTTTACTGATACCTGTCCAAGGTCCAGCGAATGCAGGCGCGCCGCCAGACGTTCACTTTTTTGGTTAAAGTGTAGGGTGTGATGTTTTAGGTGCCGCGAAACAGTGCGCAATGTAGTTTCAACATCATCCGATTGTAAAATCAAACGATTTGCGAGTGGCAGTACCATTGCATCAGGCGACATGAGGCAATCCTTTTTATCGTGCCAGAGAAAAACAAGTGAGGCCGGTCTTTCGGATTTCATACTATCACGCGATGCCACCGGACTTAAATATCACTTATGGACCAAGAAAGTGCAGGTTTCCGTTGATCTTACTCCTTGACAACCTTTGAAACAAAGGTAATTATACAAGCAATAAAGAATATTTCCAATCCCACCGGATGGTTTAAATGCGGGAACGACGCTTAATGACCAAGGCTGTGCCATTGCCAGAGAGACGAACTTCAAGTGCCGATGCCCGTCTTTATAGAAATGTGGTTGGTGGTTTTGCCAGTGGTGTGGTTGTTGTTCTATGTGGAGACGATAAGGAAAGTCTGCATGGCATGACGGCAAACTCATTCACATCTGTTTCGATTGACCCGCCCTTGGTTCTAATTTCTGTAAACAACAAAGCTAAAATGAAGGCGGTAATTGATCAGAAAAATCGTTTCACACTTAGCATTTTGTCTAACATGCAAAAGGATATATCCAATCATTTTTCTGGGCGTGAATCAGCGGTTGAACCGCCTGTGATGTGGCGGCAAAACCGCTCCCCGATGATAAGGGACGCTCTCGGGTTTTTAGATTGTCGCTTATATCAAAGTGTTCTTGCGGGGGATCATACGCTCTACCTTGGGTTGGTTCTGGCTTTTGAGCGTGGCGAAGGCGAACCATTGCTATTTTTCAAGGGGAGCTATGCGGCGCTTGAAAACTCTATGAACGAAAGTCCGCAATTAGGTAATAACATCTAGAGAGGGGAAAATAATGATTAGCAAGAGTGCATTGAAAAAATGGGGCGGTATTTCTATTGCCCCTATAATAGCTCAGTTAGGTCTTGTCGAAGTGGCCTCGGCGCAAGGGGGTCTGGGAGAAATTACCGTCACTGCCCGGAAGAGGGCGGAGTCTTTGCAGGAGTCGCCGATTTCAATTCAGGCCTTCACCGCCGAAGCAATTGAACGGCGTAACATCACTGATGTGTCTCAGATTGGTGAGTTTACACCTAACTTGGTTTTTGATCGGGCGGCGGCGATCGGTGGTAGCAACTCATCTGCTGTGGCCTATATTCGCGGCATTGGCCAAGATACGGCTATTCCCACGATTGATCTTGGAGTTGGCACCTATATTGACGGTGTTTATCTGGCACGTGCTGTGGGGGGCGTGGTTGATTTGGTGGATGTGGAGCAGATCGAAGTTTTGCGTGGCCCGCAGGGGACCCTATTCGGACGTAATACCATCGGTGGCGCCATCAATATCACTTCCAAGAAACCCAGTGAAGAGTTTGGCGGCGAGGCTTCTGTTGCAGTTGGTGACGATGAGCGGTTGGAGGGAAGGTTAAGTGTTAACGTTCCGCTTGCAGACCAGTTGTTCGCTAAAGCATCAGTGCTGGCGCGACAACGTGATGGGTATGTGATTCGACCCGATGGAACTGATCTCGGTAATGAGGAAATGATTTCTGGCCGCTTGGCGCTCAGATGGCTTGCTGCCGATAATTTAGAATTTAACTTTGCAGCGGATATCACCAGCAAAGATGAAAATGGCGCGCCCTTCGTGCTCATTGATGTGGAGGAAACAGCCGCATTTACACAGTTTTATAATGCCTTTATTGCCCCGCCGGGGGCTTGCTTCCCGCCGCCTAGCTCAGTGACAGACCCTAGGTGCTCCAATAGCCAGTGGCTATCAACATCTGGGAAAAATGAGTTTGGTACTGAGCCAGCAAAAGATGAGCTGGATATCTGGGGTGTGGCGCTAACTGGCGAATGGCAGGTCAGTGATTGGCTCACTTTAAAGTCTATCACGTCCTATCGAGATACGGAGAGCGTGTTTTCTTTAGATGAGGATCATACGCCCCATAGCATCGCATCCGTTATAACGGACTTTACGCAAGAGCAATTTAGCGAAGAAATCCAGTTTTTGGGAACCGCTTGGGAAGAGCGGTTAAACTGGCTTGTTGGGCTCTATTACTTTCAAGAAGAAGGTGAAACATTTGAGTCGATTGTTTTTTCGCCGGTTAGTTTCCGTAGTGGCGGTGTCTACGATAACGACAGCATAGCTGTTTTTGCTCAAGGTACATTTGATATTACAGATCAATTGAGTTTGACGGCCGGTGTGCGTTACACTGAAGACACCAAGCGCTTTACGCCTGATCAAGTTGTTTTTAGTAATAATAATGCGCTCGTACCCCCATTTTTGTTAGGATTTGGTCCAGGTCTGGTGCCCCCAAGTCCTCCGTCGGGAACGCCCATATTGCCTCCTGTTGAGGCGAAAGTTAAATTCACCAATACTAGCCCCATGGTTAATTTGGCATATGAGTGGACGCCAGATTTCATGACTTATGCGACTTATTCGCAAGGGTATAAGAGTGGCGGCTTTACTCAGAGGATTTTCCCGCCACTGCCAGCGGTGCCGTCTTATAAACCAGAAGAAGTGGAGGTTGTGGAACTTGGCTTCAAGTGGACAGGGTTTGATAATTCCGTCCGTATAAATGGTGCTGTCTTTAATACTGACTATAGCGACCTTCAAATTGTTGTTCAGGATGTCACGGTTGCGCCTGTCGTGCGGAATGCTGGCGCCGCTACAATTCGGGGCTTTGAATTGGATGTTTTGATTGCGCCAAATGAAGCACTTCTAATTGAAGGTGGCCTAGGGTTTTTGGATGCCGAGTATGATGCCATTGATCCGAGTGCGACTGTTAGTGTCAATAATAAGCTGGTAAAAACACCCAAGTGGTCCGTCAATGGTGCTGTTTCCTATACCTTTGATTTAGCGAGTTTGGGTGGGCTTACACCACGGTTTGATTGGTCCTTTCGTGATGCAGTCTATAACAACGCCATTAATTCTCCGCAAATCAAGCAAGACTCATATCACTTAATCAATGCGGGTCTTACATTTGAAAGCGAAAATGGTCTCTGGGTAGCTTCATTGCTTGGTAAAAATCTCACTGGTGAGCAAGTCATCAGTGCGGGTTTCTCTGATGTTGTTAATCTTGGTGTGTCGGAAGTGATTTACTCACGTAAACAAGAGTGGGTGCTTAGTTTGAAGCGCCGGTTCTAGTTTTACTTCCTGCGGTTGGGGCGGATGATTGGTCAGTCATTGTCCAATTATCTGCCCGACCCCGCACTATAGCTCAGTAGAATTACCAAAAGTAGTGACGAGTAAATCTCAATTTTAGAGGAAGATATTTTTATGGCTGATGTCGCGAGAGATGGGAAAGCGCACATAGCGAGTTTACGTGATGGCCGTGCGGTTTATCTCAATGGTGAGGCCATACGCGACGTGACAACGCACCCGGCATTCCGCAATGCGATTCGGTCATCCGCGGACCTGTATGATTTGCAGGCTGATCCGCAACACATTGAAGCTTTAACCTTTGAATCACCTAAAACCGGAAAACGTATTAGTAGAGCTTGGCAAATCCCAACCTCATATGATGAAATGGTAGTGCGGCGACAAGCGATGGAAAGGCTTGCAGAAACCCATGGAGGTTTTATGGGACGCTCGCCCGACCACCTTGCATCTGCCTTTATTGGACAATATATCGGCTTGGATTGCTTTAAACGGCATGGAGAGCGCTACGCAAAGAACGTAGCGGATTATTATGAGTTTGCGCGCGACAATGATATTTTCTTGACCTATGTGATTATCAATCCGCAAGGAGACAGGACAAAGGGTGGCGGCGATCAGTCGGGCGAAGATCTTGTTATGCGAGTTGTGGATGAGGATTCGCACGGCCTAACAGTGCGCGGCGCAAAAATGCTGGGTACCAGTTCGATTATGGCCAATGAGGTCTTTGTCGCGCATTTGCAACCGCTGCGACCGGGGGAAGAAAAATTAGCGGTTTCCTTTGCCATCCCCATGAACACAAAAGGACTAAAGGTTCTTTCCCGTAAATCGTTTGAAGAATCGGCGACTTCGCAATTTGACAATCCGCTCTCCTATCGTTTTGATGAAAATGATGCGCTTATCTATTTTGATGACGTCAAGGTTCCTTGGGAGAGAGTTTTCGTCAATCAAGACGTAGATATGTGCCGCGCTCAGTTTCATGATACGCCGGGCCATATCTATCAAAATTATCAAGCGCAAATTCGCTATGCTGTTAAGCTTAAGTTTCTTCTTGGCATTGCCCATAAAATTACTGAATGCATCGGCACCCATAAAATACCGCCGGTTCAGGCAGTACTCGGAAAATTAGCCTCAGAGGCTGCGACCATTCAGGGCATGGTCTATGCCATGGAACGGCAGGGCAGTTTTTATGGAGACTATTTTGTGCCTAATAGGCATTTGCTCTATGCCACGCAAGTTTATGCGCAAGAGCTCTATCCAGGATTTGTCAACGCCATCAAAGAATTGGCTGGGGGCTCTTTGATTATGATGCCTTCCTCAGTTGCCGACTTCGATAATCCGGAAATGCGCTCGGTGATTGAAAAAACCCAAGTCTCAAATGATTTCTCGGCGCAAGAACGGGTCAAGGTTCTCAAAATGGCGTGGGACGCCCTTGGCTCAGAATTTGCCGGCCGGCACACCCATTATGAGATGTTCTATTGCGGCGCCCAGTTTGTGACCCGTGGTCACAGCTATCGAAATTATGATTGGGCTGAAGCCAAAGGAATGGTGGACGCCCTCTTGAACAAATATTCCATAGAAGGATCACAGGGCGATGCAAAAGGGCGCGTCGCCAGTTGACCAATCCAATAGTGGACTAAGAAAATAATGACTAATTTCGAAGATTTTGGATCTCTGCGAGTACGCAAAGTTTACTCGTTTGTGGAAGACACTTTTAGCGAAGCAGGCCGGGAGACAGCCGAACCTTTGAGGAAAGTTGCCATAGCCGCGATCATTAAAAATGAATATGCAGGTCGGCCCTATTCAGATGACTTGTCTGTTCATATTGACGGTAGCGTTTTACTGGGGCAGGCGATTGCGGAAATAGGCGCGAAGGCTATGACGCCGTTTCCAATAGAAAGTTACGGCAAAGCAGCCCTTGTGGGAATAGCCGGTGAGCAAGAACATGGGGTTGCGCTTCTCACAACGGTCTATGGTAATGTTTTGCGGGAAGCCGTTGGCGGTGGGGCGGCTTGGATTTCTTCGGTGACGAAGCGCGCGGCGCCCGGTCAGAGTTTGGATATACCGCTTGCCCACAAAGACGCGCTGTTCGTGCGCTCCCATTATGATGCCATGACAGTCATGCTTTCCGATGCGCCGTTACCTGACGAAATTGCAGTGATTTGTTGTTTCGCCAGCGGGGGACGCTTGAACCATCGTGTCGGCGGGTTATGCAAAAACGAGATTTCCGGACAAGACGGCTTACGGTGATACAGGCAATGGGGAAAGACCCGGCATGAAGGTGGCTATTACCAATATTGGCACGATTTTTTCGGGATCATGGCGCACACCTTTTATTTCCGGTGATACAATTGTCACGGAAGGCGGCACAATTTCCGCCGTGGGCACTGCTTCAGCCGCGCAGGTGGAGGCCTGCGATATCATCATCGATGCAAAAGGGACGACCGCTTGCCCCGGTCTTATTGACAGCCAAGTTCACAATACTTTCGGTGATTATACCCCCCGGCAAAAAACCGTGGGTTATCTGGAAAGCTATTTACACGGTGGCACCACAACGGCAATCAGCGCGTCGGAGGTTCATGTGCCTGGCCGTCCTAAAGATGTGGACGGGGTCAAGGCCTTGGCTGTGGCTGCGCATAAATGTTTTGAAAATTATAGACCGGGCGGTATGCGCGTTCATGCCGGGTCTATAATCCTCGAGCCGGGAGTTTCTCAAAAAGATCTAGAAGAGGTCCACAAGCAAGGGGTATGGCTTGCGAAAGCGGGCTTTGGTGCGGTGGAGACGCCTTATGATTATGTGCCTATGGTGCAGGCGGCCCGGTCAGTGGGTATGATCACCACAGTGCACACGGGTGGGGCTTCGATCCCGGGTTCTTCCGCCATCACGGGCGATCACGTGCTTCAAATGAACCCTCATGTTTCTTTCCATATCAATGGCGGGCCGGTGGCCATACCGGACGCCGATTTTGAACGGATCATAGTGGACAGCGAAATCGCTTTGCAAGTTTGCACCGCAGGCAATTTACGCACCATGATTTTGCTGGCCAATCTTGCCAAACAACATGCCGCCTTTGACCGATTTCTTATCGCAACGGATACGCCCACTGGCAGCGGTGTTATGCCGCTCGGCATGCTTTATTCGATAATTAATCTTGCCTCGCTTACCGATATGCCGCCCGAATGGTTTCTTGGTGCCTCAACGGGCAATGTGGCGGATGTTTATGATCTTAACTGCGGTTATCTAAAGCCTAGACGCGACGCAGATATTCTGCTTCTTGACGCCCCTTTGGGGGGCACACAAGACACCGCCTTGGCAGCCATGAAACATGGCGACATTCCCGCCATTACTGCAGTTATCACGGACGGTATGCCGCGCTTTGTTGGGCGCAGTCGAAATACACCGCCGGCCATACGCAGCGCAGATGTGGTAAAGTGCACGCTGCCGCAGGATTATTCAACGCCCCGACACTAGTTTCGTGCAGGTTGATTTAGGTGTGCTGTATGGTGTCAATTCCAGAAATTATTGTTGATCTGCAAGAGGGCGCCTTTTGTGAGTGTTTTGATTTGGCGCCTACCGCTGAGCGCTCCGAGCCGCTCACCGGTCGCACCTTTGCGGTTAAGGACGTGATTGATGTGGAGGGGCATAAGACGTCGGGCGGTAACCCTCTTTGGGGCCAGGCACAAGAGGCGTCCGGCGCGTCAGCTCCTTGCGTGACGCAATTACTGGACGCCGGAGCGCATTGCATCGGAAAAACCAAAACCGAAGAATTTGCCTATAGCTTAATTGGTAACAATATTCATTTCGGCGCTCCCTTTAACCCCGTAACGCCGGAGCGTTATACAGGCGGTTCCTCAAGCGGCTCGGCAAGTGCGGTGGCGCAGGGCCAGGTGGACTTTGCCCTTGGGACTGACACAGCAGGTTCGGTGAGGGTGCCGGCAGCCTTTTGTGGTCTTTACGGCATGCGGCCTACTTTAAACCGGGTGGACAGTACCGGCGTTATGCCTCTTGCCCCCAGCTTTGATGTGGTGGGGTGGTTTGCCCGCGACCCGGATGTCTTGAATGAGATCGGTGTGGTCTTGTTGAAGGGGCAGGGGTCAGCGCCGTCCTGCACGCCGCAGGTTTTACTTGATTGGCCCTCTGTACAAAAACTTCCTGAAATGGAACGAAAAATTTTCATAGAAGAAGCATTTAGAGTGGCCGATAAAAATGGCGTTGCATGCGAGCGTCTTGAGGTCATTCCGGTACCTTGGCACGAATTTCCGGAAATGTTTACAGCGGTTCAAGTTTACGAAGCCTGGCGTCTTTATGGCGATTGGGTGGAAAGACATAAAGAGCATTTAGCACCGGAGATCTATCAAAGATTTCTGCGCGGTAAACATATTTCAAGTGACGCTTACAGGCGTGCGCAGGATCTACTGACAAAAGCACGGGACGGTGTCCAGCGCTTCTTTGGTCAAGGTCTTGTCCTCATACGCCCCACAACGATTTGCGCAGCGCCTTTGAAGAGCGCAAGTGACGACGACCTTGCCGTTTTGCGGGACAGCGTATTTCAGATGACCTGTCTTGCTGGTGTGGGAGGCCTGCCGGAACTTACCATACCGATAGCGGCGAAGGACGCCCCGGCTCTTGGCCTCTCATTGGTTGGCGGTGCGGGCATGGACGAGATCTTGATGACATTTGCACAAAACCAAAGGAGCGGTTGACATGTCTCACCTTCTTTCATTGCCGGGTGAAACCGATATTACCGATATTTTCAAAGTCTATCCGCAATTTGCTCACCTTCTTGGCGACTGGGCGCAGCACATTATGCGCGGGACATCAGAACTTGAGGTGGGAGAGCGCGAATTGCTCTTTGCTTTTGGGTCCGGGGAAAATGCCTGTTCCTTTTGCCACAACAGCCATATCGCCGTGGCAGAGACATATGGAATCGATCCGGCCCTCTTTGAAGCATTGCGCAAGGATATTGATGCCGCGCCCGTTTCTGACCGCTTAAAACCTATACTCAAATATGTGAGGAAGCTCACTCGCGCTCCAAGTACAATTGTACCTCGCGATGTGGAGGAGATTCTTGCCCAAGGTTGGTCGGAAAAAACCGTCTTTGATGCGGCCGCTGTGTGTGCTCTCCATAATGCTTTAAACCGTATTGTCGATGGCTTAGGCGTCAATGTGGCCGCGCAGAAATATGCGGAAATCGGAAAAACTCTGAATGCCGCCGGTTACGGCATCGGCAATATCCAATCATATAAAGAACAAGAAGGGCTGGACCGTTAGACATGACAGAGTCGAAAGCATCGCAATCCGCTGTCTATGCGGAAGGCATGAAAATTCGCCGCAGTGTTCTGGGCGATTCTTATGTTGACCAAGCGCTTGCCGGGGCGGATGACTTGAGCAAGCCTTTGCAGGAACTTGTCACTGAGTTTTGTTGGGGAAAAATTTGGACCAGAGAAGGACTGGCGCACACGACCCGCAGCCTTATTAATGTGGCAATGTTAACGGCTCTGAACCGGCCCCATGAGGTGAAACTTCATATTCAGGGCGCGCTACGCAATGGCTGTTCTCAAGAAGAAATTGTGGAAGTCATTTTGCAGTGCGCGGTGTATTGCGGCGTCCCGGCGGCCATAGACACAATGCGTATTGCCCGTGACGTGTTTGCCAATGCGGCAAATGACGGCGCATGACTTTGATTTGTTAAAGGTGAAGAAAAAATGACGAAAATACCGTGCGCCATTATAGGGTCCGGCAATATTGGCTGCGACCTTATGTTTAAGGTGCTGAAAACCTCTCAGGCTTTGGAACTTGTGGCCATGGTGGGCATTGACCCGCACTCTGACGGCCTTGAAAGGGCGCGGAAAATGGGTGTGGCTGCCACAAGCGGGGGCCTGTCTGCTTTTCTAGAAATGCCGGAATTTGACCGTGTGCGCATTATATTTGATGCAACATCGGCCAAAGCTCACATGGCTCACAATGAGGTTCTTAAAACCCATCTGGACAAGACGCTTATTGATTTAACGCCCGCCGCCATCGGCCCCTATACGGTTCCAGTTGTTAATATGGGCGATACTCTCAACGCTCAAAATGTGAATATGGTGACCTGCGGTGGTCAGGCGACCATTCCTATTGTGGCGGCGGTCTCTCGCGTGGCTGAGGTTTATTATGCAGAAATCGTTGCCTCCATCGCTTCAAAGTCGGCAGGCCCCGGCACACGGGCCAATATTGATGAGTTTACCCAGACAACAGCGAGGGCTATCGAATCTATTGGCGGGGCTGGGCGCGGCAAAGCAATTATTGTTCTCAATCCAGCGGACCCGCCTCTCTTGATGCGGGACACTGTCTATACTTTTTCAAGGACGGTGGACGAAGAAAAGATCGCACGGAGCATAGATGAGATGGTGGCCGCCGTTCAAGAATATGTTCCCGGATATAGATTGAAACAGAAGGTTCAATTTGAACGCTTTGGCTCCAACAACAAACAAAAGATTCCAGGGTACGGTGAGTTTGAAGGGATTAAGACTTCGGTCTTTTTAGAAGTAGAAGGTGCCGCTCATTATCTTCCGGCCTATGCGGGCAATCTGGATATTATGACCTCGGCAGCGCTTGGGACGGCCGAAAAAATAGCAGAGCTTAAATATAGTGAGGGGGTGAGGTAATGACGCTTTTGAACCCTAAAAAAACCAAGCTCTTTATCCAGGATGTTACTTTGCGCGACGGTATGCATGCCGTGCGCCACAAATATTCCATCGAGCATGTGCGGAACATTGCGCGAGTCCTAGACCAAGCCGGGGTCGATGCCATTGAAGTGGCCCATGGCGACGGCTTAAGCGGATCTAGCTTCAATTATGGTTTTGGCGCCCATACGGATTGGGATTGGCTAGAGGCGGTTGCGGAAGTCTTAAGCAGTGCAAAGCTCACCACATTATTGTTGCCGGGTATTGGAACTGCGGAGGATTTGAAACAAGCCTACGGGTTGGGCGTGCGCTCGGTGCGTATTGCGACCCATTGTACGGAGGCAGATATTTCAGCCCAGCATATTGCGACCGCCCGTGAACTGGGCATGGATACAATCGGTTTTCTAATGATGAGCCATATGAACAGTCCCGAAGGCCTCGCAGCGCAGGCGGCGCTCATGGAATCTTACGGTGCAGAATGTGTTTATGTTGTGGATTCAGGCGGCGCCTTGACCATGGACGATGTGGCCGCGCGCCTGCAAGCGTTTGACAGAGTGCTAAAACCGGAAACACAGCGGGGCATTCACGCCCATCATAATTTAAGTCTTGGTGTTGCCAATTCAATCGCGGCTGTTCAAAACGGCGCTGTGCGTGTTGACGCTTCTCTTGCAGGAATGGGCGCAGGCGCAGGTAACGCGCCGCTGGAAGTGTTCATTGCAGCGATTGAACGGATGGGGTGGCAGCATGGCTGTGATTTGTTCCAATTGATGGATGGCGCAGAGGACCTTGTGCGCCCATTACAAGATCGCCCGGTCCGCGTCGACCGCGAGACATTAAGCCTTGGTTATGCCGGTGTTTATTCGAGCTTTTTACGCCATGCGGAAGCGGCGTCGGAAAATTATCATGTTGACGTGCGTGATATTCTTATTGAGGTAGGGCGGCGTAAATTGGTGGGCGGACAAGAGGACATGATTACCGATATCGCACTTGATTTGATTCAAAAAAATTAGTCGGGTTATTGCTGTATCTCATAACTACTTTCTTCATATTGTCGATAGCAATTATCCTATCTGGATTTTAATTTTAAGAATTTTGCCACTGTAAAACCTCATTTCTATGTACCATTTCTTTCTAGAGTCTCGGGCACTTTGAAGCGCTACCCGTTGTTGGGCCACCCGGCTGGATAAATTCCGGATTTCAGTTTCACGGCGGAATCCTGAATTTCTGCATTGCGGCTAATAAGTTCCCTGATACAGCGATTAAATTCCCTTTTCTGTCCCATATATCAGGGAAATTGCCGCTTTAGCCCCGGAAGACGGGTTCGCCGCAGGCCGTCCCCACCACCACGCAGTCTGGCATTTTCAGAGTAAAACAAGCCGGTGCGTAAAGGCCGCGACGGGGCCTGGCCTCATGCGGCAAGGCGCCGCCACTCTGTCACAATCATCTCCGGACGGCCGAAATGACGCAATATCCCCGATCTTTTGTGGCACCCACATGAAAATTGAGGTGGTTCATCTGTCCAAATTGGTAGGGCCACCTTATACTACGAAGGAAGGCCTATGGATATGATGGATAAGGCAAGAGCCTTACCCACAGACCCAGCACAAAGGATTAAAACAAATTGAAGATTGGCGGCATGATCCCGACGCAGAGTACACCTAAGAAAAACCGCCTAATTGTCCAAATAAGTAGGGCGCATAGCTTTTGGGGTATGCGCTCACAATTTAAGAAGGATTGAATAATGAAGGTATTTCGAATCAGTGCACTATTGGTGTTTCTCAGTGCAGCAAGCGGTGCATTTGGGCAGGAGATCCCTGATTTCACGGGCACATTTGAGCTTAATGTCAAAAAAGGCCAAAACCTGGGCATGGTTGCTGCGATCAAAGAGACGGTCATAGTGGCTCAAACTGCGGACAATTTAACAATCGACTTTACAGACGTTTTCCAGGGAAACACGACGACGCGCCAAGTTAGTTATGATCTGTCAGGTGAGCCTGTCGTCAACTATGCCGCGATG
>JAJFIO010000071.1 GCA_021774915.1 Alphaproteobacteria bacterium
GGCTGACGCCATGGTGAACCGGTATGCAGCGCAGGCCAAGGCGGCCAATCGTGCGTTTGATGAGCAAGCGTTTCGTCTGGCCTATGCCGCCTGGGGCGCCCAGCGCAATGCGAAGATTTTGGGGATCTTTGCTCGTCTGGCATTACGCGACCACAAACCGCACTATCTGGAATATTTGCCGCGCGTGTGGCGCTATCTGGAGCGCGATCTGGCGCATCCCGCCTTGAGCGATCTGAAAGCCTGGTTCGCAGCGCATTTTCCGAATGACGTGAGGCAGCAGATTCCGGCTCAGAAGGCCAAGAGCCATGAGTAAAGGCATCATCACCCAAGCCTTGGTTCTGGCGGCCGGTCTGGGCACACGCATGGGGCCTCTCACCGAAGACCGCCCCAAGCCGCTGGTCGAAGTGGCGGGTCGGACCCTCATTGATCGCGTGATCGACAGGCTCGGGGCTGCCGGGGTGACGCGCATTGTCGTCAATCTGCATTACAAGGCGGATCAATTGCAAAGCCATTTGGAACAGCGCAGTGATGTCGAAATCGTTTTCTCTGATGAGCGCGGCCAGCTTCTCGATACGGGCGGCGGCTTGGCGCAAGCGCTGCCTTTGTTTGGCGATCAACCTTTCATTGTTCACAACAGCGATTCCATCTGGGTCGAGGGCCTTACGCAAAACCTGAAAACTCTTATGAAATCATGGGATGCGGCGCGTATGGATTGCCTGCTGCTGCTGAGCCTTCGCGACCAAGCACTGGGTTTTGACGGCGCAGGCGATTTTTTCTGCGGGCCAGAGGGCCATTTGACACGGCGCGGGGTCGCCCCTCAAGCGCCCTTTGTGTGGACCGGCGTTCAGATCATCAACCCGGCCTTCTTGACCACATACCCGGACGGCGCGTTTTCCGCTAATGTTTTTCTCGACCAGGCGATGGCGCGCCAACGCCTTTTTGGTATCATTTTGGATGGGATTTGGATGCATGTCGGGTCACCCGCGGGTGTACGCGCGGCTCACCAGCGGATCATAAGTGACCAGAACGTTTGAAAGCAAAGCGAAGCACGCCCATGAACCCTGCGCCGAGGGATAAGTGTTGAGTCAGTCAAAAAAGATATTCACGATTTCCGCTGATACTCCGTTCGTGGATAACTTAGCCCAAGGACTCATGGATCGCTATGGCAAAACAGACGATCCGCTGAGCCTGGCCCGCGTCCAAATTCTTGTGCCCACACGCCGCGCCGTGCGCAGCCTGTCGGATGCCTTTATCCGCCTGACGCACCAAGAGGGGCAGAATGCTCTTCTCCTTCCCCAAATCTCGCCGATTGGGGATGTCGACGAAGACGCTCTCATCATTGAGGATCAACCAGATCTACACATCGGGGAAACGGATCTGTATTTTGAAATTCCTGCGGCTATCCCAGTTTTAAAGAGAAATTTCATCCTCAGCCGTCTCATTTTGCAATGGAGCCACAGTGAGCGCAAGCAGGACAGGCACATCGGCACGGCTGAGCCCGCACAAGCGTTGCGTCTGGCGGCGGAACTCGGGCGTTTCCTGGACAGCTTGGACACCTATAAAATAGACCCAACTCACTTGCAAACTCTCGTTCCTGATGTGTACACAGAGTATTGGCAGGAGACGCTCCAGTTCTTGCAAATAATCACGCATGAATGGCCGGAGATTCTGAAAGCGCATGGCCTGATCGATCAAACGCCCCGGCGCAATCTTCTACTAGCAAAAATGGCGGACGGGTGGCGCGCCTCTCCGCCCGCGCACCCTATCATCGCCGCGGGGTCCACCGGTTCCGTGCCGGCCACGGCTGAGCTATTATCCGTTATCGCGAACCTGCCGGAAGGCTGTGTGGTGTTGCCGGGGCTCGACCTTGATCTTGACGACACCACATGGGCAGCCATCGATCCCACTCACCCACAAGCCGGCATGAAGGATTTACTGGAACGCCTGAATACCGGACGAAAACAGGTGCAGCCATGGCCCCACGCACATGTTCGGCGAGACGCAGACCACAGTGAAATACGCCACGCACGCCGTAGACTAATCAACGAAGCGCTGCGCCCGGCGGCCGCCACGGAAGGGTGGCGCACTGCAATCCGCGACTTCAAAACCCTCAAAATGGATGAAGGTCTTAAGGGGCTCTCCTGCATTCACGCCGCGCATCCCGGTGAAGAAGCCCTGGTGATTGCTCTTATTTTACGCGATACCCTGGAACGGCCAGGCAAAACAGCAGCTCTGGTCACCCCGGACCGCACACTAGCACGCCGGGTGGCAGCACTGATGCGGCGCTGGAACATCGAGATTGACGACTCAGCCGGACAACCGCTGGGGCAAACGCCGGTGGGAAACTTTTTGCGCCTGCTGGCGGATGTGATACGCGATGACGGTGCGCCCATCACGCTGTTGAGCCTTCTGAAACACCCTTTGGCGCGGTGTGGCATGGAACAGGGACCGTTTCGGCAGGCCGTCCAAATCATTGAAATGTTCTCTTTGCGCGGTCTGCGCCCCGGCGGAGGGTTGAAGGGCTTGCGGCAAATCCTCGAATCCCAGCAAGAGAAGATCACCGCCGGAACGGGCGCCGGGGGCATGATGGGTGTTCACCATGTTCTGGACATTCTAGACAAGGCCCTAGAGCCATTTTTTATTCTCGCAAAATCTACAAACGCGTGTTTAAAAGATCTGGTAATCGCACATATTCAGGCTGCGGAGGAATTAGCCAAAAGGAAAGATGGTAAGAATACTCTCTGGTCAGATGATGCGGGCGAAAAAGCAGCCACTTTTATGCATGAACTGCGGGAAGAAAGCGAAGTCTCCCCTCCGCTGCAAGGGCAATCATACTCCACTATGTTTGACATGCTAGTGATGGAGCGCGCGGTGCGCCCCCCTTATGGCACGCATCCACGCCTTTTTATCTGGGGCCCTTTGGAGGCGCGTCTGCAACGGGCTGACACGATTGTTCTGGGCGGCTTGAACGAAGGAACATGGCCTGTTCAAGTGCATACTGACCCCTGGCTGAACCGGCCCATGCGCATGGCATTGGGATTGCCTTTACCTGAGCGCCGGATTGGCCTGTCAGCGCACGACTTTGCTCAACTCACCAGCACGCAAGACGTGATTATGACCCGCGCCCAAAAAGTGGACGGCACACCCACAGTGCCTTCGCGCTGGCTGTTGCGCTTGCAGACTATTTTGAAAGGCGCCGGGCATGCTGATCATCTGGAATGCGCAACGCCGTACCTGGCTTGGGCCCGCGCCATGGATCAACCGGAACACGTCACACCGCTGATGCCGCCCGAACCCCGCCCGCCGGTCCCGGCACGGCCCCGGCGGTTTTCCGTGACGGAAATTGAGACATGGATACGCGATCCTTATGCGCTCTATGCCAAAAAGATCTTAGCGCTCAAACCCCTCGATCCTATTGACGACAATCCGGGGCGGGCGGAGCGGGGCCTGTTTATTCACACCATATTGGATGAGTTCGTGCGGGCCTATCCGCACGCCTTGCCCGCAAACGCCGTCCAAGCGTTGATAGATATGGGGCAAAAGGTTTTTGCC
>JAJFIO010000072.1 GCA_021774915.1 Alphaproteobacteria bacterium
CGGTAAAAGCCTGAAGGAGCACATAGAGGCGGTCAACCTTGCTCAGGCGCTGGAATATGTACGCAGTATGGCGGATAAGAAGCCTTCTGCCATTACCGAAAAAATTATTTTGGATATCCATGCTCATATCCTGAAAGGTATTGACGATGACAATGCCGGGCGCACCCGCAGCGTGCCGGTGCGCATCTCCGGCTCCATGGTGGTGATGCCGAATCCGCGCAAGGTGCCCGACCTGATGGCGGAGTTTGTGCGCTGGCTGACGGCGCGGCATACCCTTCATCCTGTGCTCTTGGCGAGCGAAGCGCATTACCGGCTGGTGACGATCCATCCCTTTGCCGATGGCAACGGCCGCACGGTGCGGCTGCTGATGAACCTGATCCTGATGATGCACGGCTACCCGCCCGCCATCATCCGCAAGCGCGACCGGCTGGCTTATCTGGCAGCGCTGGAGCAGGCGCAGCTTGGCGGCTCGAAGGATGATTATGAGGCGCTGATCTTCAAGGCGGCGGATCGCTCGCTGGATATTGTCCTGAAGGCGGCACGCGGCGAATCCGCGCGTAGCGAAGAAGATGGTGCGGCATTGTTCAAAATCGGCGCACTGGCAAAGGCGGCAGGCGAAACGGTGCCCACCATCCGCTACTGGACGAAGGAAGGGCTGCTTGCCGCAGCGGACGTCACGGAATCCGGCTACCATCTCTACGCGCCCGACATGATCGAACGCTGCCACCTGATCCAGAAGCTAAAGCGCGAACGGCTTACGTTGCAGGAAATTAAGCGCAAGCTGAACGACTGAAACTTGCAGCGCTTGATGGCTTTCAAATCTGCCGAAGTTAGTTTGAACCATTCGCCGTTGGCACGACGATCGGCAAAGCGGCGATGGCGGGACGGGCGAGGTTCTGCTTCCTCGGAAACGATTTCCGAGCATTCACAAACAATGTCAAGCCTGTTGATGACGCGGGCTTGATACGGGAGTGGTGAGTGAATGGCCCTTGACATGTACGGCTATTTGGCGTACATATCAAAAAATTGGAGATATAAATTATGTTAGGCCCTCATGAAGAAAATTCAAAAGGCGGTCGCCTGGAAGCCAGAATCAGCAGCCAGCAAAAGCGACTGTTCAAGCGCGCGGCGGAATTGCAGGGCAGCACGCTGACCGATTTCATTGTATCCACGCTGCAAGCCGCCGCCACGAAGGTGGTTCAAGATTACGAAGTCATGACGTTGACCGGAAAAGACCGCGAGATTTTCGTCTCGGCGCTGCTGGAGCCCGCCATTCCAAGAGGTCGATTGAAGAAAGCGGTCTCGCGCTACAAAAAACTGATGGATTGACGTGTCATCCATATCCACCCCCAGCATCGAGCCGCTCGGCAAACATCATGACCGGGCGGCTTTCGATTGCGGCATGGAGGCGCTTAATCGTTACCTCCGCAAACAGGTCGGGCAAGATGCAAAAAAGAAGATCGCCGCAGCGTTTGTAGTGGCTGGCGATATGCCATCGGCCATTGCAGGTTATTACACGCTTTCCTCCACCAGCATCAATGTTGGCGAACTGCCGGAAGCGGTGGCCAAAAAACTGCCGCGCTATCCGCTGATGCCCGCGACGCTCATCGGCAGGCTGGCGGTTGACCGGCGCTATCGGGGCAAAGGTTATGGCGAGCTTTTACTGGTAGATGCGCTCAAGCGCTCACTGATGTCCACCAAACAGATCGGTTCGGTCGCCGTAGTGGTGGACGCGAAAGACGACAGCGCCAGGGCGTTCTATACGCATTTCCAGTTCATCCCGCTGGTCAACTATTCCCACCGGCTCTTCCTGCCGATAGCGGTGGTGCAGAAATATTTCAGGGAATAACCATCTGGTTTATTGCGCGCCTGTTGATGACACGGGCGGAGAGAAAAAGTCATTCCCGCATTCGCGGAAATGGTGCCGCATGGGTGACTCGAACACCCGACCCCATCATTACGAATGATGTGCTCTACCAACTGAGCTAATGCGGCCCCGATCCACCCCGTCAGGGGTGCTCCAAGTATCGGAGTGTGGATGGCGCGCACCTTATGCGCAACCACTGGCGCACTCAAGAGTGATTTTGTTGAAAGAGACTAGGCGCCGCTCTCTTCTGACTGACGGGCGCGGCGGCGGGCCATTTTGGCCACCAGATTGTCCGCCACGCCTGGCCGGCTCCAGGGGCAGACGGCCAGGCAAATGGCGCAGCCTTGGTGGTCATTGAAAAAGGGCAGGCATTTATCGAAATCCACGTACCACTTTTCCACCCCGCGCACCATTTGCTTTTCCGGACTGATCGCATTGGGCGGACAGGCATCGGCGCAGACATGGCAGTTTGTGCAAAAATCATCGGCGCCGAACACATCGCGTTTCGTGGCCACCAGCGGCATGTCGGTGCGCACGGCTGAAAGACGCAAGAGCGATCCTGATGTGCGGTTAATCACAGAGCCGTGTTTGCCGAGCTCCCCGATGCCGCTCTCAAGCGCTGGAGGGATCAGCGTCATCGCGCCGGAATAAGGCCCGCCTTGATATTCGGCAAAATAGCCTTGGGATCTGATCCAATTGGTCAGCGCGCCCGCCATGCGATCAACCTGATTATAGAGCAGCGCCACTTCCAGAGCGGAATCAGGGTTGTCCGGCGTGGGCGGTGCGCTTTCCATCATCTCATAACGCATAGCGGCGCCCATCACGATCACCCACGGCACAGGCGTTGGCTCAACACCGTCAAAAAACCACTCAGGATTGAGCGCCGCGATACCGACCACATCGGCCTCATGGGTGAGGGCGAACGCCTTCGTCTTGGCCGACCAGTTTTCTGCACCGTCTTCGATTTTTTTGTCGGCGATGAGATCGAGAACTTTAGGTGCCCGGCGCGTTTCATCGCGGCGCACGGCGATGACTTCGGGGGCGTTGGGCCGGTCATAAAAATAGCGAATGAGGTCACCATGGGCGATGGTGTCAAAGGCCCGGTCATTGGGCCAGTAGACGATGGAAGGGCGGCGAAACTCTGTCTCACCCAGTCCGTTGATTTCATTGCCGGAGATGTCCGGGATCAGCGCGCGCTGTTCTTCCGAGATTCCCCAAGAGGTGGCCTGGGGCTTTTTTCGTGCTGTACGCGGCGCCATATTTGCTTTCTCATTAGATATTGTTGAAAAAGTATGGAGAGCCCACACTCCTTCTCTCCCAAGCTACAGGATATCCGCCATGACCAAACAATCAACCCTTCAGCCCTTCGCGCCCGGCGATATTTTTATCGGTGCTACGGATCTCAATAACCCGAACGATGATCATGCGGGCGAGGGCCGGATTTTCCAGTATGACAAGGATTTCAACGAAAAGGGTGTGCTCTACACCAAAGGCACGACTCATCTGGTGTTGGGTCTGACGTTTGCGCCCGATGGCGTGTTATGGGCCTTTGATACGTCCACCTACGCCGTCCTGCATATTGACCCTAAGACAGCCACGCAAAGGCCGCTAAAAAGTTACGGCACGCGGTCCTATAGCGGTGTGTGCTTTGCCAAAGACGGCAGCTTCTTTCTCAACGAGCACATCACGGGAACCCTCGACGACGTGCCTGAACAGATTCGCGCCAATTACCACACCATGCCCGGATCGGACCGCATTGGCGACGGCAATATTTACAAGTTTAATGCGGGCGGTGACCTTGTCGAGACGTATGAGACCGAGACCTCAACCAGCTTCGCCGGATTTCTAGGTGCCACGAGCATGGCGCTGCACGCCAGTGAAAAATACATCACCTACACCACGGAAACCAGCAAGCGTATCATGCGGTATGACATCGTCAATCATCGCCAGATGGCGGATCTCTATACGCTCCCCGCAGAGGCGCGTGAGTTTGTGTTTTGTCTTGAATATATGGCCGATGGAACGCTCGCGGTGACGCGCGGGGCCAAGGTCGAGCTTATCGACGAAGAGGGTCAGGTGGTGCGCACCTATCCTCTAGAAGGGAGAGGCTGGGCCGGTATTCATGAATCCCATGACCGCACCGCCTTTTTTATCACCAATTTCCTTGAAGGCCGGGCGATCAAGTTGGATAAAGACAGCGGTGAAATTGTGAACGCACTGTCACTGAATATCGAACGGGCGCTAGCCGGACTTGCGGAATATCCAGGCTAGGGCGGTCCAGGCAATTTGAAAAAATTTTAGTCGATGGACTGTTCAATCCACTCGACGATTTTGCCTTTCGGCAGGGAGCCGACTTTTGTGGATTTTACTTGCCCATTCTGGAACAACATCAAAGTCGGAATGCCCCGCACGCCGTATTTGGAGGGGATTTGCGGGTTGTCATCTATGTTGACCTTGGTGATCTTGACCTTGCCGGCCATTTCCGTGGCAATTTCTTCCAAATGCGGCCCGATCTGTTTGCACGGATTGCACCATTCAGCCCAAAAATCCACCACCACCGGATCCGATGATTGAAGGACGTCTGTTTCAAACGAATCGTCACTGACTTTAACTGTAGACATAGGGTTAATCGCCTCTCGCTTTGCAGGTGCTATGGTTATTTTGGGAAGAGCAAACACGGCTCTTGAACACACAATCTAGGAACGGGGCTGCGAACCGTCAAGACCTGGTTACGTCTTCCCCATCCGGCATGCCGCTGATATCCCGCAAAGCTTGGCTTAACAAGGCTTCGGGCAAATGCATCAGATGAGGGCCATCGGTCCAGAGAAGCGCGCACGCGATCTCACGCCCCGGGCAGGCTTGGGCCAAAAGAACCTGATAGACGGCCATCTGGCGCACATAGAGCGGGCTCACTTTGGCGGGATCACGCGGCGGCGGGCGATTGGTCTTGTAATCAATCACAAGGATTTTATCGTCTGTGATCAGCAAGCGGTCAATTTGCCCTGAGACATGGGGAAGGTTTTCGGCAGTCCCGGCGATGCGGATTTCCGCTTGGCTGCCGGGTCCAAAAATAGGCGCAAAATCCTTATCCGCCAAAATGGCGCCTATTTCGCGCACCATGGTGTCTTGGTCTTCGGCAGAAAACTCGAGACCCTTTTGCGCTAAAAATCTACGCGCGGCGCTTGCGCGGGTCTCGGCAGGCAAAGGGGGCAGAACCTCCAGGAGCTTGTGAATCAA
>JAJFIO010000073.1 GCA_021774915.1 Alphaproteobacteria bacterium
GAAGCGATTTTATCGCCCCCAGTGGCAAGTTTGATTTCTCCCTTGGTGATGATGAACCGGTCGATGATGAAACGCATGTCATCATCATCTTCTTCTTCATCATCGTCCATGTCACTGGCGGTGTTGCGCTCGACGGTTTTGCGGATGGCGTCAATATTGTTATTCTTTCCGCTCAGTTCGTAGTTGACCACAGGGTTTTCGATACGCAATTCCTTGATGACGATGACATCTTTCGTGCTGCGCACCGTATCGAGGGTCATGCTGATGGTGTCCAAAGCAAAGGCTGATTTTTTTGAAAACCCTGCCGGATTGGCGATGGTGAACCCGGAGATCGCTGCGGTCCTGTCCGCCAGAGAAACCGCGGCGGAGCCAACTTCCACATCAGTTTCGGTTAATTCTGAACCGGCTTTTTCAATGCCCGCCTCAACCAGGCTATCCAGAGATGAATATGCCCAATATAAGGCTCCCGCAATAATGAGAAGGAGAACAAAAAGTCCGATCAGAAAGCCGCGCATGAGTTCGAGCCTCATTAAGTTAAGTGGATGATGATTTTTGACGATGGCACGGCTCAGATGGTGGCACGCTCACAGGGCCCGTGTCGATAGGGTCTAGAGCATTTCCGAGCGAAGTGGGCACCGGTTCGCGTGAAGGAAATGCGACCAAACAACAACTTAGAGCCGTTCTGTGAGTCAAATAAAGTCGGAACGGCTCTAGCCCTTCAGGCCGCCCGCAGCAACTCTAGCGCATATGCAAAACACAGCAGGATCACCAGAAGAGCGACGAACATGAGCCCCGTATAGGGCAGGAGCTGCACAGTGCCGATTTCGGGCGGCGTGTTCGCCCGCGTCCGTGCCCACAGAAAAACGCTGAAAGCTAGGGCCGCGATCAGAAAAAGTGTCAGCCATATGGATGCCATGGGTTTCGAGAAAATCCATTTGGGGCGCTTTTGCTTTCACGCGTGTGTCACTCGCGCAAGGTTGACGGAGATGAGAAGTGTAACCTCGAACCACAGCTTGCATGCCGGGTTGGCTGGATGCGATGCGTATAGTAACATAATGGAGCTTACCGAACAAACATCGAAACTGAAGAAGAATTGGCCAGCGAAACCGCAGGCGCTTAAATAAAGATCGTAACATCGGGAGAATGTAATGAAACTGGAAGGCGGATGCTATTGCGGCAAGCTACGCTACGTGGCCGAAGGCGAGCCGATGATGAAAGCACAGTGCCACTGCCGCGAGTGCCAATATATCTCCGGCGGCTCTCCAAACATGTTTATTCTCATGCCGTCCGATGGTTTCAAGTACACCAAGGGAACGCCCAAGAATTTTACGCGTAGCGATCTTGAGCGCGCCGTGACCCGTGAATTCTGCGCCGAATGCGGCACGCATGTAACCACACGGCGTCCGGGCTTATCCGCCGTAATTTTGAAAGTGGGTACGTTCGACGATCCAAGTCATTTTGACGGTCCGCAGATGGCGATCTTTACCATCGATAAGCAGTCCTTCCATCAAATCCCAGATGGCTTGCCGACCTACGAGCGATTGCCGACTTGAATCGCTGAGATTCTGATCATCTTATATATTTATAGATCACAACTTTAATTCGGCTTTTTCGACGACTTTTTCAAATCGCCACCAAAATTGCTTACCAGCAAAGGCCTGCTCTGATCCCGCCTTTTTCGAGCTAACGGGTTAGTGCGACTTAATTGGCGTAAGCCACCCGAAGCGCGTAAGCGCGAAGGGTGGTGGAGCCGGTCGATCAGGCCGCCTCATCGGAGGCATGAGCGAAGCGAATTGCCGTGAGATATGTAAAATGGTGGAGCCGAGGGGAATCGAACCCCTGACCTCGTCATTGCGAACGACGCGCTCTCCCAACTGAGCTACGGCCCCTCTATGCCTTATCTTTCCAGACTTTTAGAAGCGGTGGCGGGGGCTGTCAATGCGTGATTGGACTTGCGATCAGCCCTGGCCATCTGATCCGGATGGGGGGGAGTCAAGCGGTGCCGTGCCCGGCTTGGCAAACCGCCCTAGAACGCGCTACATCTTAGCAGTTCATCGAATCAAACAAGTGATAGAGGCGGCGGTTGATATGGGATCTCTCCTTTGGCTCATTAACAGTGTGATCAGCATTTATACCTTCATCGTGATCGGCCAGGTGGTGGTGAGTTGGCTGATCGCATTTCGGGTCATCAATATGCAAAACCAGTTCGTCCATAGTGTGGCCCAGGTGCTCCACCAATTGACCGAACCGGCTCTGCGCCCCATCCGGAAAATCGTGCCGACACTGGGTGGTCTGGATTTCTCGCCGGTGATTCTGCTTCTCGGCTTGATGTTTGTGCAGCGCCTGATTAATGAGCTGTTTTTTCAGACCTTGATGTATCGACTCTAGTAAGGTGATGAGCGAGGGAGTGCCGCCCACCCTTGTCAAAGAGGAAATGCATCATAATGGCCGCAACGGTGTGCGGTTGGCGGTTCGCCTCACCCCCAAAGCCTCGCGCACCGCGATCATTGGGATTGATGCGGCGCAAGGGGGAAAGAGGGTGCTAAAGGCGGCGGTGACCACCGTTCCGGAAAAGGGTAAGGCCAATGCGGCGTTGATCAAACTACTGGCAAAATTTTTTGGCCTGCCCAAATCGGCATTTTTGATCGTGTCCGGGGAAACAGATAGGAACAAGCAGATTTTCATTGAATCAGCGCCCGGAGAGGTGATCAAACGGCTTGTCGAACGCCTGGATGAAACAAAATGACAGCAGATTTGATTGATGGAAAAGCTTTTGCAACCGCCCTGCGTGGGCGGGTGGGCGCGGCCGTGGCGGGGATCAAAAAACAACACGGATTAACCCCTGGTCTTGCCGTGGTTCTGGTGGGAGACGACCCGGCCAGCGAAGTATATGTGCGCAATAAAGGCGTGGCGACGCGTGAGGCGGGGATGCATTCCGCCGAATTCAAAATGCCGGGTGATGTGAGCCAAGATGCGCTTCTCGCCCAGGTGCGCGCGCTGAATGAAGACCCTTCCGTGCACGGTATTCTGGTGCAGTTTCCGATGCCCGATCATATCGATCAGGCCCGCGTGATAGAGGCCATTGACCCTCTGAAGGATGTCGATGGACTGCATCCCGTGAATGCCGGGCGCCTGATGGCGGGCTTGAAGGGCCTGGTGCCGTGTACGCCGCTGGGCTGTGTCATGCTGATCAAGGATCGCTTGGGAGATCTCAGTGGCAAGCGTGCGCTGATTCTCGGCCGGTCTGTTTTGGTGGGCAAGCCCTTGGCGCTTTTGCTGCTGGGTGAAAACTGCACCGTGACCCTGGCGCATTCGCGCACTGTGGATGTGGCCGATGAGTGCCGACGCGCCGATATTCTTGTGGCGGCGGTGGGCAGACCCCATTTTGTCAAAGGCGACTGGATCAAACCCGGTGCGATCGTCATTGATGTCGGCATTAACCGGGTGCCTGCGCCCGATAAAGGAGCCGGCAAAAGTCGTCTTGTGGGTGATGTGGATTTTTCCGCAGCGCGCGCTGGCGCCGGCGCCATCACGCCGGTGCCCGGCGGCGTCGGTCCCATGACCATCGCCTGCCTGTTGGTGAATACCGTCACCGCCGCGTGCGCCCAGGCAGGCGTGCCCGTCCCTGAGATGTAATTAAAGACTCTCAGGTCACCACAACTACTTTTCCCATCACCTTGCGCTCGGCCAGCACCTCGAGGGCTTTGACGGCTTCGGCCAAGGGGTAGGCGGCAAAAATGTGCGGTTTTATCTTGCCTGTCAGATACATGTCCATCAGCTCACGGACGTTCTTCTCATGCTTCTCAGGTTCGCGGTTGGTCGAGGCGCCCCAGAACACGCCGACGATGGAACAGCTTTTCAGCAAGGTGAGATTAAGGGGGATTTTTGGGATTGGGCCCGACGCAAAGCCGATCACCAAATAACGCCCATTCCAGTTGATGGCGCGCAATGCCGGTTCGGCGTAATCGCCGCCTACCGGATCATACACCACATCGGCGCCGCCCCCGCCGCACAGCGCTTTGATCTCTTTGGAAAAGGCGCGTTGCTGGTCTTTGTCCAGGGGGCCGGCCGGGTAGAGCAGGGTTTCATCAGCGCCGTGTTCGCGCGCAATGGCTAGTTTATCCTCAGTAGAAGCGGCAGCGATCACGCGCGCTCCCATTGCCTTGCCCAATTCCACAGCGGCCATGCCCACGCCGCCCGCCGCTCCCAGAACCAGCAGGGTTTCACCTTCTTTCAGGTGCGCCCGGTCTTTCAGCGCGTAATAGGACGTGCCGTAGGTGAAGAGGAATGCCGCCGCCGCGACAAAATCCATTTGCTGCGGGATAACTATCACGTCTTTCTGGTCGGCCACTACCTGCTCGGCAAACCCGCCCCATCCCGGCGCTGCAACCACCCTGTCCCCAACCTTGACCCGGGATGTTCCCATTCCGAGCGCGCTGACCACCCCCGCGACCTCGCCTCCCGGCGAAAACGGCATGGGGGGCTTGAATTGGTATTTGTCGGCAATGATCAAAAGATCGGGAAAGTTTACGCCGCAGGCCTTGATGTCGATCAGCACTTGACCGTCTCCAGGCACGGGGCTCTCGATCTCTTCCACCACCAGGCTTGCCGGCGGTCCGAATTCTTTACAAAGTACTGCTTTCATGTGGCTTTCTCGTGAGGGTTCCTTTTGTCAGCAGTAGGGCTTACCACACGGTAGTGTAAAAATCGATCCGGCCGATGAGGATGCGGGCAGGTGTGGCAAGAACAAGGCAATAAATGGTAAAGACATCTCCATGAGCGGCTATTTCGGAATAGGGGTCCAGGGCCTCAGCAAACCGATGAATGCGGGGAGCCTGTTTCGTACCGCCAATGCCTTTGACGCCAGTTTTGTCTTTACCGTGGGGGCTGAGTACCGTCTGGCGGATGGTCAGCGCGCCGATACATCTCGGACTTCGAGATCTTTACCGCATTATGATTGGGCAGGACTGGACGATATGGTGCTGCCCAGAGGGTGCCCTCTCATCGGCGTGGAATTGCTGGAAGGGGCCTGTGAATTGCCGCGTTTTCGCCATCCCATGCGGGCGGCATATGTTTTGGGGCCGGAGCGGGGGAATGTGTCGCCTGATCTTTTGGCCCGCTGCCATGACATCATTCAGATTCCCACCCGGTTTTGCGTGAATGTCGCCATCGCCGGAGCTTTGGTGATGTATGACCGGCTGATCAGCACCGCCCGCTTTGGCGAGCGCTCCCAAGTGCTGGGCGCCGCCAAATCCCTGCCGGCCCACCAGACCTGGCGCGCACCGCCCGAAAGGCGCTAGAAAGCTCAGTCCTCCAGGGAGGGTGAGCGCCGCCATATTTTTGACGCAGAGTCGGGATCACCTTAGACCGCAAAGTTTGACAAAAAGACAGGAATTAACACTAAAACCACAGGCCATTATTTGTTACACATATGACGAGGTCATTCAAAAGGGCGGCGATAAGTTCCGGCGCTTCAGGAATAAGTGAGTGCAATAGATGACGATCAGTACGACAGGTTTTTATAAAGAAGCGACGAAATTTATGCTGGCAATAGGGCTGCTGGCAGGTCTGTGCATGGGTCCGGCCCTGGCTGAATCGCCAAAATCCTTGGGCACATTTAAAGATTGGAGCGCTTATTCGTTGAGCGAAAATGGTCAAACCGTGTGTTTTGCTGTGTCGGAGCCCCAGGATAAACTCCCTAAAACCGCCAAACACGGAGATGTTTTCTTTCTGATCTCAAATTGGATCGGGGGAAGTAAAGGTGAGCCGTCTTTGGTCACCGGTTATACTTTTAAGGCGGGTAGTTCGGTCACCGCCGAGATTGGTTCTAGTAAATGGAACCTTTTCGCCAAAGATAATGGCGCTTGGATCCGTGAAGCGGTGGATGAGAAAAAATTGATCAACGCTATGAAAAATGGCAGCACCATGCGTATGAAAGGCACATCCGCCCGGGGTACAGCCACCGAATATCAAATTTCACTGTCCGGCGTGACCAAGGCCATTAATGCAATCAACACTTCTTGCCAATGACCCACCGGGTCTTTCTTCCCTGCTTAAAATGGGGCTGATCGGTTTAAGCCGGGTTCAGTTGGAAGACACTTTGCGCGCTTTGGGGATTCGCGAGCAGGCCTTGCGCATGCGGCAAAACCAGATCTGGCACTGGGTCTATCATCGCGGGGCGCGCTCATTTCTGGAGATGACCAATATCTCCAAAGAAGTGCGCCAGCTTTTGGCTGATGCCTATTCGCTGGAACGACCGACCATCCTTAGCAGGCAAATTTCCTCCGATGGCACGCGCAAATGGCTGCTCAGCCTCGGACCCGGCATTGAGGTGGAGACGGTGTATATTCCCGAAGAAGGGCGCGGAACGCTGTGCATTTCTAGCCAAGTGGGTTGCACGCTAAACTGCACTTTCTGTCATACCGGCACCCAGAAATTGGTGCGCAATTTGACCCCCGGCGAGATTGTGGCGCAATTGATGCTGGCGCGGGACGAACTGGACGACTGGCCGGAAATCGGTGTCGGCGGGGGAGAGGCGCGCGCCATCACCAATATCGTGATGATGGGTATGGGGGAGCCGCTCTATAATTTCGACAATGTCGCCCAGGCTATACGCATTATTGCCGATGGCGACGGTTTTGCCATCTCCAAACGCCGGATTACTTTGTCCACCGCCGGCGTTGTCCCCGAGATTAAGCGCTGCGGCGATGAGATCGGCGTCATGCTGGCCATCTCTCTTCATGCCGTGCGCGATGACGTGCGTGACCGCCTGGTGCCTCTCAATAAAAAATATCCCATAAACGAACTGATGAACGCCTGCCGTGCTTATCCGGGCTTGGCCAATTCGAGGCGCATCACGTTTGAATATGTCATGCTTAAGGGCGTTAATGATTCGGTGACGGACGCTAAGGAATTGGTGCGTCTGCTTAAGGGCATTCCCGCCAAGGTTAATCTTATTCCTTTCAATCCCTGGCCTGGCGCGCCTTATGAATGTTCAGACAGCCAAACGATCGACGCTTTTGCTACAGTTCTGCTGCGGGCGGGCTATGCCAGTCCCGTGCGAAAACCCCGCGGCCGTGATATTCTGGCGGCCTGCGGTCAGTTGAAATCCACCAGTGAAAAACAACGCGCCAGCCAAAGGCGCGGCGTATGAGGGTCTTATTGAAGGAGGGCCTCAATGCATATCCAGGTCAATGATACCCGCCTCTTTTTCGACGTGGACGGCATTAAATTGAGTGACGACGGCAATGGCATGGCCGAGCGCCCGACGATCATCGTGCTTCATGGCGGCCCAGGCTTTGATCATGCCTTTTTCGGGAACGATCATGCGCCGCTGAGCGACTGCGCGCAGGTCATCTATGTTGAATTTCGTGGAAATGGCCTATCGGCGCGTAGCGCCCCTGAGCGCCTCACACTTAATCAGTGGGCAGATGATATCGCGGCGTTTATCGATGCCCTTGGCATTGATAAACCGATTGTTCTCGGATTTTCGTTTGGGGGATTTGTCGCTATTAATCTGGCCGCACGCTATCGGGAAAAAGTATCGAGGCTGATTCTTGTCGCCACATTGGCCAAAGTGATCCCGGAGCGAAGCGTAGAAATGTTCGGCCGCCTTGGGGGTGAGAAGGCGCGCGCACTGGCAACGAGCCTCTTTGCGGGTGGCGGGGCGCAAGTTCAGCAGCGCTTTTTTGAAGAGTGCATCCCGCTATACTGGGCGCAGAATCCACGGCTCGATCGGTTTGCCCGCAGCAACGGTCCGGCAGAGTTGTTCGACCACCTGATCGAAAACATTATTCCGACAATGGATTTGGGCAAACAGGCGCACGCCATAACGTGCCCCACCCTGGTGATTTCCGGCAGTGACGATCCAATCACCACACCTGACGATATGGATGATCTTGCCGCCGCTATTCCTGACGCCGTGCTGACTTTCGAGCGGATTTCCGGCGCGCGCCATTTTATTGCCGATGATGATCCGGACCGGTATTTTGAGTTCATCCGCCGGTTTATCTCGCCATGAAACACGAATGATTTGAAAAGTTAGATCCTCTCCGAACGGATAATTCATTTTGGCCAAAAAGCACGCAAAAATACCCGAAGATCTTCTTGCCGCCAACAAGGCTTGGGCAGCAAAAAAGACTAAAATAGATGCAGATTTTTTTACGCGGTTGTGCAAGGTGCAACAGCCTAAAATCTTATGGATTGGGTGCTCCGACAGCCGTGTGCCGGC
>JAJFIO010000074.1 GCA_021774915.1 Alphaproteobacteria bacterium
CCATAGAGTCCTCCACGAAAGAGACCTTCACGCCAGCATTCTACACTGTGAGCATACCCATGCTCAAAGAGTTCCGTGTATAGTTGAATAATCTGGTCGTTGATCCATGTGCTCTGACGTCCGCTGCCTGGCTTGGAACATTCCAGTACGCATTGCTGAAAAGATGAGTCAATGCGGACCTGATATTTATCACTTTTCACGGTCCGTTTTAAACGCCGGGGAATATGAAAATGATCAAGTGGGAGTATGCCGCGTTGTTCGGGATTCACCCAGAAGAGTGAAGGGTCATGCCGATCTTCAGACATCGGAAAGATGCCATTGGCATAAGCACCTAGTAACTCATGCAGCGTGATTTTGTTCACGCCGTTGCTCCATCAAGTTAAGTTCAAGTAATTTTCGAGCCAGCGAATATGATAATTTCCTGTGCGGATGTCTTCTTGCTGCAACAAATCCGAGAATAAGGGAATAGTTGTTTCAACCCCTTCAATAACGAATTCCTGCAAGGCGCGTTGAAGGCGCATCAGGCAATCTTTCCGTGTTCGGCCATGAACAATCAATTTGCCGACCAGGCTGTCATAATATGGAGGGATGACGTAATCAGTATACAGTGATGAATCCACGCGAATGCCAGGCCCCCCGGGTGGATGGTAATGGGTGACAAGGCCCGGCGACGGCAGAAAGGTTTTTGGATTTTCTGCATTGATCCGGCATTCGATGGCATGCCCAGTTATCAGAACGTCGTCCTGTGTAAGAGATAACGGTTGATCATCGGCGATGCGTATTTGTTCGACAATCAAATCGAGTCCGGTGATCATTTCGGTCACCGGATGTTCAACCTGAATACGTGTATTCATTTCGATGAAATAAAATTCACCATTTTCATAGAGGAACTCGACGGTTCCAACACCTTTATATTTAATTTTTTCCATCGCGCGGGCGACGGTGCCGCCAATTTCATTTCGAAGATCTGGAGAGAGGGCAGGTGAAGGCGCTTCTTCCAGGACCTTCTGGTGACGGCGTTGCAATGAGCAATCCCGCTCACCGAGATGAATGGCCTTGCCCTGCCCATCAGCCAGGATTTGAATTTCTATATGGCGCGGGCGCTCTAAAAATTTTTCCATGTAAATAGTGTCGTCACCGAAGGCCATTTTCGATTCAGAACGGGCGGTAGAGAGCGCGCCGAGCAAGTGACTTTCCTGCCTCACGATCTGCATGCCTCGGCCACCACCGCCTGAGGCGGCTTTGAGTAAAACTGGATAACCGATTTCATTGGCAATCGCTTTGGTTTCATCGTCGCTTGTTACAGCTCCCTCGGAGCCTGGGACAACGGGAATACCTAGGGCCTGAACGGTTTTCTTGGCTTCGATTTTATCACCCATGAGGCGAATATGCTCTGGAGAGGGGCCAATGAATGTCAGTCCGTGTTCCTGAACTATCTCAGCAAATTTTGCGTTTTCCGATAAAAATCCATAGCCGGGATGGATAGCGCTCGCACCACTTATTTCACATGCCGAAACGATCGCGGGCATGTTGAGATAACTGTCTTGGGCCTGGGGAGGGCCGATGCACACACTTTCATCAGCCAATCGGACATGCATGGCGTCTTCATCGGCTGTTGAATGGACCGCGACTGTCGAAATTCCCAAATCGCGACAGGCCCGGTGAATTCTGAGAGCAATTTCTCCGCGGCTGGCAATGAGGATTTTTTCAAACATGCAAGTGTGCTTATTCAATAATCAGAAGGGGTTCGCCATATTCAACCGGTTGGCCATCTGGGACCAGAACTTTTAATACCACGCCCGCTCTGGTCGCCGGGATTGGATTCATCGTCTTCATGGCTTCGATAATCATGAGTGTCTGTCCCTCTGTCACGCGATCACCCTCCTTGACGAAGGGAGGGTCACCTGGTTTGGGAGCCAGGTAGGCCGTTCCAACCATGGGAGAGGTTATCGTACCGGCATGCTGGACCAGTTCGGGTTCCGCCTCACTTCCATGGCCAGGTGATAAGGCAAGCTGTTCTGGGGTCAAGGCAGTCACCACCGGCAGAGGGGCGGCAGGGCTGAGATGGCGGGCCACGCGTACGCGCAGGCCCTCGTGCTCTATTTCGATCTCGGTAAGGTTTGTTTCTTCAAGGAGACCGGCGAGATCACGAATAACGTCGTGATCGAAGGCGTCTGATTTCGTGTTTTTCTTATGGTCGTTTTTCACCGTCTCTTCTCACCTCAATCTGTATCGGCCTTGTTGGGGGTCGGCCTTTTCAAAATGTCCTTAAGCGCGTCAATGGCCCGCAAATAGCCTTGCGCACCAAGGCCGCAAATCATGCCGGTAGCTGCTGGAGTTACATAGGAATTGTGGCGAAAACTTTCCCTCTTATAGAGGTTTGACAAGTGAACCTCGATGATAGGAATGTCAAGCGCTAAGAGGGCGTCCAATAAGGCGATTGAGGTGTGGGTGTAAGCACCTGCATTGAGGATGAGCGCACAGGCATGGCGCGCTGCCTCCTGGCACCAGTCAACCAATTCTCCCTCGCTGTTTGTTTGACGAAAGACGGTTGAGAAACCTTGTTTCAGAGCATGTGCAGCGGTGCCATCTTGAATTTTGTCCAGCGTCACGGTGCCATATACTTCCGGTTGACGCGTACCCAGTAGGTTGAGATTAGGCCCATTGAGGATATAGATAGGCTTCGTCATTGTTATGTGTTCCGCTAAATAACTGGATTTGAAAGCTTTTATGCCATGAGGGCAGTTTATATGGTGTTACGGCGCCCGGCAATGTACTCATGAACGCTTAAACGCTTGCTTCTCATGTGAGCCATTTACTCAAGCATGTTAGATGCTTAGAGTGGCTTTCGGAATGCATAAGTTAACGCTACAATTGGCTTTGATGGAACAGGACCCATGCAGGTAACCATTAACGGCGAGACACAGGCGCTAGATGCCCCCTTAAACTTGCAAGCTCTTCTTAAGAAGCTGGGTCTTGATGGGCGGAAGGTCGCCATAGAACGAAATCTGGAAATCGTGCCCCATTCCGTCTACAAGCAAACGGGCTTACAAGATGGCGATCGCATCGAAATCGTTCACTTTATCGGCGGTGGTTAAATCTCATGTCTATTCATACCGATTTTGACTCTCTCGATCACGATCCTCTGGTGATTGCCGGGAAAGAATATAGTTCCCGGCTGATTATCGGGACGGGGAAGTATGAATCCTATCAACAAAACGCTGAGGCACTGGCCGCTTCGGGCGCTGAAATTGTCACCGTAGCTATGCGGCGGGTGAATTTGAGCGATCCGGATCAGCCCATGCTGGTGGATTATATCGATCCCAAGCAAGTCACCTATTTACCTAATACGGCCGGTTGTTTTACCGGAGAAGATGCCGTGCGAACGCTACGCTTGGCGCGTGAGGCGGGGGGATGGGATCTGGTGAAGCTGGAGGTTCTGGGCGACAAAAAGACGCTCTATCCCAATATGGTGGAAACGCTCAAAGCCGCGCGCCTTTTGCTCGATGATGGGTTCCAGGTCATGGTATATTGCAGTGACGACCCGATCATGGCTAAGGAACTGGAAGAGATGGGATGTTGCGCCATCATGCCCCTGGCGGCCCCCATTGGGTCCGGTCTTGGTGTGCAAAACCCTGTTAATATTCGCCTGATCGTCGAACAGACTAAAGTTCCGGTCATTGTAGATGCGGGTGTCGGTACGGCTTCAGATGCCGCTATCGCCATGGAGCTGGGGTGTGACGGCGTTTTGATGAATACGGCGATTGCCGAAGCCAAGGACCCTGTTCTCATGGCGCGGGCGATGCGCCATGGCGTACTGGCAGGGCGTCAGGCCTATAAGGCGGGCCGTATGGCCAAGAGAAAATATGCCGATCCGTCCTCGCCTCTGGCCGGAATGATTTAGGGTTACAGCTTTCCCTGCTCAGTGATGATTTGACTGAAGGCCTCTTCTCCTGGCCAGCCGTATAGAATTTTATCTCCAACGATGAAGGACGGTGTACCTTCCACGTTTAGCTTACTTGCCAGTATAAAATTCTTGGCAATCACATCATTAATGGAATCGTCCATCATGGTTTCATGAATGAGGTCAACGTCTAGTCCCAATTGCCCAGCGATTTCATCAAATCGATCGAGGGTCATGCGGTCTTCAACCTGCATGAGCTGGCTGTGTAACTCGATGTATTTTCCCTGACTGCGCGCCGCTAATGCGGCCCGCGAGACGGCTTCCGAGTCAGCGCCGCGAATGGGAAATTCACGAAAGATAACGCGAACATCTTTGTTTTCTTCCAGTGCTTTCAAAACGCTCGGCGTGGCAATGCGGCAGTATCCGCAATTATAATCAAAAAATTCTATCACCGTAACTTTGGCATCGGGATTGCCGGCAATGAAAGCCGTCTGCTCATTGGTCAGCGCGTCCCAGTTTTTGGCCATCTCTTCTCTTGCCTGTGCTTCGCGTAAAGTATCGCGCTGCGCCAAATAGTTTTCTAAGGCTTCGCCGACGACTGCCGGGTGGGTGAGAAGATAATCCTTGATAATGGCTTCGATCGCCTTTTGCTCAGCCTCATCAATTTGTTCATCAGCAGCAAATGTTTGAGCGGGCTCTAAGATAAGAAGGAGAAGGCTGAACAGTGCAATGAGGCTGAATCTCAAGCGGGCTAAGGTGGTAGGCATAAGC
>JAJFIO010000075.1 GCA_021774915.1 Alphaproteobacteria bacterium
GAAAGGCGAGAGGAAACAAGTCCCCCGCCAATTCCGCTACCTGCCCGGTCAGTGCGAAAATTCCGGCGCCGATCATAACCCCAGTGCCCATCGCGACGGCGCCGGTAAGCGTTAAACTGTTTGCTTTATATCCATCTTCCACTTGCTTCACCTCGCCGCTTTGCGATCCTACTCCTCACCGCGCCGCACGCGCCGCAGTTTTTTGAGCTGTCCCCGCCGCGCCTTGGACCTTAACCGGCTTTCATGCGCTCTCATTGGCGTGCGGGTGGCTTTGCGTAAAGCAGGGCGATTGGCGGCTTCACGCAACAGGACGATCAGCCGCGCCCGGGCATCCTCGCGGTTTTGCGCCTGAGAGCGAAAACGCGATGCGGTGATCACCAGAACGCCGTGGCGGGTTAGACGACTGCCCGCGAGATACGCCGCGCGCGCCCGGACAAATCCTGGCAATGACGGCGAATGCCGCACATCAAAGCGCAATTGCACGGCGGAAGACACTTTATTGACGTTCTGCCCGCCCGGCCCCGACGCCCGGATGAAAGTCTCAATGATCTCGTTTGGATCAAGCGATATGTTGTCTGTAATTTGGATCATGGGCGTCAATAGCCCATCTTCCCCACTTTTGGCCAGACGGTAGTGGCTTAATCCAGCGGCGACGGGGTCACGCGCGCCACTTTGAACGTGCGCTGCACCCCATCATGCTCGGTGATGGAAACGTATTCGCCAGGCGCGAAAACGTGATCCCCCATGCGAAACAGCGGTTCATCATCCGCTTCATCCATGCCGGTATAATGAAACATCCACCGATCGCCAAGGTGAATCAGGCGGCCGTGCTCTTCTTCTTCATCACCCCAAAATCGCTTTACGACACAATCTGCAGCGTGCTCGTTCCAGACTTCCTTGCTGATATGGCTGTCGCTATCGAGCGGCGCGTTGAACTCATAGCCATGGGCTGCGCTGCCTTCAGGAAACTCAGTATTACGCGCGAGCTCCAGGCGAACTTTTTGTAACGTCATTGATGAAATCTTTCCCTCTGTGAAAATGTTTTAGTGCGCCATCAGAACCGGTATGGTCGCATGATCGAGAATATATTGGGTCACCCCGCCGAGAATCATCTCCCGCACCCGGCTGTGGCCATACGCCCCCATGACCAGAAGATCGCTGCCTTCCGTCGTGGCCTGTTTGAGGATCGCTTCACCGATGGCCTTGCCCATGGGATCAACAATGCTTGCGCTATGTTTGACGCCATGCAGATCAAAATATTCACCCAGAACATTTGTCACTTCGGTTTTTACGCCCTTTTCATTGAGATGATCCTGCGCGCTGAGCGCCTTGACGCTCTCAGCCTGTTTCATGAACGGCAGCGCCCCTTTGACGGCATTTGACGCTTCCGCGCTGCCATCCCATGCAACAGTGATATTCCGGCCCACCGAGCCGACATAATCGGCGCGGGGCAGGATGAGGACGGGCCGTCCAGCACTCAGCAGAACCTCGACCAGAGCCCGGGAGAGACCCAGCGCGTTTTCTGACCCGCCGACAAAAAGCGCCAGATCACTCAGCCAGGATGACCGGGCGGCGATATCCCCGGCGTCACCATCCAGCACATCAAACCGCGCCGTGGCGCGGCCCGCCGGTGGCGCGCCCTCGATAACTTCGACATCATTGTCCCGCGCGGCTTGGCCCATGGCTGTGCGAATGGTTTCGCAAGCGTGCGCGGCCGCCTTGTTCATGCTTTCGATCACCTCCGGGATGACCAGGCCGGGACTGCCGCCACCCAGATAAGGCAACACCTGATAGGGTTCAGGACGAATGAAAAGCACCTGACAAAAGGCATCGAACTTCTTGGCGACACTAAACGTGGTCGACAACATGCCTGCGTCCCGGTCGCTGCCGCTGAAAGGCACAAGGATCTTACGATAGGCCATAATCATCTTCTTTCTCGTTTGAGATCACCACATACCCACCAGGATTATGGGGGGACAGACACCACACTACACTATATAAAACTGTAGAAAACAGATATCAGATCAACTTTGATATAAATCAAAAACTCGACATCCAGCATGATTGCCAGAAAGAAAAAAAGAGTACACGACGCACGCGCTATCTCCAAACCGGCACGCGCCTGGCAGCGCATGCTGAGCGGGAGGCGGCTCGACCTTCTGGCGCCATCGCCGCTTGATATCGAAATCGAAGACATTGCCCACGGGCTGGCTCGGCTGGCGCGTTGGAACGGACAGACCTCGGGGAATTACCCCTATAGCGTCGCCCAGCACTCGCTTCTCGTCGTCGATATCTGTACTGTTTTTCGCCCTCAATGGCCCCCTAAATGGAAACTTGCGGCACTGCTTCATGACGCGCCGGAATATGTTATCGGCGATCTAATCAGCCCGTTCAAAGCCGCCGTCGGGATCGACTACAAAGCCTTTGAGCAGACACTTGAGAGCGCCATACATCTGCGCTGCGGTCTCCCCGCTTGCCTGCCCGCCAGCATCTCGCAGGTGATCAAACGGGCCGATATCGCCAGCGCCTATTTCGAAGCCGTTCACCTGGCGGGTTTTACGCCGCTTGAAGCCGGAAAGATATTCGGAACGCCGCGCCGGATCAGTTCCGTAACCATCACACCGATTTCCACGCGGGAAGCGGAAAAACGTTTCCTGCGGCGGTTTCGAAACCTGGCTGCCGAAGCCGATTTGTTGCCTCTCCCTACGACTTAAATAAGTGTACACTGACCTGACACATGGCACATCCCCCTTCACATAAACCACAGCGGCCCACGCAAAGAGCATCCTCAATCGGCACTCAGCATGATATTATAGTGGGGCTGAATGCAGTCATCGTCACCGTCCATAAACAAACGCCTTGCGTGCTGGTGGTGCGCCAGGACCAGGAAGAAGACGGTCTTGATTCTGCCTCCCTCCCCTCCGGCCCTTTTGAGCCCGCGCGGCACCCGACCCTGGAGACCGGTTTGCGCGCCTGGGTACAGACCCAGACCTATCTTGATCTGGGATACGTGGAACAACTCTACACCTTTGGCGACCGTGGCCGCGAAGCGCCGGGCCCCGGCGAGGTGGCCTCGTCCGGTCAAGCGCACAGCCTGTCTATCGGCTATCTGGCGCTCACCCGCGACGCGCCCAAATTGCGCGCGCCCGATAATGTCTGGCAGGGTTGGTATCGCTATCTGCCGTGGGAGGACTGGCGCGAAAGCCCACCCCGGATGATCGCTGAACGGATTGAACCAGCGCTCAACCACTGGGCCGACGCCGCCCCTGATAAAACCCTCACACGCACCCGCCGGGAGCGCGCCCGGTCATGTTTCGGATTTGGGGATTTACCGTGGGATGAAGAAAAAGTGCTTGAACGCTATGAGCTGCTGTTCGAAGCGGGCCTGGTGGCCGAAGCGCATCGCGGCCGCACTGACCCAGCGCACGTAGCGCCGCTTCCGGGCACGCAGAGTATGAACTTTGACCACCGGCGCATTCTCGCCACCGGCATGGGGCGTCTGCGCGGCAAGTTAAAATACCGCCCCGTCGTGTTCGAATTAATGCCGCCCACCTTCACCCTGCTGCAATTGCAGCGCACCGTCGAAGCGATCTCCGGCGTACGCTTGCACAAACAGAATTTCCGCCGTCTGGTGGAAAAGGAAGGCCTGGTGGAGGGCACCGGCAAACTCACCACCAAAACAGGCGGGCGCCCGGCCGAACAGTTCCGCTTCCGCCGCGAAGTAATGTCAGAGCGCCCCGCACCAGGCCTGCGCGTCCCCCCGATCACGCGGCGCTAAAGCACCTTCCGTTTTATTCTCCGCAGACGGAGGGCTTTGTCCCGACCAGCGCCATCACCGCGTCGAATTTGGCGAGTTCACTGTCTGCCGGCGTCGGACCATCACCTGACATGAAGGCTCCAAAAACAGACGCGCCCGTCTCATCATAAAACAATACGCCGCGGGCCACCGCGCCGTCTTTACCGGGCAAAGCGACGGCGTAAATGGAGGTGTAAAGATCAGGGCGCAAATGGCCGCGTAAGGGCTGCTCATATTTGATGTTATAATAATCACTGACCGTCGACGGCACGCCTGTCCCCACCGAACTGGCAATCTCAAAAACATTCATGCCCTTCATAATGAGAAAAGTGATCGGCCCCCAATCGTCCATAGCGTCCCATATTTCAGGGAAGTCCTCTCCCGGAGCCGAGTTCATTTGATTGCCGGGCAGGCCGCTGGCCACCACTTCCTCCGCCAGACCCAATTTGCGTGCGGCAATCGCCGGCATGGCGCCTGGATTTTCCGCATAGAAAGCCTGGATTTGCTCAGCTTGCTCCGTGCTGGCGCACATCTCGTTTGCGGCCGCCGAAGCACCCCCTAAGAGCACACCTATCGCCACCGTCAATAGCAGCCTTCTTCCCTTGACCATAAAATCACTCCTGCGTTTTATAGATAAACAATGCACATAGTGAACTTATCATAAAGCTATCATAAGTGTAGATCGCTGTCTATCAACGCAACACCAGGAATCAGAATCCCCACGCCGCTTTTCAACTAGGATGAACTTGAAGACGCCGAACGCCTTGTACATACGCACATGCCGCCGACGCTTTAATATGTCTGGCCGTAACTCTACGAAAAGGCAGACGCCACGGTCTGGGTGAAGCATGAGAACCATACGCCCATCGGTGCAGAGGTTTTGGAATTCGGGGCGGATGTTGATGAGCCGCTCTTTGAGGCGACGCGTCTTGCAAGACAGGAAAATTCTTTTTGGTGTTATCCTTTCACACTGAGATGGTGCGCAGCGTCACTTCTTACGCGCTCGATCTTTCCTATAACGCCCCCACCCTCAATACGGTCTATGCACCGATCAGCGGCGGGCCCGGCATTTGTGGCCTTGTGATCCCTTACTTGACAGTAATGCTCAAATGTAGCATAAGAGACATTCAGCCCCTTGAAGGGCGCTTTTATTGGCCTTATATATGCTCAAAGTGAGCATAAGATGGAGTGACGGTGATGGCGTTAAACCAGACAAATGGTGGGATGAATGGCCAAGAAGTGCAGAAAGAAGCGCTGGAAACCAGCCTTTTTCATAACCTGAAACCCTCTCCTGAACCGCTAGCCTACACGCCGGAAATAGCCCGCGCGACTGCCCCGCTTTACGAAAAAGTGGCCGGGGTCATTCCCAAAATCGAGTGGGCCGCCTACGCGCCCACCATTTACGCCATTAACGAGCTGAAAAAGGCGCGCGGCGCCGTCATTCTGGGTCATTCCTATATGACGCCGGAAATCTATCATTGTGTATCCGATTTTACCGGCGATTCTCTGATGCTCGCCCGCAAAGCGGCCGAAGCCGATGCCGACATCATTGTTCAGGCCGGTGTCCACTTCATGGCGGAAACCTCTAAAATTCTGTGCCCGGACAAAACCGTGCTGATCCCGGACCTACGCGCAGGATGCTCTCTGGCCGAATCCATCACCGGCGCGGACGTCCGTATGCTGAAAAAACGTTATCCGGGCGTGCCCGTGGTCACTTATGTCAACACATCAGCCGACGTGAAAGCGGAGTGCGACATTTGCTGCACCTCTTCCAATGCGGTGCAGGTGGTGGAGTCCTTGAATGCGCCGCGCGTCATCCTGCTGCCCGACGAATTCCTCGCCAAAAATGTCGCCACCATGACCGATGTCGAGATCATCAGCTGGAAGGGGCGCTGCGAAGTGCATGAAAAGTTCACCGTTGAGGACATCACTGAATTACGTGACGCCAATCCGGGGATTGTCGTGCTGGCGCACCCCGAATGCCCGCCGGATGTGATGGCGGCGTCGGACTTTGCCGGTTCCACCTCCGATATGAGCAATTATGTGAAACAGCATCAGCCCGAAAGCGCGGTTCTGATCACCGAATGCTCCATGAGCGATAATGTGGCGGTGGAAAACCCGCAAGTTGACTTCATCCGGCCGTGCAATCTATGCCCGCACATGAAGCGCATCACGCTGGATAATATTCTGCACTCCCTGCAAACCATGACCTTTGAGGTGACCATCGAGCCGGAGATCGCCGCAAGAGCGCGCGTCGCCGTGCAACGCATGATCGACCTGCCGGCGTCAACCGTGGCGGGGCCAAAATTCCGGATCAACCAGCCTGCGGCAGACGTTACCCTGGTGGCTTAAAGCCCATGACGGCCAACGCCCTTCCCCGACTGCCCAGAGCCCGTGTGGAAGAAGCTGTGCGCATCGCGCTGGCGGAGGACCTTGGCGATGCCGGGGATCTCACCAGCGCCGCCGTTTTGCCCGAGGGCGCGCGGGCCTGCGCACAGATCGTCGCGCGCGAGGCGGGCTGCGTCGCCGGGCTTGATCTGGTGGCGGCTGCATTCCACGCGCTTGACCCTGCAATAGATGTCACGCGTCACGCCAGCGACGGCGCGGCTGTGTCCCCTGGTCAGATACTTGTTGATATTGAGGGCGCTGCGCGCGCCATTTTGAGCGCCGAGCGCGTGGCGCTTAATTTTCTCGGCCATCTGTCCGGCATCGCCAGCGCCACCCAATCGATCGTCACAGCCATCTCCAACCACAAGGCAAGGATCTGCTGCACGCGCAAAACAACGCCGGGCCTACGGATTTTTGAAAAGCACGCGGTGCGCGCAGGCGGCGGCGTCAATCACCGCTTCGGCCTTTATGATGGCATACTGATTAAAGACAACCACACCGCCATCGCTGGCGGCATCGGCCCGGCCATCGAGGCGGCGCTGGCCCATGCCGGACACATGGTAAAAATCGAAGTGGAAGTGGATACGCTGGATCAACTGAAGCAAGCCCTCGCCTACCCCATTGATGCGGTACTGCTCGATAACATGACGCCGGACCAGCTCAGCCAAGCGGTCAAGACCATTGACGGGCGCGTCGTCAGCGAAGCTTCGGGCCGCGTCACGTTAAAAACCGCTCCCGCCATCGCCGCTACCGGCGTTGATTTCATTTCAGTGGGATGGGTGACGCACAGCGCGCCTTGCCTTGATTTCGGCCTCGACTATACGTCAGATGATTAACCGGCAAACCGGTAAAAGATATGACGGCCAATCTGGACCGTGCGCTTCAGCCGTGCGGCCCATACAGGGTCAACATAATCGGCATGATAGTGGGTCGCGTCACTGGTGAGATCCCGGCCAAAGCCGAGCATGGCTTGCGCCGCCAATTGCCCGGCGTCTTCCCACGCGCGGCCTTTGGGCCGGGTGGCAAGCGAGCCGTCGCAGGTGAAAGAAAACTGGCATCCGCCTTTTTTGTTTTTATCCTGCGGTCCTTGAAACACAACACCGCAAACGGAGCTCGGATAACGGCGATCAGATACGCGGTTCAGCACAACTTCAGCCACGCCCAAACGACCGGAATAGGCCTCGCTGCGCGCTTCATAATAAATCGCCTGAGTGAGACAGGTCAGTTCTTTTTGATAGTCTTTTGCCGTCGGTAAAAGCGCCCCACGCGAAACGGGCATCACATCAGCCGTGGTGAAAGAAGCCAGAACGATATCGCTCCGTCCAGAATAAACAGCGGAAGGCCCTGTTACAGCGCGGGCCTGTGCATTTTCGACCGAGCCGCCGTTCACCATCAGAAAAAGGCCGCACAAGGCCACAATGACCGCCGCAATGGCGATGATGTCGCTTCTCTCTGCCTGTTTTTTCATCTTCATCATGCAATTACGCCTGATTTATGCTTAATGGCGGCTTAACTGAGCCCTTCAGAAACGGCTCGTCCGTCCCTGCACCCCGACTCATGCCAGATTCGGACCATCCCGACTAGGGCCACGTAGTTGCGCCAAAATCCAAGGCATCACGACCAAGTATGCCAGAATCGGGCCAATTCAAGGTCTCAATCTGGGATACGTCACCACTTAAAATACAGTATTAACTTAACTTGCATCTACTGAATTAGTTAACGACTCTCTTACCATCTCTTGAGCCACACCGTCAATCCGGCGCAGGGACGCGGGATAAGTGCGGAATGAAGGGATTGCCGGTGCGGGTGGCCTTTCTACGACCGTTTCACGACGCTTGAGACGCTCACGCCAAGCCAGACGGCGCCTCACGGCATCAGCAGCACGGGCTCCTGATGCCGTGACAAACACCCTCTATGGCATTACCATACGGCTAAATTTTTATCGTGAATGCTCGGAATTGAGATCAGATCATTTACAAATCCCCATGAAGTCGACATTCGGAATTTTTCATGACGGCGTTATTGCTTGGGAGCGGCCTTATCTTTCTTTTGATTGGAAGTGAGGCTTTGGTCAGGGGCTCGGTCCACTTGGCCCAACGCTTTGGTGTGTCCCAGTTGTTTGTCGGCATGGTCATTGTCGGATTCGGCACTTCCATGCCCGAACTGATGGTTAGCGTCCGCGCGGTGCTCAGCGGTTCGCCCGGCTTGGCGGCCGGCAATGTCATCGGAAGCAATCTTTCCAACATTCTTTTGATACTCGCCGTGGCGGCTCTTATCAGGCCCATTTCACGACCCACCTCATTTTTTATTTCCGACGCAGCGATTTTACTCGGAGTGAGCATCGCGGTCATAGTTTCCGGCTTACAAGGCGCTCTGCCGTCCTGGCAGGGCGGCGTTATGGTTGCCCTTCTTATCGTCTTGATGACACTTCGCTATCGCCGCGACGGGCGCGCGACGTTAAAGAAAGCGGCACTGGCGCCGCCTATAGTTTTGCCGGAAGAAGTGCCTCGACGGCTTGGAACGTCGCTTCTCATGATTGCCGCGGGCTTTGGCGGACTGCTCTATGGAGCGGAACTTCTCGTGGACGGGGCAACCCGTACTGCACACTATTTTGGGGTTTCAGAAGGTCTCATAGGACTTACCATTGTCGCAGTGGGAACATCTTTTCCCGAACTCGCCGTATCAATCACGGCTTCACGTCGCGGTCAGTCAGATTTGGCATACGGCAATGTTATGGGTAGTAATCTTTTTAACTTACTTGGAATTTTGGGGTGCGCGGCGATCGTCGGTCCGCTCACTATTTCCCCTATACTGGTTCGCGTTGACGGCGTCGTTATGATTGCGGCAACCGTCATCATGTTTCTTTTCATCTGGACTCGTGCGGGAGTCTCTCGCATTGAGGGCGGTATCTTGTTATTCTCTTATATACTTTATGTGGCGCTGCGATATTTCTATGCGCTCAGTTGAGCCAAGCAATCGCAACTCAG
>JAJFIO010000076.1 GCA_021774915.1 Alphaproteobacteria bacterium
GATCGGTAGAATGCCGTTTTTGAAACAATTATTGTAAAAGATATCGGCAAAATCGGGTGCGATCACACACCGGATGCCAAAATCCGCCAGCGCCCAAGGCGCATGCTCGCGGCTTGATCCGCAGCCAAAATTATCTCCGGCAATGAGGATCTGCGCAGAGCGGTAAGCCGGCTTGTTGAGCACGAAATCAGGATTTTCAGAACCGTCCGGCCTGTAACGCATATCAAAGAACAATGACTTGCCCAGACCATCGCGCGTGATGCTTTTTAAAAACTGCGCCGGAATGATTTTGTCCGTATCGACATTGACCAGCGGCAACGGGGCGGCAATGCCGGTGAGGGTTGTGAATTTTTTCATGGAAATCCTCAGCCTAACTCATCATCGCGCACGTCGGCAAAAGCGCCTTTGATGGCTGCCGCCGCCGCCATGGCCGGGCTCATGAGATGGGTGCGCCCGCCTTTGCCCTGGCGGCCTTCAAAATTGCGGTTGGAAGTGGACGCGCAGCGCTCGCCGGGCTCCAGGCGGTCAGGGTTCATGCCCAGGCACATGGAACACCCTGCCTCGCGCCACTCAAAACCGGCGTCCAGAAAAATCTGATCGAGGCCCTCTTCTTCCGCCTGGGCTTTCACCAGGCCCGATCCCGGCACCACCATGGCGCCCACATGAGCGGCCACGTGATGCCCCTTGACGATGGCGGCAGCGGCACGCAGGTCTTCGATCCGGCTGTTGGTGCACGAACCGATAAACACCCGATCTATTTGAATGTCCGTCATCTTTGTGCCGGGCTTCAAATCCATATACTCAAGCGAACGGCGCATGGCGCGCGCCTTATCGGGATCAGGTTCTTGCGCCGGGTCAGGCACCACGCCCGTAATCGGCACCACATCTTCAGGACTGGTGCCCCAGGTAACGAGCGGCGCGATGTCCGCCGCATCAAGCGTGACTTGCTTTTCGAACACGGCATCGCCGTCCGAGGCCAGGTCACGCCAATACCCACACGCCGCTTCCCACGCCGCGCCCTTAGGTGCACGAGGGCGCCCTTTGAGATACTCAAACGTCGTCTCGTCAGGCGCGATGAGGCCAGCGCGCGCGCCCGCCTCGATAGTCATATTGCACAGCGTCATGCGCCCTTCCATGCTTAAGGAACGGACCGCTTCACCGGCATATTCGATGACATGGCCCGTGCCCCCGGCGGTGCCGATTTTACCGATGATCGCCAGCGCCATATCCTTGGGCGTGATGCCGGGCGCCAAAGCCCCGTTGACAGTCACGCGCATATTTTTGGCTTTGCGCTGAATCAACGACTGGGTGGCGAGCACATGCTCCACCTCAGATGTACCTATACCATGGGCGAGCGCGCCGAACGCGCCGTGCGTGGAGGTGTGACTGTCACCGCACACGATGGTCATGCCGGGCTGGGTCAGACCCTGTTCGGGACCAACCACATGGACGATGCCCTGGCGGATGTCATGGCCGTCAAAATATTCAATGCCGAACGCGGCCACATTGGCGGCCAACGTCTCCAATTGCAAGGCGGCTTGCCTGTCCTCCACCGGCGCATTGCGATCCGTGGTGGGGATCGCATGATCGGCCACCGCCAGGGTCAGATCAGGCCGGCGCACCTTGCGGCCCGCCTGACGCAAGCCCTCAAAGGCCTGGGGCGAGGTCACTTCATGGGTGAGATGCACATCAATGTAGATCAACGCCGTTCCGCCAGCGCTCGTCTCCACCAGATGCGCATTCCAGATTTTATCGTAGAGTGTCTGTCCGGCCATGTTGATCTCTCACTTCGGAAGTCGCACCGAACCGCCGGGCGCACACCCTATGGTGTGCTTAAACGGCGGTTTTGAGAAAACATCTCTTTAAAAGGGCGCTGGCTTCACTCGGCCTCGCCCTGGGCTGCCGCCACAGGCTGAGAGGCAGCAGCGGCGGCCGCTTTTTTATCTTTCTGCCGCCGCCAGTCCTGCTTCTCGGTGATCCGCGCAGATTTACCCCGGCGTCCCCGCAAATAATAAAGCTTAGCGCGGCGCACATCCCCGCGGCGCAACACGTTGATCGACTCGATCATCGGACTGTAGAGCGGGAAGACGCGCTCCACCCCCTCGCCATAGGAAATTTTACGCATGGTGAAGCTCGAATTGAGACCGCCACCTGAGCGCCCGATGCAGACCGCTTCAAAAGCCTGCACCCGCTCGCGTGTGCCTTCTTTAACCTTCACATTGACCCGCAGCGTATCGCCGGGCTGAAAGTCGGGGATTTTCTTTTCCGCCGTCAAATCGGCAATTTGCTCTTGTTCCAGCTCTTCGATGATATTGGTCATAGCTCACTCGTCCTTCTTGCACGCTTTGCCTCGCGCGGCTTGATATGACGCCCACAAATCGGGGCGTCGCGTTCTTGTAATCTTCTCTGCTTGGGCCCGCCGCCACGCCTTGATCTTGGCGTGATGGCCCGAATTCAAAACGGCCGGGATTCCCATCCCTTCCCAACTCTGAGGCCTTGTGTAGTGGGGGTATTCCAATAACCCCCCTTCAAAACTCTCTTCATTTAGCGAGGCGGGCGATCCCATAACCCCCGGTAAAATTCTCACGATAGCATCCAGAAGACTGAACGCCGCCACTTCACCCCCCGACAAGACATAGTCGCCAACCGAAATCTCCCGGACGCGGCGCGCGGCAAGCACGCGCTCATCAACCCCTTCGAAGCGGCCGCACACCACAACCACACCAGGTCCGCAAGCCATCTCCCGCACCAGACCTTGGCTCAAGCGCTCCCCCCGCGGCGAGGGATAAATCAGCGGCCGGGGATCGCCAGCGCGGTGCACCTCGTCGATCGCCCGTCCCAGCACATCGGCCCGCATAACCATTCCCGGACCCCCGCCAGCGGGGCTATCGTCCACCGCGCGGTGTTTATCGCGCGCAAAGCGCCGAATGTCCACCGTTTCCAGCATCCAAACCCCTTCTTTTAACGCGCCACCAGCCAGAGAACACCCAAGCGGCCCCGGAAACATCTCCGGAAAGAGGGTTAGTATGCTGGCTGCCCAAGGCTTGGCGCCATCTTGGGGCTTCCACGTCATTTCTGCTCTTCTTCTGTCAGCTCTTCGATCAGTCCTGGCGGCGGATCGAGGGTGAGCCATCCGCCTTCCAAATCGATCACCGGCACCACCTCCAAGCTGAACGGCGCAAAAAAGCTGGCATCCACCTTTCCTTCGCCGTCGGGGAGAACCTCCAGCAGATCACCTGCGCCAAAATTCTGCACCGCCACCACGCGGCCCATCTGTCTCCCGCCTTTGTCTTTCACCACGAGGCCCACCAGATCGGCATGATAAAATTCATCCCTCTCGGTTTCCGGCAAAGCCGCGCGGAGCATATAGAGCTTTGTGCCCTTGAGCGCCTCGGCCTCTTCGCGGCTCGTCACACCGTGCACCGATAGGCTCACCTGGCCGCCTTTGACCGACACCCGCTCAATCGCAAACTGATGGCCTTCTTGCGTTTCCAGTGCACCGTATTGGGAAAGATCGCGTGGCTCATCGCCATAGCTGCGAAAACGCATCTCTCCGCGCACCCCCCGGGCGCCCGCAATCACACCAAGACAGATCCGCGCACTCTTGCCCGCGCTTACCATCGACGCCACACCTCCAGCATCAGTTTACGCCTCGGCAGCTTGCCCTTCAGCAGGGGCCTCTTCAGCTGGCGCCGTAGCGGCCGCGTCAGCTTTTTCCTTGGCCGCGTCTGAGCGCTCCTGCGCTTTGGCGCCGGGCTTGGCTTTTTCAGGATTGTTGCTCGGCTTCCAATCAAAAAGGCCTTCTTGAGTCAGAAAGCGCGCCACCCGGTCCGTGGGCCGCGCTCCAACGCCCAACCAGTATTTAATACGCTCCACCTCGAGACCTACACGCTTGTCGCTATCCTTGGCCAGAAGAGGATTGAAGAAACCAACCTTTTCGATAAAACGCCCATCACGCGGCGCACGTGAATCCGCCACTACGATACGGTAATAAGGCCGTTTTTTGGCGCCCCCTCGGGTTAGTCTGATTTTTAATGCCATCTTGTCTTTTCCCTTTTCAGTTTAATGAGAATCAAATCCGTCAACGGATAATTACTTTGTTTTTGGAAACCCTGGCGGCAATCCGGGAGGCAGCGCGCCCTCACCCAGGCCCGGCAGGCTGCCAGCAGATCCGCCCGGACTTCCAACACCAGACAGAGCGCCACCCAATCCGCCAAGCAGACCTTTTTTGCCCATCTTACCCATGCGCTTCATCATGTCCGCCATCTGCCGGTGCATTTTAATCAGCTTATTCACGTCCTGAACCGTCAGGCCGCAACCGGCCGCAATACGCCGCTTGCGTGAGGCGTTCAGGATTTTTGGATTGGTGCGTTCTTTAATCGTCATGGAACTGATGATGGCTTCTTGATGCACCAGAGTTTTTTCATCAACATCCATATCGTTCATTTGTTTCTTGATTTTTCCTACCCCCGGCAAAAGCCCAAGCAGGCCCTGCATGCCGCCCATTTTGCGCATCTGCCGCAACTGATCGGCCAAATCATCCAGGTCAAAGGCGCCCTTGGCCATTTTGTCGGCGAGCTTTTGGGCTTTCTCCTGGTCAATGGATTCGGTGGCTTTTTCCACCAGGCTGACCACATCCCCCATGCCCAGAATACGGCTGGCGATACGGTCAGCATGAAAATCCTCCAAAGCATCCAGATTTTCGCCCACACCCATCAGTTTGATGGGGCAACCTGTGACCGCCCGCATTGATAAAGCCGCACCGCCGCGGCCATCGCCATCAACGCGGGTCATCACTATGCCCGTCAAATTAATTCGTTCACGGAAATTTTCTGCAACGTTGACTGCATCCTGACCGGTCAGGGCATCGACTACCAGCAAGGTTTCTACCGGCTGGGCCACGCGCTCGACCTCGGCCACTTCAGCCATCAGCGCTTCATCGATCGCTAACCGCCCAGCGGTATCGAGCAGCAGCACATCATAACCACTGAGCTTGGCCGCCGCCAAAGCCCGGCGCGTGATATCAATCGGGTTTTGCCCGGCAATGACCGGCAATGTATCAACATTCGCCTGTTCGCCCAGCACTTTGAGCTGTTCTTGGGCAGCCGGGCGTCGGGTATCCAGCGAGGCCATAAGCACGCGTTTTTTGTCTCGCGCGGTGAGGCGCAGGCCGATCTTGGCGGTGCTGGTGGTCTTACCTGAGCCCTGGAGACCGACCATTAGGATCGGCACCGGCGGCACGGCGTTAAGGTTCAAGGCTTGCGCGCTCTCCTCCTGGCCGCCCGAGAGCATGGCGACCAGTTCATCATGAACGATTTTGACCACCATCTGGCCCGGCGTCACGGAGCGCACCACGTCCTGACCGACGGCCTGAGCCTTGACCCGGCCGATGAAATCTTTGACCACGGAAAGTGCGACATCGGCCTCCAGGAGCGCCACCCGCACTTCGCGCATGGCGGCGTCGACATCTGATTCCGACAGGCTGGCGCTTTTGCGCAACCGCTCGAATATGCCGCCCAGCCGGTCGCTTAATGTATCAAACATGGCCAATTCCTTATATCATTTCGATCTCGAAATGAAAAGATTCCCAAAATTCCGGCAATGCAGAACGGCACCCGTGGGCGAAATCTCGCTGACGGGTGGAGATCCGAGAGGCTCAACGCCTCATAGAGGACCTTAGGGTTCGGCAGCCCGAAAAGGGCCTTCAATACTTCAAGAAAGTGGCGGGAAGTTAGGGAAAGGCCGGACTAAAGTCAAGCGTGAGGAACGGTTGCCGCTCCCTCACAACAGCCAGGAGGACAGGGAGGCGAGAGACAGGGCCAGGGGTGGAAAAAGAACGATCATACCCCGGCCATGCTGGGCCCGGCGCAGATAGATCAGGGAGACAAGCGGGCAAAGCACAAAAAGGCTTGCCGCAACACCGATAAGAACAAGAGAGACAAACCCCGCACTCCCTGCTGCCGCGACACCATCGGCTGTTTCTTGGGCGAAAAATGCCATCGCTGTGGGTTCTAACGAAAAAAGAACTAGGAAAACCCCTACCAGAAGGAACAGCGGACCGGCCCCTTTGATTGTAATGTGATGGGTGGCTCGCCAAAACCGCTCAAAAAACATGTTCTTAACCTCTCAAAACGGGGCCTTAAGTCTACTCGCTGTGTTCTAAAATGAAACAGAAAAAAGATCGGAGCGCTCCCCTCTTTGCACAAGACCTTTAAGTGCACCTCGCATGCCACGCAAGGCTACCCATGCACGGGAGTCGTGTTGCCGCATTGCCCAAAACATCGCAAGAGCACTTCCGGTAGACAGCCGTTTTGTGTTAGGAGAATTCGCGCCACGACCGTTCAGGCCTGACCGTCTGACAGGCCCACCGGTTCAGGGGCCTTGCGCCCTGACGTTAAAACGAGAGACCCCCGCAATGCCAATTCAAAAATCAGAGTATTCGTTCGAAGACCTGATGGCCTCCGCCCATGGCAAACTTTTTGGTCCCGGCAATGCCCGGCTGCCTCTGCCCCCCATGCTGATGTTCGACCGCATCACCCATATTGACGATACAAGCGGCGCCCATAGCAAGGGGGTGATTCGCGCTGAGCTCGATATCCGCCCTGATTTGTGGTTTTTCGACTGCCATTTTGAATCGGATCCCGTGATGCCCGGCTGTCTCGGGCTTGACGCCATGTGGCAGCTTATCGGATTTTTTCTGGGATGGAGCGGTGGCAAGGGCCGCGGCAGGGCGCTGGCGGCGGGCGAGGTCAAGTTCAAGGGTATGGTGCTGCCCGATGCTAAACTGGTCTCCTATGAAATCGATCTCAAAAGAGTCATTATGCGACGGTTGGTGATGGGCATCGGTGACGGTGTGATGAAGGTTGATGGTGAACCTATCTACACGGCCAATGATTTGCGCGTTGGCCTGTTTAGCGACACCACCAAATAAAAGGATCTTGGGATTATGCGGCGCGTAGTGGTTACAGGAATGGGAATCGTTTCCAGCATCGGGAACAACACGCAAGAAGTTCTGGCTTCTCTGCGCGAAGGACGCTCAGGCATCGAATACAATGAAGAATATGCCGAAATGGGATTCCGCTCCCATGTCTATGGCCCGATCAATATCGATCTTGATAATTTGATCGACCGCAGGGCCAAGCGCTTTATGGGTGACGCAGCAGCCTATTGCGCCGTTGCCATGGATCAAGCCATCCGGGATGCAGGCCTTGAAGACAAAGACGTTTCTAATGAGCGCACCGGTATCATAGTTGGGTCTGGCGGACCTTCGACACATAACATATTAGTCGCTTGCGATGCTGCGCGTGATCGGGGTCCCAAAAAAGTCGGACCGTTCATGGTGCCGCGCAACATGTCGAGCAGCACCTCGGCTAATCTCGCCACCCACTTCAAAATTAAAGGCGTAAATTACACGATCAGTTCGGCCTGCTCAACCAGCGGCCATTGTATAGGCAATGCTGCCGAGCAGATCATGTATGGCAAGCAAGACGTCATGTTTGCCGGCGGAGGCGAGGAGATCGACTGGACCCTCTCCGTGCTATTCGACGCCATGGGTGCGCTGTCATCCAAATATAACGACACGCCGACACGCGCCTCGCGCGCCTATGACGCCAACCGGGACGGCTTTGTCATCTCAGGCGGCGGCGGCTGTGTGGTTCTGGAAGAACTGGAGCGCGCGCGCGCGCGGGGGGCTAAAATCTATGGTGAACTCGTGGGCTATGGCGCCACATCGGACGGCGCCGACATGGTGGCCCCGTCAGGTGAGGGCGCTGTGCGCTGTATGCGTCAGGCCATAAACGGGGTCGGACGGATTGACTATATCAATGCTCACGGCACATCGACACCAGTGGGCGATATGATCGAACTCAATGCCATTCGCGAAGTGTTTGGGGGTGAGATTCCACCAATCAGTTCAACCAAATCCCTGACTGGGCACAGCCAAGGCGCCACTGCGGTGCAAGAAGTGATTTACTCCCTGCTGATGCTGGTCAACCAATTCGTCTGCGCTTCAGCCAATATCGATGCCCTGGACCCAGAGGCGAAAGGGCTTCCCGTCATCACCAAATTACTTGATGGCTTGGACATGAAAACTGTCATGTCAAATAGTTTTGGTTTTGGCGGCACCAATTGCACTTTGACGTTCACCCGTTTGACCACCTGATAGTCGCCTTCTCCTTTGCACGCAAAGCCCCCTTTTCCGTGACGAGAGCACATGATCCCATGTCCGATAAATCGCCTTCTGAAGACTTTCCAGCCGGCACATTGATGACCGGCAAGCGCGGCCTCGTGATGGGGGTTGCTAATGATCATTCCATCGCCTGGGGGATCGCCACAGCGCTGCATGCGCAAGGCGCCGAACTGGCTTTCACCTATCAGGGTGACGCCTTTGGCAAGCGGGTCAAACCTTTGGCGGCATCTCTTGGTGCGGACATAGTTCTGCCCTGTGATGTGGAGGATGCGGCCAGTATGGACGCGCTGTTTGATGCCCTGACAACGCACTGGGGCCGGCTTGATTTTGTGGTTCACGCCATTGCCTATTCGGACAAAGCGGAACTCGGCGGGCGCTATGTTGACACCACGCGGGAAAATTTCCTGCGCTCGCTCGACATCTCCTGCTTTTCC
>JAJFIO010000077.1 GCA_021774915.1 Alphaproteobacteria bacterium
ACCCACTCCTTTCGGAGCGCCCGCCCAAACTGATCTGCGCCTCATGCACATCGGCAATTCTTTTGACTATAGACAGGCCCAAGCCGGCGCCGGTGCTGGCCGATCCCACCATACGGTAAAAGCGATCAAAAACTTTTTCCCTTTGGTCTTCAGGAATCCCCACTCCGGTATCCTTAATGACAAGACGTGTGCCGTCGGTGCTGGGATAGAGGTCAGCCGTCACTTTGCTACCCGTAGAAGAGTAGCGCACTGCATTGTCCATCAAATTCCGTACCATGATGGATAGCGAGTCCGCATCTCCCATGATCATCACCGTATCGGGCGCCTCTAATTCAATTTCTATGCCTTTGCCATGAGCTTCACCAGCGATGGCTGCCATTTCATCTTGAACGATCTGTTTGAGATCAGTGGGCTTCAGAAGGTCTGCAGTATGCTCAGGATCAAGACGCGCCAGGGTCAGCAATTGCGACACCAAACGCGTCGCCCGATCAACAGAGCTGCTGATTTGATGAAGTGCACGATCCCTCTCATCCCCTTCCACTGCCTTCAGCGCCACTTGAGCTTGCATATCGATGGCCGCCAAGGGCGTGCGCAATTCATGACTGGCATTCGCGGTAAAACGGCGTTCAGATTCAATCGCCTGTTCAAGTCGCTCAAGCAGTGCATTAAGCGAGGTGACGATGCCTTTCACTTCTCTGGGGATAGAAGAAGCATCAATCGGCGCCATCTGGGTGGAGGAGCGCTGGGTTATTTGCGCTTCCAATTGTCGCAACGGCGCAAGCCCCTTATTAACCCCGAAAAAAATAGCGATCCCAACGAAGGGTAAGGCCAAAAGAATCGGCCAAGTTGTATTGAAAGCAACCAGCTTGGCCACATCACCACTGAAATCATCTTCAATCGCCACGATGACATCAAGCCCCTCAACCGCATCCACCCGGTAAAAAAGCCGCCAATGCGAGTCATGCAACTGACCGCTGGAAAAACCAGGGTGCGTCGACATGCGATGTTCCGGTGCTCCGGGAGACCGCAGCAACAATGCCTCGCCATTCCAAATTTGAAACTGAAGCGATTGAAGGCGACCGAGCCCACGCTGCATATCGCGTAAAGCATCCGAGATCTCTTCACCTTCTTCATGGCTCCGTTTAGCACGCAACCAAAAATAATGGGCGGCCTGCACAAGCTGATTATCCACCCCTTCGGCAATGCGGTGCCGTGTATTTAGGATCGTGAATGCTGTCGCCAGCATCCAGACCAAAAAGAAGGCGCTGAGAAGAATAATAAGCATCCGTCGGCGAAGAGACATTTATTCAAGCCCCCTTATCGACAACATATCCGACGCCGCGAATGGTGCGTATCAGATCTTTACCGAGTTTTTTCCGCAAATGATGGACATAAACCTCCACAGCATTGCTCTCCAGCTCACTCTCCCAGTCATAAATGCCCTCTTCCAATTGCCGCTTAGACAGCACCCGTCCTTGATTCTCCAACAATTGGTGCAGAACGGCGAATTCTTTTCCCGACAGATCAACCTGGGTTCCGTCCTGAACCACCACCCGGCCGGCAACATCCACCTCGATAGCGCCATGCACCAGTTTTGGAATTGCGCGGCCATGGGCCCGGCGCAGGATTGAGCGAATTCGCGCGCAGAGTTCATCAATATTGACCGGCTTGACCATATAATCGTCGGCGCCTTTATCAAGGCCCGAGATCCGGTCTTCGGCGGTATCACGTGCGGTGAGAATCAGCACGGGCACATCGGAGCCCCGCGCCCGGATCGTGTCGAGCACCTCCACCCCGCTGCGAATCGGCAAGCCCAAATCAAGCACGACGATGTCATAGGGTTCGACGCGCAGCGCCAGTTCGGCTTCTTCCCCATCCTTCACCCAATCCACCGCATAGCCTTCTTGGCGCAGGGCCGCCTGTAATCCGTCGCCCAGGTGAATATCGTCTTCAACGACCAATACGCGCATTTCAGCCCTCACTTATAAGGATCGACACCAAATCAAAACGGGCTTCGAGTCTAACAGATCTGGTGAACTCAGCTTAAGGCGCACTTAAAAATTTTTCCCAAATGAAAACACTGACCCCTATTGAAGGGGCGCAATCTCTAGCGCCCTTGTGCTATAAGGCCCGCGCACCAAAAATAACACCAGACAGGGAACCACATCAGCGATGATTCCGCGCTATAGCCGGCCAGAAATGGTCTCAATCTGGGAGCCTCGCTCCAAATTTCAAATCTGGCTGGAGATCGAAGCCCATGCCTGTGATGCCTTGGCCAAGCTCGGCGTTATTCCTCAAGAAGCGGCCAAAGCCATCTGGGAACGCGGGCAGTTTGACGTTGACCGGATTGATGAAATCGAGCGGGAAGTCAAGCATGACGTCATCGCCTTTCTCACGAATCTGGCTGAATATGTGGGTCCGGAAGCCCGTTTCATCCACCAGGGGATGACGTCTTCGGACGTGCTCGACACGTGTCTTTCTGTCCAACTGGTCCGCGCCACTGATCTGTTGCTGGCCGATCTCGACGCTCTGCTGACCGCCCTCAAAAAGCGCGCCTATGAGCACAAGGACACGGCCTGCATCGGGCGCAGCCACGGTATTCATGCCGAACCCACCACATTCGGCCTTAAATTGGCGCAAGCCTATGCCGAGTTCGACCGCAATCGTGCGCGGCTGGAAGCGGCCCGAGCGGAAATCGCCACTTGCGCCATTTCAGGCGCCGTGGGCACGTTCGCCAATATTGACCCCCGGATCGAGGAACACGTGGCGCACGCCCTGGGGCTCGCCGTAGAGCCCATTTCCACTCAGGTGATTCCGCGGGATCGCCACGCCCAGTATTTCGCCACTCTCGGGGTGATCGCGAGTTCCATTGAGCGGCTGGCCACGGAAATCCGGCATTTGCAGCGCACCGAGGTGCGCGAAGCGGAAGAGTTTTTCTCCGCAGGCCAAAAAGGCTCCTCCGCGATGCCGCATAAGCGCAATCCTGTGCTGACCGAAAACCTCACGGGGCTGGCGCGCCTGGTGCGCGGGATGGCCCTGCCCGCCATGGAAAACGTGGCGCTCTGGCATGAGCGCGACATCTCGCATTCCAGCGTCGAGCGCATGATCGGGCCGGACGCCACGGTGACGCTCGATTTTGCTCTGGCGCGTCTCACCGGCGTCATTGAAAACCTGATTGTTTATCCCGACATCATGCAACGCAATCTCGACCAATTGGGCGGCCTGGTGCATTCACAAAGGGTTTTGCTGGCGCTCACCCAAGCCGGCGTGCCGCGCGAAGAGGCCTACGCCCAGGTGCAGCGCAGCGCCATGCCCGCCTGGCGGGGCGAGGGGAATTTTCTCGATCTTCTGAAAGCCGATGCAGACGTCACCGCAAACTTAAGCACGGCGGAGCTAGATGCCCTTTTCGATCTCGCCTATCACACCAAACATGTCGACACGATCTTCGCGCGCGTGTTTGGGGCGAAGAACTAAGAGGTCTGATCAGCCTTCGTCTTGGATTTGCTGAATGGCCGTTTGGAGCAATTCGTCCATGGTCCGTCTGATCTGGTGATCCGATTGTTCAACCTGATGGGCGTCAAAGCTCGCCCGGATCTTGCGGAAAACATCGTCGTCTCCCGGCTCCTCCAGGTCGGACTTGATCACCTCCACAGCGAAGGACTGGGCGTCATCGCCGGTCAGGCCCATTTTTTCCGCCGCCCACAGCCCTAAAAGCTTGTTCCGGCGCGCACTTGCCTTAAAGAGCACTTCTTCGTCATGGACGAATTTACCCTCATACCCTTTTTCCCGATCATCAAAAGTCGCCATATGTTTACTTAAGTCCTTCTTTTACCCAAACCTCATAAGCCGGACACCTTGCCCCGGAAACCTTGCCATTGCCAAGCCGCCAGCGGCATTGTATCAACACCTCCCTTACAGGAATTTGAGGGGAAAATGAACAGGCATTCCCCGCAAACGCCCCTCGCCACGCGAGGAGAAAAGCACTTATCCGCAGCCGCTTATGCAATAAGAGCACAGCTTATAAAATATACATAAGAATGCCACCTCGGATTTGAAAGTCAGACCATGAGCCGCCGCAGAGAAATTTATGAAGGCAAGGCTAAGATCCTTTACGAAGGCCCCGAACAGGGCACGCTGATCCAATATTTCAAGGACGACGCCACCGCGTTCAACAATCAAAAACATGACGTTCTTGATGGCAAGGGTGTGCTCAATAACCGTATATCCGAACACATCATGATTCTTCTGGACAAAATGGGGGTGCCCAACCATTTCATCCGACGGCTCAATATGCGTGAGCAATTGATTCGTGCCGTTGAAATCATTCCTGTCGAAGTGGTTGTGCGCACTATCGCGGCAGGCACGATTTGCAAACGTCTGGGTCTCGACGAGGGGTCCACTCTGCCCCGTTCGATCGTTGAATTTTATTACAAATCCGACCCCTTGGGTGACCCCATGGTGTCGGAAGAGCACATCACGGCATTTGGTTGGGCAAGCCCGGCAGAAATCGACGAGATGATGTCGATGGCGCTGCGCGTCAATGATTTTCTCACCGGCCTCTTCGCGGGTATCGGTATTCAGCTCATCGATTTCAAGTTGGAGTTCGGACGCCATTACGAAGAGGAGACCATGCGCGTCATCCTGGCTGATGAGATCAGCCCTGATTCGTGCCGCCTCTGGGATATCAAAACAAACGAGAAACTCGACAAAGACCGATTCCGCCGTGATCTGGGCGGCGTGGTTGAAGCCTATCAGGACGTGGCCCAGCGTCTCGGAATCATGCCTGAATCTTCACCGACAAAAAGGCGCGGACCGGTCCTGGTCAGCGACAAATCGAAATCAGAATCATAGGCTCAGACTTAAAGGACCACCGCTCTGTCATGAAAGCGCGTATTCACATCACACTCAAAGATGGCGTCCTTGACCCTCAGGGCAAAGCCATAGAGGGGGCGCTCGGCGATCTCGGGTTTTTGGGGCTGGACGCTGTGCGCCAGGGTAAATATCTGGAAATGAATCTCACCGAAACTGATCCTGCCAAGGCGCTAACCCAAGTGACTGCCATGTGTGAAAAACTGCTGGCTAATACTGTGATCGAGAATTACACCATCGATTTCGAGACAGTCTGAAATCATTTTCCCCGTTTTGCTTAAGAAGGGTTTTCCTTGAAGACTTGCGTCATTGTTTTCCCAGCCTCCAATTGCGATCGTGATGTGGCTGTCGCTCTTGAGAAAATGGGGGCGTCCCCTAAAATGGTCTGGCATGGCGAGACGGATCTGCCCGCCACCGATTTGATTGTCCTGCCCGGCGGCTTTTCTTACGGCGATTATTTACGCTCCGGCGCCATGGCCGCCCGCGCGCCCATTATGCGCGAGGTTCTCAAACGCGCCAGCAAAGGAACGCCGGTTCTTGGAATCTGCAACGGGTTTCAGATTCTCACCGAGGCGGGACTGCTGCCCGGCGCATTGATGCGTAATGCAGGCCTGAAATTTATTTGCAAAACGGTCGCTGTCACCGTGGAAAACAACGAAACCATTTTCACTGCTCGGCACACACAAGGGCAGCACATCCACATACCCATCGCCCATCACGACGGTAATTATTTTGCTGATGAGGATACGCTCGATCACCTCGAAGGCGAGGGCCGCGTGGTGTTGCGTTACGATGACAACCCCAATGGGTCGGCCCGCAATATTGCCGGCATTGTCAATAAAAGTGGCACGATTCTAGGCATGATGCCTCACCCGGAGCGCAGCATTGACCCTCTGACAGGGACATGTGATGGCAAGGCTCTTTTTGAAAGTCTTGTGGAGGCCCTGGCATGACCGCCTTTGCCGAAGGGATCAGTGCTGCAACCGTTCGGGAACACGGCCTGACGGAAGACGAATATGGCCAGATCCTCAAACGTATGGGGCGCCCCCCCAATTACACAGAGCTTGGTATTTTCTCTGTGATGTGGTCCGAGCATTGCTCTTACAAATCATCCCGGCGCTGGCTGAAAGAATTGCCCACGACTGGTGCCCAAGTGATTTGCGGCCCCGGTGAAAATGCCGGCATTGTCGATATCGGCGATGGACAGGCTGCTGTTTTCAAGATGGAAAGCCACAACCACCCTTCATTTATCGAACCCTATCAGGGTGCGGCCACGGGCGTTGGCGGCATCATGCGCGATGTCTTCACCATGGGCGCGCGGCCGGTCGCCAATTTGAATGCGCTGCGCTTTGGCGACCCGGCTCATGAAAAAACCCGGCATCTCGTCTCAGGCGTGGTTGCGGGCATTGGCGGCTATGGCAATTGCATGGGCGTGCCGACGGTGGGGGGCGAGGTGAATTTTCACCCCAGCTATAACGGTAATATCCTGGTCAACGCCATGACGGTCGGCGTTGTCGATCAGGATAAAATATTTTATTCAGCGGCCAAGGGCGTCGGCAATCCGGTTGTCTATGTCGGCTCAAAAACAGGGCGCGACGGCATACACGGCGCCACCATGGCCTCGGCGGAATTTGACGATAATTCTGACGAAAAACGCCCAACCGTTCAAGTGGGTGATCCGTTCACGGAGAAACTTCTCCTTGAGGCCTGCCTCGAGCTGATGGCGGGCGATGCCATTATCGCCATTCAGGACATGGGCGCGGCGGGCCTTACTTCCTCTTCGGTGGAAATGGCCAGCAAAGGCGAAGTCGGCATTGAGTTGAATCTGGATCAGGTTCCCTGCCGGGAAACGGGCATGCAACCTTACGAAATGATGCTGTCTGAAAGCCAGGAGCGCATGCTGATGGTCTTGCACCCCGGCAGGCAAGAAGCCGCGCGCGCGATCTTCGATAAGTGGGGGCTTGATTTCGCGGTGATCGGCCTGACAACCAATACCGGTCACCTGACGCTTAACTATCAAGACGAAGTGGTGGCCGATATCCCCGTCGAAGGGTTGACGGAAGATGCCCCTATCTACGACCGCCCCTGGACATCAACGCCCAAACCGGCAACGCTTAAAGCCGATGCCTGTCCCCCGCCGGATGATTTGGGCGCAGCGCTGCTGACGCTCATGGGATCGCCGGACCTGGCCAGCCGAAGATGGATCTGGGAGCAATACGACCACTCAGTGATGGCGGATACAGTTGGGGGCCCGGGGGGCGATGCAGCCATTGTCCGCATCCATGGCACAAACAAGGGCCTTGCCATCACCACGGACGTAACCCCGCGCTATTGCCAGGCCGACCCTATCGAGGGCGGCCGCCAAGCGGTCGCCGAGGCCTGGCGCAATCTCACCGCCGTCGGCGCCACTCCTTTGGCGATGACCGATTGCCTGAATTTCGGCAATCCGGAGCGCCCCCGGATCATGGGGCAGTTTGTTGAGTGCTTGTCCGGTATGGGCGAGGCCGGACGGGCGCTCGACTTTCCCATCGTATCGGGCAACGTCTCGCTGTATAATGAAACCAATGGCGAGGCGATTCTGCCGACCCCGGCCATTGGCGGCGTGGGCGTGATCAGGGATCTTGCCAAAAGAGCGCATGTGGCGCTGGAAGAAACAGGTGATGTTCTGCTTGCTGTCGGCAAAACGGGTGGCCATCTGGGCCAATCCCTGTTCGCCCGGGAAATCCACGCTCGTGAAGACGGCGCCCCGCCGCCGGTTGATCTCGCCACCGAGCGCCGCAATGGTAATTTTGTCCGCACCTGCATCGAAAAAGGCATGACGACGAGTGTGCACGACATCTCTGACGGGGGGCTTTACGTGGCCGTTGCTGAAATGGCGTTGGCCGGCGGCATCGGCGCGGCGCTCGAAGCGCCGCATACAAACACGCACGGCTTTTTGTTTGGCGAAGATCAGGCGCGCTATGTTCTGGCTGTCAGACCGGATCAAGTTGACAGAATTTTAAGCCAGGCCCAAGACGCTAGCGTTCCGGCGCAGATCTTAGGCCATGTGGGCGGCGCGGGCCTCACAGTGAACGCTGGGCGCGCCGTCTCGCTTTCTACCTTACGGGAAGTTCACGAAGGGTGGTTCGCCACCACTCTGTCAACCCGGACCTGAAACGCACCCCGACCCGGCAAAAGGAGAGATCCGCCATGGCCATGGAAATGGATGAAATTCACCGCCTTATCAAACAGGCTCTGCCCGATGCGGTGATTGAGATCACGGATCTGGCGGGAGACGGTGATCATTATAAGGCGCGGGTGGTCTCAACCGCCTTCAAGGGCAAATCCCGTGTACAGCAGCACCAGATGGTGTACCGCGCCCTGGAAGGCAACATGGGCGGCGCACTTCACGCTTTGGCGCTGGAAACCGTCATTGCGCCTGAATAGAGCCGTGGCCCTTGACCGGGGCCGAGTGAGCCCCTAGATAGATAGTTGAGAATCATTTGCAATTAGAGTGAGGATGCTGTCATGAGCGAAAACCCGGCGACCAGCGCCATTAAGCAAGCCATCAGCAGCCATGATGTGGTTTTATTCATGAAGGGAACGCCTATGTTTCCCCAATGTGGGTTTTCGCAACAGGTGGTGCAGATTCTCTCTCATCTTGGCGCCCAGTTCAAAAGCGTGAACGTGCTCGACAGCGATGAAATTCGCGAAGGCATTAAAGTCTATAGCGATTGGCCCACCGTCCCGCAGCTCTATGTTAAAAATGAATTTGTCGGCGGCTGCGATATCGTGCGCGAAATGTTTGAACAGGGTGAGTTGCGCGATTATCTGGCTGAAAAGGGCGTGGAACTCGTCGCCGCTTAAACACACTTGCCTCATGGCATAGACAAAAGAAAAGGCCGCGAGATGATCCCGCGGCCTTTGAATTTGAATTTGCGAAACCAAGCCTCAGCTTGAATAAAATTCCACCACCAAATTGGGTTCCATATGCCCCGGATACGGCACATCCGCCAGAAGCGGGATACGCATGAAAGTTGCCCGCATTTTCTTATAATCAACATCGATATAATCGGGCACATCGCGCTCGGGACTTTCGATGGCTTCGAGCACCAAGGCCACCTGGCGTGATTTTTCGCGTACTTCGATCACATCGCCCTCGCTCACCCGGAAGCTGGGGATCGTGGTGTGCACACCGTTCACCAGCACATGTCCGTGATTGACGAACTGACGGGCGGCAAAAACGGTCGGAACAAACTTGGCGCGGTAGACCACCGCATCCAGACGTTGCTCAAGCAGACCGATAAGAAGCTCTCCGGTATTACCCCGTCGCCGGACCGCTTCGGCAAAGGTTCTCCGGAACTGCTTTTCCGTAATGTTCCCGTAATAGCCTTTCAGCTTTTGCTTGGCCTGCAACTGAATACCAAAATCCGACAACTTCGCCTTGCGGCGTTGACCATGCTGACCCGGACCATATTCACGTCGATTGAACGGGCTTTTGGGACGACCCCAAATATTCTCACCCAGACGGCGGTCAATCTTATATTTCGCGGATTGCCTTTTTGACATCCCTTTAAACCTGCTTTTTAAATTTCCTGAAATCCCCCCAAAAAGGGCGGAGCGTTGCCACAAGTCCTTGCGAACCTGATAGCAAGGCGGCGGAGTATACGGACCGCGAGACACTTGTCAACAAATGAGCAAAGCGCCGTGCCTCCGCAGCTGATGAGACCTATGTGCGCGGCGGGCGCCCCTGTGAAAGCGCCTTGATCATGCCGCGCAAGGTCCGCACATCCTGTTCGGTAAAGCCCCCCCGCTGCAGCATATTCCGGATATTCCGCACCATGGCAGGCCGCTTTTCGGGTGGATATAAAAACCCGGCGGAATCCAGTTCCGCCTCCAGATGGTCAAACAAGCCCTGCATCTCAAGGGAGGTGGCCGGACGGGTTTCATAGAGCTCCAGCGTAAGGGGAGCCGTTGCATCGCCCGCCTTGTGCCATTCATAGGCTATCAGCAGAACGGCCTGGGCCAGATTGAGCGAAGCGAAAGCCGGGTTCACGGGCGCCTGAATGATTGTCTGAGACAGCACGACCGCCTCATTGGACAGGCCCGCCCTTTCGCCCCCGAACAACACACCCACGCCCACGCCTTGCGCCACGTCCGCGCGCAAGCGGCGACCGGATTCAGCCGGGGTTATCACAGGCTTCACCATATGCCGGTCCCGCGCGGTGGCGGCATAGACGTAAGTCAGGTCCTGAATGGCCTCTTCCACGGTGGAAAATATACGCGCCCGATCAAGCACTTCCCCAGCGCCTGAGGCCGTCGCAATGGCCCGTTCATTCGGCCAGCCATCCCTCGGCGCCACAAGGCGCAGATCGCTTAGACCGAAATTGGCCATGGCTCTAGCCGCTTTGCCAATATTCTCTCCCATTTGCGGCTGGGCGAGCACAATCGCCGGCCCTGTCGCCATCAGGCCGGCAGCAGACGCTTTCGTCCGATCCGTCCCGGCCATTATGATTCCGTCCTCATGCCGCGCTTCACCTTTTTTTTCAGATACTGAAAGCCGTTTTACCCCAGAAGAACCCTTTCATGGGAACCGGCTGAGTGTTATAGGGTGCGCTTATCCGCGCACCTTCGCCTATAGCACAAGCAAGGCCCTCGCGCTCCACACCATCTCATAGGATGTCTTGAGAAATCGGATGTCTTGAATTTCACTAAAAAGAGCCGAACCACATGAGCAAAATCAAAGTTGAAAATCCAGTTGCCGAACTGGATGGTGATGAAATGACCCGGATTATCTGGGACCTCATTAAGAAGAAACTGATCCACCCCTATCTCGATATCGATCTGAAATATTACGATTTGAGCATCGAATATCGCGATGAAACGAATGATCAGATCACCATCGACGCCGCCCATGCAATTCAGAAATACGGCGTGGGCATCAAATGCGCGACCATCACGCCGGACGAAGACCGCGTGGAAGAATTCGGCCTCAAAAAAATGTGGCGCTCGCCCAATGGCACCATCAGGAATATTCTGGGCGGCACGGTTTTCCGCGAACCCATCATCTGCAAGAACGTGCCCCGCCTGGTTCCCGGTTGGACACAGCCGATCGTCATTGGCCGCCATGCCTTTGGCGACCAGTACCGCGCCACCGACTTTCTCGTGCCGGGCAAGGGCAAGCTCTCCATGCGCTTTGAGCCTTCAGACGGCGGCGAGGCGATCGAACATGTGGTGTTTGACTTTCCGGAAAGTGGCATCGCTATGGGCATGTACAATCTGGATGCATCCATTCGCGACTTTGCCCGCTCTTGCCTCAATTTCGGTTTGCAACGCGGCTGGCCGGTGTACCTCTCCACCAAAAACACCATTTTGAAAGCCTATGACGGCCGGTTCAAGGATCTCTTTCAGGAGGTCTTCGAAGCCGAATACAAAGATCAGTTCGCGGCAAAAAACATCACCTATGAACACCGCCTGATCGACGACATGGTGGCTGCCTCGCTCAAATGGAGCGGCGGCTATGTCTGGGCATGTAAAAATTATGACGGCGACGTCCAGTCCGACACCGTCGCGCAAGGCTTCGGATCCTTAGGGCTGATGACCAGCGTTCTGATGACGCCCGATGGCAAAACGGTGGAAGCGGAAGCCGCCCATGGCACCGTCACCCGCCATTACCGCGCCCATCAACGCGGTGAAGAAACCTCAACCAATTCCATCGCCTCGATCTTCGCCTGGACGCGCGGGCTGGCGCATCGCGGTAAACTTGACGGCAATCAGGCGCTGATCGATTTTGCCGAAACGATTGAACGGGTGTGCGTTGAGACCGTCGAAAGCGGCTCCATGACCAAAGATCTGGCCCTGTTGGTCGGCGAAAACCAAGCCTGGCTCAGCACCACCGGATTTCTCGATAAACTGGACGAGAACTTGCAAAAGGCTATGAGCTAAAGCGTTTTCGTTATGCGACCAAACGCGCTTTAATTTAAACTTCAGGTGTATTTTTGAGGGGAACGTTTAATTCCTCGGGCGAGGCCATCGGCTCGTCGATCGAATCCACCCAGCCATCGGCGAGCCGTGTGTTGGCTACAGAGATGATATGTTCGCGCAGGGTCTTATCGCGCGCCAGAAGGCCCTGAAAGTCTTCCGCATCGATACTAAGCAGATGTGTACGCGTTTTTGCGATGAAAGCCCCAGGTGAAGGGATCCCTTTGATCAAGGAAATGGCGCCAAAAAAATCCCCATCGGTCAGTTGAACCGCGCCCGAGGGAATGCGCGCCTCAACCCTTCCGGAAGAAATAAAAAACATGGAATGAGCCTTTTCACCTGACCTGACGATGACTTCCCCCGATTTGACGGTGCGCGAGCGCAACAGCGAAACAATTTCGGCCACCGATGTCGCATCAAGTTTTGAAAACAGAGGCACCCGCGCCACCAAACCCCAAGTGATCACAAAATCCCGGCGATGAATTTCCTGGCTCCAGCCAGTTGCGATAATCCCGATCGGCAGAGCAAACACGCCCAAGCCCATTATCATCACGATACCGCCCACAAAACGGCCCAGATCAGTGATGGGAACCGCATCGCCATACCCCACGGTGGTCAACGTTGCGAGCCCCCACCACATGGCCGCAGGCACCGACCCAAAAGCCTCTGGCTGTGCAGAGCCTTCAATGAAATACATCAAAGAAGAACTGACCATCAGCATACAAAGCATGATGAGTAGCGCCCCCATAAGGGCGCGGCGCTCCGCGACCAGCGCGCCTGCCAATGAAGACAAGGCCGGTGAATAGCGCACCAGTTTCAAAAACCGCATGAGGCGGAAAACCCGCAACACCCTGAGATCGATAGTCGTGAGAAAGGCCAGGTAAAATGGGAGGATGGCAAGAAGGTCTATGATCATATAAGGCGAAGCGATGAAACGCAGACGTTGCCCCACCAGGCCATAATGGGCCAGAGGTTTGTGCTCTGCGCTAACCCAGATTCTTGTCAGGTATTCCAGAGTAAAGACCAATACAGAAACCGTATTGAAGACTTCAAACTGACGGCCATAAACGGCCGCGACGGATGGGATCGTATCCAATGCAAAAGCCACCACATTGGTAACAATCAGCGTGACCATGAAATAATCAAAAATCTGACTTGCAAGATCTCCGGTCTTGCCGGCCTCAAGGATCTCATAGAGACGCCAGCGCACTTGCGCCTGTTCAGTGCTCTGTTCCTTCGGCGTCTCGGTCACTTGAGGCCCTCCTTTTATCCCTTAAGAAGTCGGAACCAATTCACCAACGGCCTGGACGATTTTCTCCAATGCATCATCTGCATCACCCCCATTGGGACCCCCGGCCTGCGCCATGTCAGGCCGCCCGCCGCCGCCTTTTCCGCCCAAGGCCTCCGCGCCGCACTTGACAAGATCCACCGCACTTAACCGGCCCGTGAGGTCGTCTGTCAGGCCCACCACCAAGGCCGCCTTACCCTCATTCACTGCGATGAACGCCACGATGCCGGAGCCCAATCGCTTTTTTCCCTCATCGACAAGGCCGCGCAGATCTTTAGGCGCCACGCCGTCAAGCTTCGCCGCCAACACCTTGATGCCATTCACATCACGCACCTGATCGGCATCGTTTTGTTTGCCAGCGCCTCCCCCCAGCGCCAGCGCTTTTTTCGCATCCGCCAATTCTCGCATCAACTGCTTGCGCTCCGCCATCAGGGATGAGACGCGCGCGGGCAAATCATTGGAGGAAACTTTCAATGCTGCCGCCGCGTCGCGGGCGAGCGCGCCTTGACCCTCCAAATAAAGACGAGCGGGCTCTCGGGTCAGCCCTTCGATACGGCGGATACCCGACGCCACAGCACTTTCACTGACGATCTTGAACACAGCGATATCGCCAAGACGCTGCACATGGGTGCCACCGCACAATTCCACGGAATAGGCTTGGGCTTCCTGATCTTGCTGCGCATCACCCATGAACAAGACCCGCACCTCATCGCCATATTTTTCGCCAAAGAGCGCCAAAGCGCCTGCTTCGATCGCCTGATCGGGCGTCATCACATGTGTGGTGACTTGGCCATTTTGCTGAATAACCGCATTGACCTCAGCCTCGATTCGCCGAATCTCTTCTGTGGTCACCGCCTTGGGGTGAGAAAAGTCAAAGCGCGTGCGCTCTGCCGTGACCATCGAGCCTTTTTGCGTCACGTGCGGGCCCAACACATTACGCAAGGCCGCATGAAGCAAATGGGTGACCGAATGGTTGGCCCTGATCAACGTGCGCCGCTCCGCATTGACCTGAAGGTCCACGACATCACCCACTTTCAGTGCCCCACGTTTCAGCGTGCCTTTGTGAACGTGCAGGTTTCCCAGTTTCTTGAGCGTATCATCGACAGAAAATTCGGCGCCGGAGGAACTGAACATCACACCTTGATCTCCTACCTGCCCGCCCGATTCAGCATAAAACGGTGTCTGGTTGATCAGGATTTCAGCCTGTGCTCCGGCGGTGATACTTTCCACTTGTTTTCCGTCCACCAGAAGCGCCGTGATCTTGCCTTCCGCACTGTCCGCGCCATAGCCTAAAAACTCAGTGGCACCCACGGCTTCTCGCAGATCAAACCATACCGTGTCCGTGGCCGCCTCGCCCGATCCCGCCCAAGCCGCGCGCGCCTCGGCGCGTTGGCGCGCCATCGCCGTATCAAAGCCTTGCCTATCCACATCAATATTTTTCTCACGCAGCGCATCTTGCGTCAGATCAAACGGGAAGCCGTATGTGTCATAAAGTTTGAAGGCGACCTCTCCCGGCAAGGCTTGCCCGGTACCCAGGTCAGCCACAGCGCTGTCCAGCAAGATCAACCCGCGCGCCAACATCTGCCGGAAGCGTTCTTCTTCATGTTTGAATGTCTCCACAATCAAAGCCTCTGCGCGGCGCAATTCGGGATAGGCGCCGCCCATGTGTGACGTCAGCGCCGGAACCAGACGCCAGAGCAGCGGATCACGCGTCCCCAGCAGATGAGCATGACGCATGGCGCGCCGCATGATCCGGCGCAAGACATAGCCCCGCCCTTCATTCGACGGCATCACGCCATCGGCAATCAGAAAACTACACGCGCGCAGGTGATCGGCGATCACCCGGTGCGAGACGCAGTGTTCGCCATCCGCCGCAACGCCCGAAGCATGCGCCGATGCCTCGATCAGATGACGAAACAGATCCGTCTGATAATTATCATGGGTGCCCTGCAGCAGCGCCGCTACCCGCTCCAGCCCCATGCCCGTATCGATGGAGGGCTTGGGCAGATTGATGCGGTTTTCTGACGACACCTGATCGAATTGCATGAAAACCAGATTCCAGATCTCGATAAACCGGTCGCCGTCTTCATCCGCACTGCCCGGAGGGCCGCCCGGCACATGTTCGCCATGGTCAAAGAAAATCTCCGAGCACGGACCACACGGACCGGTTTCTCCCATGGACCAGAAATTATCGGACGACGCGATGCGAATGATCTTAGCTTCAGGCAGACCGGCGATCTTGCGCCAGAGTTGATAGGCTTCATCATCATCCGCAAAAACCGTCACCAGCAAACGGTCCGGGGACATATCAAAAACCTTTGTCACCAATTCCCATGCGTAACAGATCGCTTCTTCCTTGAAATAATCTCCAAAGGAAAAATTACCCAGCATCTCAAAAAACGTGTGGTGGCGCGCCGTGTATCCCACATTATCCAGATCATTATGCTTGCCTCCCGCGCGCACGCATTTTTGAGAAGACACAGCGCGGACATAATCGCGCGTCTCGGCACCGACAAAAACGTTTTTGAAAGGAACCATCCCCGCATTGGTGAACAAGAGCGTGGGGTCGTTATGGGGAACGAGCGGACCGGACGGGACGATTGTGTGACCCTGCCGTTCAAAAAAGTCCAAAAAAGTCGACCGAATTTCATTCAGGCTGGCCATGGATTTGCCTTATCCCTTTTGCTCACACTCAAAATATGCCGATTGGGCTTTTACCGCCCACCTGCCCATAAGTCCATCGCCACCATGAGAGGCCACACCGGAGAATCGGCTGATTTGTACCATGGATAAAGCCTGCCGGGGCGCGAAAAAACGCCGCCACGGGATCCCATGACGGCGTTCTCTTTTCGTGCGTAGCTTTTACTCGTTTTGTTGAATGGAGCCCTAACCGGCGACCTCCACCTCATCCACATCATCCTCGCCGCTCGCACCGCTCACGGCTGGATCCATTCCGGTCATCATTGCCTCGCTGAGCAATCCGGCATCACGGCGTATCGCCTGTTCGATTTCCGCTGCAATATCCGGATTGTCCTTGAGGAACTGTTTGGCGTTCTCCCGTCCCTGGCCGATCCGCTGACTGTCGCGGGAATACCAGGAGCCGGATTTCTCAACCACGCCGGCCTTCACCCCCAGATCGATCAGCTCCCCGGTTTTGGAAATGCCCTGTCCGTACATGATGTCGAATTCGACCAGCTTGAACGGCGGCGCCACTTTATTTTTAACCACTTTGACGCGGGTCTGGTTGCCGACCACCTCATCCCGGTCCTTAATAGCGCCGATGCGCCTGATATCGAGACGCACGGAGGCATAGAATTTCAAGGCATTGCCGCCGCTGGTGGTTTCCGGACTGCCGAACATGACGCCGATTTTCATGCGGATCTGGTTGATAAAGATGACCATGCACTTGGACTTGGAAATCGAACTGGTCAGCTTGCGCAAGGCCTGGCTCATCAGCCGGGCCTGCAAGCCGGGCAAGCTCGCGCCCATATCGCCTTCAAGTTCGGCTTTCGGGGTGAGTGCCGCCACTGAATCGATCACCAGCACATCAACGGCGCCTGAACGCACCAGAGTGTCGGTGATTTCGAGCGCCTGCTCGCCGGTGTCGGGCTGCGAAATGAGTAATTCATCAAGATCGACCCCGAGCTTGGCCGCATAGGACGGATCCAGCGCATGTTCGGCATCGACAAACGCGCACGTACCGCCCTCGGCCTGGGCTTCGGCAATCACATGCAAAGCCAGCGTGGTCTTGCCCGAGGATTCAGGCCCGTAAATCTCGATCACCCGGCCCTTGGGCAAGCCCCCGATTCCCAAAGCGATATCGAGCCCGAGCGAGCCGGATGAGATCGCCTCAATATCCAATGCGCTTTGGTTCTGCCCCAGTTTCATCACCGAGCCTTTGCCGAACGCCCGGTCAATCTGCCCCAACGCGGCCTCCAGGGCCTTTTTCTTATCCATATCGTCCTTTTCCACAAGGCGCACAACGTTCCCAGCCATGAGATTTCCTTTCCTTATTCCACACTGCCCCGAGCGATTCAATTAGGCTTAATGTACCGGTTTTGTTCTCATGCGCAAGAGAAAACTTAACCCATTCAGAAAAAAAGGCTTTTTTGACTGTATTCCACCTTTGTTCTCACCCTTCTATACCGCATATATCCCCTTGAAACATGTAACGAGATTCCCTATATTATTGTCATGACCAAAGCAAAACCCATGACGATTCGACAGTTCAACAAACTCTTTCCAGACGATGACGCCTGTTTGGCTCACCTAATGGAAACCCGCTTCGGCAAAGAGTTTGAATGCCCCTCTTGTGGCCGGGATACCAAGTATCACCGGATCAAGAAGCGCAAGGCTTACGAGTGCCAGTATTGCGGCCATCAGATTTACCCGATGGTCGGCACCCCATTTGAGAAGTCCCGGACTTCCCTCAAATTGTGGTTCTACGCCATGTTTCTGTTCTGCGCGACGCGCAACGGCGTCTCAGCCAAAGAGCTGCAACGCCAACTCGGCGTGACCTACAAGACGGCTTGGCGCATTGGCCACCAGATCCGTAAATACATGGCCATCGTGGACGGTGACGGCCCCTTGGGTGGTAAAACTATCGTTGAGGCCGACAAAGCCTATATCGGCGGCAAGGACAAGCAAGGCCAAGATGACAAAACAGTGGTCCTCGGCATGATGGAACGCGAAGGCGACGTTCTGACCCGTATTGTTAAAGACCGCCGGGCGACAACTGTTGTGCCTCATATTCTTGAACATGTCCGCCCCGGCACACGGATTGCCACTGATGAAGGGGGAGCCTTTAGAAACCTACGTGACGAAGGTTTCCAACACGGTACAGTTAACCACCAGCGCGGTGAATATGTGCGCGGCCCGGTTCATACAAATTCGATTGAAGGCTTTTGGAGTTGGTTGAAACGCGGCATCAATGGCACCCATGTCTGGGTATCCCCTAAGCACCTTTCGAGCTATCTGGGCGAGTTTGAGTACCGCTGGAACCTGAGGAAGTCCCCCCACTTGATGTTCGACGTTTTGCTGCTTGCTTTTTCGAAGCCCCGCCTTTCGCCATCGCCTCAAGGAGTGCGTCAAAGCGTTGCTTAGAAGCTACCAATTTGCTGTTTTGCTTCACGCAAGAAGGCATCGTTCCTTTCTTAGGATTCATACGGCACTCCTAAGCGAATAGACATAGCGCTTTTCGAAACGTTGAAATGCACAGCAAGAGCATCAATGCGATCTATTCCTTTGTCGATAGCCGAATTGATTAAACGCCAAGGCATTAAAATGTCAGCGGCCAATCGATTAGCTCCCGCCTCAACCGCACTACTAAGCCCACTTCTATAGAGTGCATCGTCCTTTATACCATCGCCAATAAGGTTTCTGTGTAATACAAAGTGGGAAATTTCATGAGCAATAGTGAAGCGGCGGCGTGTTTCTGGGTGGGAGGCATTTACAAAGATCGCATACCCACTCTCTCCGGCGTATTCCTCAGACTTTTGAATCATACCGGATAGATCATTAGGCCACTCCAACGTTTTATACACATCTATCCCAATCTCGTTAGCAATTGGGACCGTTTGCACTGGCGCTTCTTTTTGGTGGCGTTTCAATACATCGTTGAAATCAAGAATTGTAATCATCAAACAGCGCCTTCTTTTACAACTTTGGTGGGGGTTGCTTCGGTTGCTCTCACGTCCTCCGAAGGTGCATTTGACCGCATACCATCGCCAGTGCTTGCCTTTGCCAAATATGCCCGTGACACTTCATCTGCTTTATTTTCCGCTGCTTCAATCACCACTCGATAACCAAAAATACCTAAGATTGCTAAAGAGATAGCAACTGCAGCTAATACCAATTCCAATATCGTTAGCTGTACAGAGAGACTATTGAGTACATATTGATCGCTTTCAGACGGCATCCCCGCCGTGACTCGTATCAGCGACCACCACAACGCAAAAAGTAGCAAATTCACCACCCCTAGCACCACGTTGCCTACGGTCAACAGCCCCTTCATCCTTACCTCTTAGTTGTTTATAAATGGCGATTCTACTATTGGAGCACAAGAATCCACAGGTTGCATCGTAGATTCCATTACATCGTCAGCCATCCCACTTCCTCCACAATCATGTATAAAAGAAGGCTACGACTCACATACCTAAATGGTCAAGTTGTCTAAAAAATGGCACCCCTCCGTTACATGTTTCAAGGGGGTATATGCGTTCTATACGGCATATATCCCGTGGAGACATGTGGGGTGGAGAAGGCTGCGACCAAACGACTCGGGCGGGCGTGGATGCGGTCACTCAAAAATGAAAAGCCAGGCCCGTCAGTACACGGATTTGATTAGCGGAGCCTTGTCGCCGCACCAAGGAGCTGTCGGCGGCATCGCCCAGCAAGCGGCGATACCCTGCCTGCCCTTCCCATGAAACGCGCGCCGACACCGCATAAGAGGCTTTGAGACTCAGCCCCACATCCTTAAAACCGGCTTCCGCCATAAAAAGCCCATAACCACTTTGCGCGGCTTGCGCCGCGGTGACGCCAAAAAAGCTTTGGGTATAGTCCGCCCCCGCCCAACTGGCCGAAACGCCCGGAGTCAGGGTCAGCTTGGGGGTGGCGCGGGCAACGTATGCCAATCCGAACGCCGCCAGCACGCCGCCGTGCCCATGGCTCACATCCTGGCCCACCGTAACGTCAAGCGCCCAGGGGCCGACACCGGCTTTCATAAAACCGCCAACTTCCGTGCTGCCGCCCCTGTCGCCCAGCCCGCGCAGCGTCTTGTTATCGCTTGTCTCGCGCCCCGAGCGAAAGCGCACCAGCGGCCCAAACAATAGGCGCGCTTCCTCACCGTCCGCCCCGAAATGGCCGATTTGAAGGAGCGTCAGCCCGGCGCTCGCCAGACCGTCATTCACGTCCACACCGGCCCCTTTCAAAAACACATAGTGCCGATAGCGAATATCGGCGAGCGGCAATACGGCCAGGGCTTGAGCCGCCTCAGACCCTTCGTAGTCAGGCAAAACGCCGGCAGCCAACCCGATAGCCCCGTGATATTCGCTTGGGCGCACGGAAAGGCCCGTGCCGAGGGTGAGTTCATTGCGGCATTCAGGGCATCGGGCTGGGTTCCCTTGAGCCCCAGCGCCGCCACTGGCGCCAGACGCCATCAAGCCGGTCGCAATAAATATAGCGAATTGGTTTTTCATGATAATTTCCTGTGCGTGAGAAAAATCGATAACGTGCGATACCCCTGCATGACTATATGGCGCCCGGAGGCGCTCATAATTTATCGCTTATAGTTATTTATTTATCGTTTAACAATATATTTTTATCGTTATTTGTGTTGACGCCAGAGATCACGCGCGTTAAGAAGATGCAATAGCGGCACGCGGCCGGGCTTTCTCAAAAAGGAGGAGAGGCAAGTTGGAAAAAATCAGGACGACCAGCATAAGATTACAAAAATTGGTTCTGGTCTTGGGCGCCTTGTCACCGATCCTCGTGCTGCTCATGGCGCTGGCAGGCGATTGGCGCCAACTGCTTTACATACCGGCTGACATCACCCTCGACACCGCCCGGATTTCCGGGTTTGGATTCTTGGCCATGCTGGCGCTCGCCTCGATCAAACCAGCTGCTTATCTGACGGCATTATATTTTCTTTACAAGCTTCTTGGGCTGTATCGTGAGGGCGTTATT
>JAJFIO010000078.1 GCA_021774915.1 Alphaproteobacteria bacterium
GCGGCATTTTATCTGGGCTTTGATATCACCCAACTGGCCCTTCTCCTTTTTCTCACCGGCGGACTTGAAAACCCATTCGCGCTTCTGTTTCTTGCCCCGGTTACGATTTCCGCCAGCATGCTCAATCTCAGAACCACCGTATCGCTTGTTGTTCTGGTGTTTGTGCTGGTTTCCGCACTTGCGGTCTATCATTGGCCCTTGCCGTGGCGCGGCGGTGAACAGTTTCACTTGCCGCAGACTTACAGTGCCGGTCTGTGGGCCGCGCTGCTTTTGGGCATTGGATTTACCGCCGGATATGTGCGCCGTGTCGCGGCAGAAGCTGAACGTATGGGCCAAGCGCTGGCGGCAACGCAAATGGTGCTGGCGCGCGAACAGCGTCTTGCGGCTCTTGGCGGTTTGGCGGCATCAGCAGCCCACGAACTGGGCACGCCCTTGGCCACTATCCGATTAGTGGCTACGGAACTCATGAGAGAAATACCGCAGGACAGTCCCTATAAGGAGGATATCTCTTTACTGAGTTCTCAGGCCGAACGCTGTCGCGGGATCTTGGGACGGTTATCGGAGCGGCCTGACGATGGCGATGCCGTTTTTGCGCGCCAGTCACTCTCTGCTCTTTTGGAAGAAATAACTGAGCCTTACCGTGGGGCGGGGTTATCAATTACGGTTCAGATTGAACAAGGGGCTCCGGCGCCTGAACCGGTATTTTGGCGGCGACCTGAAATTGTCCATGCTTTGGCGAGTTTCATGGAAAATGCGGTGGATTTCGCTCATGCTCATGTTGTCGTGAAGGGCGTTTATGATGCGGATAGTGTAAAAATCACGCTGCTTGACGATGGGCCGGGTTTTGCTGCCGATATTCTTTCACGGCTGGGGGAGCCCTATGTCACGTCGCGCCCTCGGGAGGCCTATAACACAGGCGACCATCTTCTCGATCCCACGCAAGCACATGAAGGAATGGGCCTTGGGTTTTTTATCGCCAAGACGTTGCTGGAACATACCGGCGGGGATGTGCGTTTTGGCAATCATTCACATAAACTCGGTGGGGCGCTGGCAGTGGAGATCTTCGAAAGGCGGGGCGCCATGGTCTCGGTGACATGGCGGCGGGTTTTGGTGGAGGCGACACCCTTAAGCGCAGAAGTGAGTTCAGACATCAAGGACGCGCCCATTTTGTAACGGAATTACCAATGGACAGCTTGCCGCAGATTGCTGTGTCGGGTTATTAAGGTGCGCAGGTGACATGCCAATGTGGCGCTCCCGTCTTAATCGCGCGCGGGGAGCCATGAAAATGGCGGTTGATGCCGGTCACAGAAGGGGAGGTATGCGGACAGATGGAATTATCAGGCACTGCTCAGGCGCAAGACCGGACTTTATTGATCGTCGATGATGACGGTCCGTTTCGCAACCGCCTGGGCCGGGCCATGGAGCAACGCGGTTTTGAGGTGCGGACAGCCGAGAGCGTTCGGGCGGCGGTGGAGGCCGTCAAGCAGTTGCCGCCCGCCTTTGCCGTGATCGATCTGCGGCTGGAAGACGGCAGTGGTCTTGATGTCGTTGAAGTGATGCACCAGGAGCGGCCCGATGCGCGGGTGGTGATGCTGACCGGCTATGGCAACCTTGCTACGGCTGTTGCGGCTGTTAAGGCCGGTGCGGTGGATTATTTGGCCAAGCCGGCCGATGCAGACGATGTGGAAAAGGCCCTACTTGCCAAGCCTGATGAGAAACCCGATCCGCCCGAAAACCCGATGTCCGCAGACCGGGTGCGCTGGGAACATATTCAACGGGTTTATGAGCTGTGCGATCATAATGTCTCGGAAACCGCCCGCAGGCTCAACATGCACCGGCGCACCTTGCAACGCATTTTAGCCAAGCGTTCTCCTCGCTGATGTATTTTACGTTTAATTAGGCTTGGTTCAAGTGAATTGAAAGCTCTTTCAAACGACGCGTCTTTTTGGTTAACAGACTGGTAACGGCCCCCGCGCTAGAGTAACGGCCCCCCGTGTCAAACGGTGAGCGTGGAGCACAGATGCCGTCTCATTCAAAACCCCTTCCGCAAGCAGAAACTCTGCTTTTAGAGTATGCCAAACGACTGGATTACCATCGTCAGGGCCGGGCCGCCATTTGTCTGCGCCTCTCTGCCCTCCGGCCTGACCTCAAAAAACCTGCAGATATCAACCTGACGCTGCGCAAGGCGCGGGACCTGGCCTATCGCTATCAGGGAGAAGTGTTTCATCTGAGTTGTGAAGATGTGGTTCTGACGCTGAAAGATGCCAACCCGGATATTGTCACCACTGTCTTTGATCAGATCTGCCGCCTCTTTCGCCATGATCCTCTAGTGCAAAAAGACCGGGATCAGTTTGTCGTGCATTTTGACATGGAGACTCAGTACAAAGAATTCCTTGATCTTTCGAAAATTACAAAACATCAGGCAGAAAGCGGCGGCGGGGCGGATGAAGCGCGGCCGCTTGAGCTGAATCAAATCGATCCGGCCCTTGTTCAAACCGCTACTGGATTTGCTGACCCTGAAGACCTTGTGGTCAAGCGGACGATCTACGTTCTTGATTCAGACGACCGTATTTTGCCCACCTTCACCGGGATATCCCTGGTGGAAACGCAAGTGGCCGATGTGATGCTGGAGGGTGTGGATATTCAGAGTAATCCGCAACTGTTTCCGCACGGTTACCAGCTTATGGAACGCCGGGTGTTGAGCGCCATTCCCTATCTGGCCACGCCATGGCAGGCGCCTTGGGCGTTAACGGTCGCGCTGGAGACTCTGGGTAGTTTCGAGTTTATGGTGTTTAATCGCGAGTGGCGCCGACGCAATCCGCCTAATGCCGCCACCGATCCGCGATTTGTCGTGGCTTATGAACATGTGCGGAACGAGAGCCGGCTATTCAGCTATGTACGAGATTATATGACCGAACGGGGCTATTGCCTGTGGGTGTGTGATGTGAACAGGAACGCCGTGACGACGCTGGATGCGGAGGGACTGGGGACTGAGAAAATCAAACTTGCCTGGCCCGGTTCGCGCGAAGAGTTGGGCTTGACGCGCACGATCTTATCGCGAGCTATTGATAACATTGGAGCTGACCGGATTATTCTGACAGGCTGCGATAATGACCGGTCTTTGGAATTGGCCCGAGAGCTGGGCGTGACTCAGGTTGAAGGCGATTATGCAGATGCGGTGTTCCGTGGCGAAAAAACCTGGAAAGTTGCCTGACGCGATCTATTCGGCGGCAGTGCTCGAAAGGTAAGAAGCATTGGAGCCGAAATTGATGGTCTTCAGAAATTCAATACCTTCATCAGCGATGGCATAGCCCACCATGTCGCCTTCTTCACCGGACAACTCGTCCATATCCACATAGGTCGCGTAATAGGCCCGCGTGCGATTTGTGATGATGCCCGACCGAAGAAGCGTTTTAATTAGGACACGGAAGATATTGGTGCTTTCCTGCATTTCCCGGCGGCGTTCGTTATCGGTGAATACGTCAACCAGAGCATCGGTGACCTCCTGCCAGTCAAGATCGAACTCAGCGTAAACGGACTTCATCTGTTCCGGGTTGATGAGATTGAACAACAAGGTCTGGAAACATTCCACTGCCCAATCTTCAACCACGTCATGTTCTTCTTGGCTGAGGTGTGGGATCGTCCGGTCGGCCCAGATTTTACCAAACCGATGGTGAAACGCCTCGTCGGTCATGGTCAATTGTGTCAGTCTCACAAGTAGAGGATCGGCTGAAAGGTTGAACAGCGTGGCGAACGCCCCCATGGCCAGACCTTCGACTAACATCTGCATCCCGATGATTTTTTTATAGACTTCCGGTGCATTGACGATCTCGCCCAGCAGATTGGTGAGTGTGGGACCGGCGGGAAGGGGCGTGCCCCAGCGGGCCTGAATATAACAGGTAAAGGCGGTGACGTGCCGCGCTTCTTCGCGCGTCTGATTGGCGGCGTATTCCTGTGCGCCGGGATCACGCAGAACATGACATAGGCTGGCCGAGAGCGACAGCGCCCCTTGCTCGCCATGCAGGATGGTCGACAGGATCCAGCGCGCCACCTGATTGACAAAGCGCACGCGGTCTGGCCCTTGCAGGCGATCGTTCACCAGATCGGTTTTTAAGGACGGCACCAGAAATTCCGGAATGATCATTTCCTTGTCGATATCGAAGGGTGTTGTGAAATCGATATAACGGGAATCGAGGGGGTCCCAAAAATGGCTGTGGGTGGCTGAGATGATTTGGTCGAAGGCGTCTGAACGCCGGCCATACCGCTCAGGGTCAATCATCAGGTGAAAGGCATCCGCCGGAACGGCGTCGTATATATGGTCTTTGGTGATTTGACGGGTCATGAGACTCTTAAGGCCTTGCAAGGGGTGTGTGATTTGGCTTCACTTTACATCACGCAGCTTAATGAGACAATAAAAAATGACGCCCCCGTCAACTTTTGTTGTAGGGCATTTCCGAGCGAAGTGGGCGCCGGTTCGCGTGCAGGAAATGCGACCAACAACAATTTAGAACCGCTTCCGTTTACACGGAAACGACTTATGGCTGCAAGCGCAACTCGGCGCTTTGCGCCACCCCCTCGACCGTTTCGATTGCAAAACGATCCGTGTTTTTAAGGGGAATCGGGCAGGTCAGCCTCTGCTTGATGGCTCGGTGTGAGGCCCAGCCGTGCGAAGAGCGCGGCATCTTTATCCTCGTCCGGATTGCCGGTGGTCAACAGTCTTTCCCCCACAAAGATGGAATTAGCCCCGGCCAGAAAACACAGCGCCTGCATTTCATCGCTCATCGTCTCGCGGCCGGCCGATAGCCTCACCATTGAGCCTGGCATCATGAGCCGGGCAAGGGCGATGGTGCGGACAAAATCCAGATCAGAAACGGGCGGCGCGTCTTGTAATTGCGTTCCCGCGATGGGCACCAGTCTGTTAATGGGCACGCTTTCGGGGTGCTGGGGCAGGTTGGCCAGGGTCACCAGCATGGAGATTCGATCATCCTGGCTCTCGCCCAGGCCGAGAATCCCTCCGCTACAGACATTGATCCCGGCTTCACGTACATATTGCAGCGTTTCAAGCCGATCCTTGAAAGTCCGTGTCGTGATGATTTCACTATAAAATTCTTCTGAAGTGTCGATGTTGTGATTGTAATAATCAAGGCCGGCCTTTTTAAGGCGCACAGCTTGCTCCTCTGTCAGCATTCCCAGTGTCATGCAGGTTTCCAGGCCAATGTCCTTGACGCCTTCAATGATGGCGCATAGCGCATCCATGTCCCGTTCTTTGGGCGAGCGCCACGCGGCTCCCATGCAATAGCGGCTGGCGCCGGTTTGTTTGGCGCGGCGTGCCGCGGTTGTGATCGCCTCCGTATCCATCAATTTTGTGGCATTCAGCCCGGTGTCGAATTTGGAGCTTTGAGAGCAATAATTGCAATCCTCCTGGCAGCCGCCGGTTTTAATGGACAACAATGTGCTCATCTGAACTTCATTGGGATTGAAAGTACGCCGGTGAACGCTTTGCGCCATGAACATCAGGTCCATGAAGGGGAGTTCAATAAGGGCGCGGGCGTGGGGCAAGGTCCAGTCATGGCGCGGGGCGCCCTGAGCGGCGGATGCTCTGAACGCATCGGTCAAATCCGGTCCGCTTGCCTCATTGTGGTGCGGTGTTTTGAGGGTATGTTGGTTCATAGGCGGGACTCTTAGGTTTCTTCTGATGAATGACGGGGTGCACTCTACCTGTATGCGCCCGCCTGTAAAGGGATTGGTGACACAAACTAGGTAAACAGGAATTATTCGATTCCAGCCGTTCTTTAAGAGAAAACAAATGACCCAGCGGCCTGCGGCAGACCTTTCTTCAACTTCCCTCGCAAGGGATTGGTTGACTTTGGATCTGTCCTTTCTGCCCGCTGGTTTCGCGCGCACCGGGCGTCATCTGGCCCGTATGGGATTGGCGTTTTGCTTGGTTGTGATCGCTGTGGGCTCCTTGGTGCCCCCGTCTCTTGCAGATCTCGGCGCCACGGGTATCGGTGATAAAACCGCCCATCTGGTAGGTTACGCCGGTACGATGGTGTGTGCTGTCTATGCTGTGGTGAGCGCGCGGGCGCGCTGGGGGTGGGGCGCTTTTCTAATTGTCTATGGGGCTTTGTTGGAATGGGGTCAGGCTTTGATGGCCCAGGGGCGCGAAGCGTCATGGGCTGATATGGCCGCTAACAGTGCCGGTATTCTGCTGGGCTGGCTTAGTGCCGTGCTGCTGGTCCGGATTGGCCACCTCATATATGACTACCAAACACGGCGTTAAACTATGAGTGTGATTCCAAAGCACGGGTGATTTCTGCTTTAACAGTGTCGTTAAAGCCAATGAAGACTCTGTCGTCTATTTCCATAACGGGGCGCTTTAAAAGTGCCGGATACTCGCCTAAGAGCGCGAGGGTCTCAGACGGGGTCATGTCGGGCGCACGATGGGCGGGCGGCAATTGACGCCACGTGGTGCTGCGTCGGTTGACAACAGACTCGGCCCCCAGCGCGGCAACCCAGCCCTTAGCAGCTTTCACCGGGAAGCCATCCTGGCGCACATCATGGAAGCGGGTTTCGAGCCCTTGCGCTTTAAACCACTTTTGTGCCGCGCGGCAGCGGTCACAATTTTTCAGACCATAGATCTGGATCATGACGATCATTCAGCAGGCTGAATGCTTTCTGGTCCTGGCGCGGCAGTCTGATGACGTTGCCGCCTCAATGATTTTTTCTCCTGTCGCTCTGCCCTGAGCATCAGGGCGGAAGGCGTCACAATCAAGGTCATGACGGTCGCAAAGATCAAGCCAAAGATGATTGTCATCGCCAGGGGTTGCCACCAGAGCGTTGATGGGGCCCCGATGCTGACATTGCGTGTGAAAAAATCAATCGTAATGCCATAGGCCATGGGTATCAGGCCGAACACCGTGGTGATCGTGGTCAGGAAAACCGGGCGCAGACGCTGTGCGCCGGTCTGGATTATGGCATCGCGTGAACTGGCTGCGGTTTTGATCAAGCGGTCATAGGTGTCAATCAGCACGATATTGTTGTTGACGACAATTCCGGCAAGAGCAATCAGTCCGATACCGGTCATGACGACGCTAAATGGATTGCCGGTGATGATATATCCCAGCAAAACACCAATGGTGGATAGAACGACGGAGCTGAGTATAAGCAGCACACTGAAGAAATTGTTGAACTGAATCAGCAGGATAACCGCCATCAAAAACAGAGCCAAGACTAGGGCAACAATGAGAAAGGCCCCATTGGCTCTTTGATCGGCGTCATCGCCTTCAAAGGAAAGCCGTACATTGGGATCGATGGGATTGGTCGCGAGCCAGGTTTTCAAGGCGGTGACCTGAGTACTTGCCAGAAGTCCGGGTTCGACGCCTGCATTGATCTGAAGAACGCGCTTTGCATCGACGCGCTCGATTTTGGTTTCCTGTTGAACGGGTATGCGGGTGACAAAATTGCTCATTGGCACCAGGCCCCGGCTTGTGGGGATGCGCAGTACGTCCAATTGTTTCATGGAGCGAAAGTCAACAGGATAGCGAACCAGAATATCGATCTCTTCTTCGCTGTCATTAGGGCGGAATGTCCCTAAGCGCACACCATTCGTAATCATACGGACTGAACTGCCTATGGAAGCCAGATCTGCACCGAAGAGGGCAGCTTGGGAACGGTCCACGACCAGGCGCCATTCGATGCGCGGCAGGGACCGTGTGTCTTCCACATTGATGAAGCCGCCGATCTCGTCCATACCCTTACGCAAGTGATCAATCGTCTCAATCAGCCGCTTCGGATTATCGGAATTAAGTTCGATGACGATGGGTTTGACGCCACCCACGCCATGGCGCTGTTTTTGTGATTCAACCCGTATGCCCACGACATTTTGTGTGTGCTGGGCAACATCGGTTAGAATGTCATCGCTTGAGCGGCGCTGCCCCCACTCATCGAAAATAACGGTGATTTGACCGATAACATCGTTCCCCGAGCCCCCTCCGGTGACACCGGTCCGCGAATAAACCGTTTTGATGCCATCGATGCCGACGAGTTGATCTTCCACTTCTTTAATGAGGGCGTCTTTTTCCTCAACCGACAGGTTTCCTCGCCCGTGTATCAGCAGCGCCGCCCGGTCGGCGGATCCTTCGGGGAAAAAGGAAACGCCATTATTTGCGGAAAGATAAAATGTGATCACCGCGATGAGCAGGACGACGGTTCCAAGAAGAACGCGTTTGGAGTGATCCAGAGCCCAGGAAAGGATGGCCACATAATGCCGGGTCCAGCCGCTCAATTGCTTGATATCGACCTGCTCCTCGCCACTGAGCATGGCCATGGCGTGTTGGTCGACATCGCTGGGCCGGCCGATCAGGCGTCCTAAAGTGGGAGTAAAAATAAGCGCCATCAGCAAAGACCCGGTCAGCACGCAGATCAACGTGATCGGCATATATTGCATCATCTGTCCCATCATGCCGGGCCAGAGCAGCAGAGGGATAAACGCGGCAATGGTGGTGGCGGTGGAGGAAATCGTGGGCCAGGCCATGCGCTGCGCAGCCATCACATAGGCTTCGCGCCGGTCAAAGCCTTCGACCATTTTCCGGTCAGCATACTCCGTCACCACGATAGCGCCATCGACCAGGATGCCCACTGACAGAATCAACCCGAACATGACGACATTATTGACCGACATGCCCATCATTGAGATAAAAAAGATGCCGGTCAAAAAAGCGCCCGGAATGGCGATCCCGACCAGCAGACCCGCCCGCACGCCCAGAGCGGCGACGACAGCGGCCATCACCAAGAATATGGCAAGAAGAACACTGTTTTGCAGCCCACCGACCTGATTGCGAACTCTCGCGGATTGGTCGGTTGTAATGTTCGCCGTGACAGTGCTCGGCCAGTTGGCCTGCTCGCGCTCAATCAGGCGGTGCACCGCTTCAGACGTTTTGATCATGTTCTCGCCGCTGCGCTTGATCAATTCGATGGCGACGGCGCGCTCGCCGTTCACGCGGACAAATGTGTCCGGGTCTTTAAACGTGCGCTTGATGGTCGCCACATCACGGACGCGGACGACGGCATTGTCGCTGACCTTCACAGGCATATTGAGAATATCATTTGAAGCTTCGAAGAGACCGGGAACAGTGACTGAAAAACTGCCCTGGCCGGTATCGATACTTCCCGCAGGCACGACACGATTGGCGCGCGAAAAAAGCTGAGTTAAGTCGCTGGTGTCCAATTGGTAACTTTGCGCCCGTGCCGGATCGATGATGATTTCAACGATTTCTTCACGCACACCGGAAATATCGGCCGACATGATTCCCGGTAATGTGCGCACGTCATCGCGAAAGGCGCGCGCATATCTCATCAACTGGCGTTCTTGCAGGTCGCCCGACAAGTTTACGATGATCATGGGAAAGCGGGAAAAGGACATTTCCGTGACCCGGGGTTCGTCCATGTCGGCCGGCATTTCAGGCCGCGCCATGTCCACCTTGTTGCGCACATCCTGAAGGGCGATATCGATATTCGTGCCGGCCTCAAATTCGATATTAACACTTGCGCCGCCCTGAAACGCGCTGGCCGTAACCTGCTTGACCGCATCCAGATTCTTGAACTGTTCTTCAAGCGGCCGCACCAGAAGCCGTTCTGCATCCACGGGGGAAACGCCCTCATGAGTCGTGCTGACCATGACGATGGGCATGGCTAGTTCCGGCTCTGCCTCTTTAGGGATCTGGATATAGGCAATCATGCCGCCGATCAGCAGAAACACCAGCGCACTGATCACGGTGCGGGATCTGAGGATAATCGCTTCAAGAATCTTGTTCATTTCAGTCTTCGCCGATTTGAGGTTGTCGTTCGAACGGGTCTATTTTTCCTACACCTGGTTGGGTTGAGGAATATCATCTTTTGCCTCCCTGATCAGGTTCACTGCTGTCGCTCTGACGATAATATCGACCATGGACATGACATCTTCCCAACCCTCATCGGCGGCAAGATCAATTCCCATGAAGTGTGGGGATGAGCGCGCCCTCAAGGCCAAATATCGCACGCTTGAAAGCAACACAACCATTAAAGCCCGGTTGCGAGGGTGGCCAAAGATGGGATTTTCGGAAACCACGGTTATGATCTCCTGGCCAAATCGTGTACGCATCTCGCTCATCGCCCGGGACAAATCTGATGGTCCGAAAAGTTCATCCGCGAGAATTTCCGCCATGACGGCACTTTGCTTGATGGCGTTGGCATAATGCGTAACAAGAAGGATGAGCTGCTCTTCGACAGGTTTGTGTGAGAAACTTGACGAATCCAGAAATTTTTTGAAGTCGGGTACAAGCTGCGCTTGTCGCGCCCAAGCTTCGACCAATCCTGGCAGGCCGCCAAAATATTTATAGAGCAGACCCTTACCGATATCCGCTTCCTTGACCACGCTGTTGACGCCTACGGCTCTGACGCCTTCACGCTGTAACAGGCGCTCGAACGCCTGAATGATCTGCGCCTGGGTGGCTTCGCGTTTCAGCCGGTTGCGCGCCTTGATCGGAAGAGATGCGCTTGTCGCGATGGTCTGGTGTTCACTCATGGGCCTATTTCGACAATGCAGTTTCACGCAAGAAATTCTGTAGTCTTAAACTCCATTTAAGCTTAAGGGTTAGTCTTAAAGTGCCCTTAAAGGATCAAGCAGCGTTTTTTGGTGTTTTCAGGAGCTTTTGCGAGCGACTTCACGCGAAGATGGAGTTCGATTGAAGAGCTTGGAATGGAGCACAAGGGTGAATGAAGGGCTGGCCCGCGCTAACATTTTTAGTATGGCCAGGCCAGGCAGGTTTTTTAATTTTATATTGGGTCATGTGTTGATGTTCAGTTTCGAAAATACGATAAAATTCATAACGCAGATGAAACGGTCCTATGTGGTTGCCCTTTCGATCATCGCCCTGGCGGGGTTGTGGGTATTGAGCGGGCAATTCTCAGACCCGACACCCGGTATGACGCAGGCCATTGCCACCAATGGTGATCAGCAGGCACCCCGGAAAACGCAGGCGCGGGTGATGCATATGGTGGCGGCGCCCATTACCAGCAATGTGAGGATACAGGGGGAAACCCGGCCCAACCGTTCGGTTGAAATCAAAGCCGAGGTGCGCGGCCCCGTGGCGGAAACCACCA
>JAJFIO010000079.1 GCA_021774915.1 Alphaproteobacteria bacterium
AAACTGGTAGACGCGATTGGATTCGAACCAACGACCCCCACCATGTCAAGGTGGTGCTCTAACCAACTGAGCTACGCGTCTTCTAGACGGCGTACGATACAGGAATTAAGCCACTAATTTCAAGTAACAAAAGGGGTTAGCGCCATTTTATTTGCAAATCGGCTACGATTATCGCGATATCTCGCTACAATCCCACTGCTAACCCCATCACTGGACAAACCTCCCGCTATCATTCATATTTCTCCTTCAATTACCGATAATTCTTGTGAACTAATTTTCCAAACTTTCTAACTTTCTAACTTTCTAACTTTCTTAAGAGAAGCTCAATGTCAGAACCATGGGATCAAAACAAAAGTAACCAAAGCTGGGATCTACCTGAAGGGATGGATCCAATGAAAGTGATGCAGGTCGCCTCTGCTTACTGGCATTCCTGCGCACTACACGCTGCCAATCGGCTCGATATCTTCAACCTCCTTGATGATGGCGCAAAAGACCTTGATGCGCTGCAACAGGCCACAGGGGCTGATCGTCGCTGTCTCGGCACACTGCTCAGCGCACTGGTCTCAATCGATTTTCTAGCGCGTGAGGGTGATTTTTTCAGTAACAATCAGTTCAGCCAGACCTTCCTCACCAGCTCCAGCCAGTTTTATCAGGGCGGCATCGTCTATATGTTTGAAAACTGGTATGAGGCGTGGGGTGGGCTCTATGACACAGTGATGACCGGCAAGCCCTCCGCGCTCATGCATCAGGAATATTCTGATCAGGAGACCCGCGATTATATGATGGGCATGCACAACCGCGCATTATCACAATCGGATGTTCTCACCGGCATGGTCGATCTCACCGGCAAAAAACAGTTGATGGACGTAGGCTGCGGCCCCTCTACTTTTTCAGTCAAATTCTGCGAACGCTATGACGGATTGAATGCGATTGCCATGGACCGCGAGCAGAACCTGCAAATCGCACAGGAAATTGTCGATCAATTCAATATGCAGGATCGTGTGGCACTGCGGCCCGGCGATTACAATAGTGACAGCCTCGGCACCGGCAATGACGCCATGCTGTTATCATCAATGACCAATCAGGAGTCGCCGGACAACATTAAAAAACTGCTGCAAAAATGTTATGACTCGATGAATAACGATGGCGTCATCATGATTCAGGAACAACTCCTCAATCCTGAAAAAAATGGCCCGGAGCTGGCGGCGATGATCGGCGTGAATCAGATTATCAACACCATGGGTGGCTCTTCTTACTCAACCAGTGAAATGGAAGAGATCATGCGCTCGGTCGGCTTTGTCGATATCAAATCGGAACAGATGCCCCCCCCCAGTCCGTTTATGTTACTGACCGGTTATAAGCGGTAACGATCACCGAGACGCCATCTATAAAAGGCACAAACAAAAAAGCCCCGATCGTCATTGATCGGGGATTTTTTTATTTCAGTCGCAATCCTTTACCTCGATTGACTAACAGACAAAATCAGGCAGACACTTTAGTCTCATCCGGTGACCCATCAGTGCTGCTAATAATGGGATTTTTAGGTGCAGGCCAGCTCCCCATCGGAAATGGTTTCTCTTCCGTTTGATACGTCTGAAATGCTGCGATTGATGCCACATACTGTGACAGACTATCGCCAAACGCCATCAATTTAGGTTGGTGTTCACCCTGAGTAATACGATAAACAAACTGCAGCAGCATTGTCACCCCGACCACAAATTCGCTAATGCGCAGTGCAATCCAGAAAAGTAACATATAGAGCAATCTGAGCCATTGCGCGCCCATATCCCCCCGCTTCTGAACAGCGGCCCCTTCACCGGAAACGGTTTCCGCAGTGCTATCGATTGTTTGAACTTCATCCTGCTGACTCATAACGCCCTCCTGTAATTAGTGGTTAATTTTAATCCGTCAACTTAAACCCTCAACCTTCCATCAAAAACTCGCACACACATTTTTAAATGTAATAAATACTCAATCCAGACAGGCGACTCTACAAAATTTACACGCCACCGTCATCATAAATTGGTGGAGACGAGCAGCATAATAAATCGAAATTTCACAAAGCAGACAAAACAAAACTAACAACTTAATAAAACACAAAGGGATAGCGCTTACTATTTAATAGTAATTAATGATGAGGCATTTTATTGGCAAGCACAATTAATATACTTTGAATGGTTATTATGACAATTCCAGCAGCCCTCCCTTAATATCATTTATAAAATGATTATTGGTGCCGCTATGAAGGGAAACATATTTGATAAACAACTGATACAAAGAGCATATTATGGTCATCGCTAGAACGAATAAACTCCCAATTTTTTCACAACCAGGCTTCACTTTAATCGAATTAGTAGTGGTAATCGTTATACTCGGTATTATGACCGCAATTGCGCTTCCTAAGTTTACCAATATAAGTGACGACGCCTTACAGGCAGTGGTTGAAGGGGCGCAGGCCTCTGTCAAATCCGCTGCAACGCTCGCACATTCAGAAACCCTGGTAGAACAAAATAGTGCCAACACATCAATTACAATGGAAGGCACCACCATCACCATGGTTAATTTTTATCCTGACGCTGAAAGCATTGATGACGCAGCCAGTATTACTGCCGCGGATTACACTGTGACCGCCACATCGGCAACAGTCACCACGATTAGCAAAACCTCTGCTGGATTGACGTGTAGCTTTACGTATACCGAAGCCGGGGCTGGTGCCGCTCCTGCTATCTCAGCGGTAACCTGTTCATAACGGGGTTTATGTATGCAGATAGTGGATTGATTTTAAAGCCAGGCTAAATTGTAGCTTTTGCTTGGAAATTAAATGGCGGCCTTTGGTCGCCATTTTTTATGGGCAAA
>JAJFIO010000080.1 GCA_021774915.1 Alphaproteobacteria bacterium
GGGTGAGGGGAATAGAAACAAAAAGAAACACAGTGTTTCGCAGTGAGACGTTCACCCTCACCCCACCCCTCTCCCTCAAGGGAGAGGGAGTAAGTCGAACGCTCAGCCATCGGCCGACCCCTCCTTAAAATCCACGATGCCTGCGCCCGGCGTGCGCCCCTGCGGGCTGTCCAGCCAACTTTGCGCGCACGCTTTGGAAAGAGTCCGTACACGAAGAATATAGGATTGCCGCTCGGTCACGCTGATCACGCCGCGCGCATCAAGCAAGTTAAAGACATGGCTCGCCTTGATGCACTGGTCATAGGCGGGCAGCGCCAGTTTAGCCTCCACCAAAGCGCTGCATTCAGCTTCCGCGTCTTCAAAATGCCGCAGCAGCACTTCAGTATTGGCATACTCAAAATTATAGGCGGAATATTCCCGCTCAGCCTGATGATACACATCGCCATACGTGACGCCCGCGCCGTTGAAATCGATATCAAAGCCGTTATCGACCCCTTGAACATACATCGCCAGACGTTCCAACCCGTAGGTGATCTCGCCCGAGACCGGCGCGCAGTCAAAGCCGCCCACCTGCTGAAAATAAGTGAACTGCGTGACCTCCATGCCGTCGCACCACACTTCCCAGCCCAGACCCCAGGCGCCGAGCGTCGGGCTTTCCCAATCATCCTCGACAAAGCGGATGTCATGCAGGAGGGGATCAATGCCAAGCTTGACCAGAGAACCCAGATAAAGTTGCTGAATGTTGTCGGGCGAGGGCTTCAGGATGACCTGAAACTGGTAATAGTGCTGAAACCGGTTGGGATTGGCGCCATAGCGCCCATCGGTCGGCCGTCGGCAGGGCTGCATATAAGCCGCCTTCCAGGGCTTGGGGCCCAGCGCGCGCAGCGTCGTGGCGGGATGAAAGGTCCCCGCCCCCATTTCCACGTCATAGGGCTGAAGGATCACACAACCCTGATCCGCCCAATAGCGTTGCAAGGTTAAAATGAGATCCTGAAAAGAGGGAGGACGTTTCTCAAGCTTGGTCATGGAACTTACAGGCCGAATCGGGACCACAGGGAACGCCGCTCCAGCGTGTCCAGCAGACTATCAGACCAGGAAGCCGTGATATGCTGAAAATGCGGGAGCCCCCCGCCTCCCTCCCTGAAGGGCAAGCGCCGCTGCCACCAGCCTTGACCTTGCTCAATGAGGCGAAGCTGAACCTTGTCGCCGAACCGCTTGCGCATGACCGTGCGCAGATCACCCAAGCCATCGATCAGGCCCAGCTTTTCAGCCTGTGCGCCGGTCCAGAATTCACCTGTGAAAAGATCCTTGTCCTTACCCACCAGCATATCGCCGCGCCGCGCCTTGACGAGTGTCTTAAAGGCTTCATGCACTTCTTTCTGGATGGCTTTTAGCCGCTCGACATCCTCCGGGTTTTCCGGCTTGAAAGCATCGAGTATGGATTTGCTTTCTCCGGCCGTATAAACCCGCCGCTCGACGCCAATTTTTGCGATCAGCTCGTGAAAACCAAAGCCGGCCGAAATCACCCCGACCGACCCGATGATGGAACTGACATCGGCGTAAATCTCATCCGCAGCCAAGGCCAGCATATATCCCCCCGAGGCGGCGACATCCTCGGTAAAGGCGAAGACGGGAATATTTTTTTCCTCAGCCAGCGCCCGAATGCGCGAGAAGATCAGGGTGGATTGCACCGGCGAACCGCCCGGAGAGTTGATCACCAGCGCCACCGCTTTGGCCCGGCGGGAAAACGCGCGTTCAATTGCCTCGGCCAGATGAGCCAGGCTCAGCGAGCGCCCCAGCCCCATGGACATGCCGATGGGCCCGTTCAACCGCAGCACAGAAACAACCGGTCCCGCGCGACGTTTGCCCCACAGGGGGAATCGATTCAGAAAAGAGAAGAAAGCCATGGCCTATTTATGACGGACGGTATGGCCACGGCAAGTTAAACTTGCATGAAAAATGCCTCGCAGGCGTGATTTAATCGTGGAATACAAATTTGCGGGACAGCGGAAAGTTCACCGCCAGCCCTCCCAGCGACCCGGCGGCCACGCCAACGAAAGGATAAGCCGCGATAAAATCAAAAGATGCCACCAGCAGCACATAGATACCGTAATTCACTGATGCCCCCGCCGCCATGAAGATGACCGATCTGGCCCATTGATGATGGGCGCGGGTGTTGCCCTGATAGGCGAAGGTGAAACGCCGGTTGAGCGCCCATTGCGCCGTCGCCGCCACCAGATATGAAACCACGCGCCCATTATAAAGGCCAAAGCCGAAATTGAAGGATATATAGAGCACACACACATCGGTGATATAAGCCACGGTGCCGACCAGTGAGAATTTCAAAAACTGAAATCCGGTCGGCGGCAGGCGGCGCTCAAGGTAGTTCATCGGCATGGGGGATTATCCGGGTGAAGGTCAAGTGGGGTTTGTGCAATATTCAGACCATCATCGCCAGCCATGGCTTTCAAAAGGGCAACGCCGCGCCGTGACGCAGCACATCATCCGCACCTTTAGTGAACCGTCGCCCTGTTTCATGCAATGTCAGGCCAGGCAGCACGCTGAGCGGCGCGCCGGAGCCTTTCACCGCTTTCACCAGAAGCCGCTTGGCCGGCTTGCCGCCCCCCGGCCATAACGGGAAGAGCCTGATGCCACCGGCCCGGCCTTCAAGGCAGTGCAAAATATCGCCCAGCCGGTCGGCGCGGTGGATAAGACTCAGCTCTCCTTTGGGTTTCAGCATTTTCAGGCAGAACGCCAGCCACTCATCCAAAGTGGCGCCATCTCCCATGTGAGAGAGGATTTTGGGCTCCTGTGCGGCCCGCACTCTGCCGTGCTGATCATAAAAAGGGGGATTCACCATCACCTGATCGAAACTGCCCGCGGTCAGTTCACTTGGCGGCTTTATAATATCTCCCTGAAGGACGCTCACACGGGCGTCCAATCCGTTGCGGCGGGCGTTTTGCTGAGCTATTTCGACCAGTTGGGGTTGCAGTTCCACGCCGGTGACCCGCACACCTTCCTCGCGCTGCGCCAGGCACAATCCGCCCACGCCCACGCCCGCCCCTGCATCCAGTACATGAATGCCCGCTTCAGCCGACAGCGCGGCGGCCAGAAACACCGGATCGATCCCCGCACGGTAACCCGCATGGGGTTGCAGAATCTGCAAATCCCCCCCTAAAAATGCATCATCACTGCACGGCATGGGCGGTACTAGCCCGCGACTTTTGGTCTCAACCATATGGACCCGTCTCGATCTCGGCAGCACTCAGAATCACCCTGGCCCGCACCTCATGATCGTCCGCCACCATGATGCGCCGGGGCAGGACGCCCAGAGAGCCTTCTATCACACTGGTATGGCCATCCAGAACGAAGGTCTGAATCTCACTGTCGGCCAGCAGGGCCTCAATATAAGAAATCAAAACCAGATCATTGGTTCGCAGCAATTCTTTCACACCTCAAACCTTTCTTTCACGGCTGCGTGAGTGTTGATTCTGAAGACTTGACCCACCTGAAGGCCGGTCTTACTTTCACCCTAGAACGTTTATCGCTTTAACAGAATTGTGAAAACGCTCTTAACAGGTATTTGGTTGCATTTTCGGCGCAAGGCAAGCGGTTCTCTTTTCGCCTAAACATGCTCAACAGGTCACATCAGGCGGTCGTTCGGGAAAAATGGATATAGGGCTCGCAACGCCACTCAAAGAAGATCAGCGCCAAACTGTGAGCGCCATTGACGCGCTGACCCTGCTGGTCAGCGATGATCTGACCAAGGTCAATGAACTGATCACCCAGCGCATGGACAGCGCCGTTTCGATGATCCCCGATATTGCGGGATATCTCATCTATTCAGGCGGAAAGCGCTTGCGCCCGCTCATCACCCTCGCGGCCGCTAAACTGTGCGGCTATCAAGGGGAAGACCATACCAAACTGGCGGCCAGCGTGGAATTCATTCACACCGCAACATTGCTGCATGACGATGTGGTCGATGAGAGCGCTTTGCGCCGCGGCCATGACAGCGCCAATGTGGTATGGGGCAATCAGGCCAGCGTCCTGGTAGGCGATTACCTTTTCAGCCGCGCCTTCAACCTTATGGTGGAAACCGGAAATCTGAAGGTGCTCGACATTTTATCGCACACCTCCAGCATTATTGCCGAAGGTGAGGTTTTACAGCTGGTCAGCTCTGCCGATATGAACACCTCCAAAAAAACCTATATGGATATCGTGATGCGCAAGACGGCGGCTCTTTTTTCCGCCGCCGCCTGTGTGGGAGCTGTCATTGCCGGACGCTCTGCTCGCGAAGAAGAAGCGCTCAATGCCTTTGGCCGCGATTTCGGTATTGCATTTCAGTTGATTGACGATGCGCTGGATTATGCCGGATTGCAGGAACAGCTAGGCAAAACCGTGGGGGACGATTTCCGCGAAGGTAAGATCACACTGCCTGTGGTCCTGGCCTATGAGCGGGGCAGCGAAGAGGAACGGGCCTTCTGGCGCCGGACCATGGAAGAGCCTCAGCAAGGAGACGGAGACTTCTCTCAGGCCATTGAATTGCTGGCTTTGCATCGCGGCATTAAAGACACCATGGACCTGGCCAAAGACTATGCTGAAAAGGCCCATGACGCTTTGATGATATTGCCGGACAATTGCTATCGGCGCAGTCTGGATAATATCATCACGTTTTGCGTTGATCGGGCGTACTGACCCCATCGCCTGAGCGAGACGCCAAGGGCTCAACCACACCGCCTTTCAATCCCGCCCGGTAAACCAGCCCGGCTCCTCCGCTAAAGCTCAAGAACAATCCACACAAAACCCAGAAGCGGCCCAGTGCGTCCGCCCTTTGCACCAGCAGAGCGGCCATGCCGCACAGCGCGAAAAGACCCAGATAGAGGCACGTCACCAACACATGACTGGCGCCCAGCTTGATTCCGATTTGATAGAGGTGGTCACGGTGCGCCTGCATGATATTCTGCCGACGGATGGTCCGATAGGCCAGTGTCAGCAACACATCATATATGAAAGGAAAGAACAGCACCGGCACCAGCAGAATCGAAAGCTTGGTGGCCGTCCCTCCCCCCGGCGGCGCGGCGTTGCCGATCACCGCCAGCCCGGCAAACACGAAACCGATAAATTGACTTCCCGTATCGCCCATAAAAATCCGGCCCGCCGGAAAATTGAACACCAGAAACCCCAACGCCGCTGCCCCTAATGCGAGGCAAGACAGCGCCACAAAATCTGAACCCTGGACAAGCGCCATCCCCCCTAAAAAGAGCGCCACCACCACCGCACCGCCCCCGGCAATGCCATTAATTCCGTCCATAAAATTAAAAGCGTTCATGAAAAACACAATCCACAGCACCGTTAGTCCATACCCCCAGATGCCGAGGGACAAATCTCCCAAACCTAAAAAATCCAAGACTTCAATCCGCCCAATGAAAATCACGAACACCACGGCCGACAGGCTCTGCGCAATAAGTTTTGAAAGAGGCAGCACGTCCCACACATCATCGATAAATGACATGATCGCGACCAACAGGCTCAAGCCCATAAACAGAGCAAAATGAATACCGTCCAGACCAAAGCGCGCACCCGCCTCCGGCTCCGATACGTAAAACCCAACAAGGCCGAGAACAAAGCCAGCAGCAATAGCCACGCCGCCACTATTCGGGATGGGCTCTTCATGGCTGGAGCGGTGATTAGGAAGCGCTTTCACGCCCAGCCCTATCATGATGCGGGTCAACAGCGCCGAGAACGCGAAAATCAGCAATGCGGTCAAAATGATGCCGAACAGAGTCATAAAGCGGCGCGCCTAGCTTGTCAGGGTGGTCTGTTGAACCCACCAGTCCTCATGTGTAGCACGTATATGATTAACGGCCATTTCCGCCTGCGCCGCCTCATCATAAAGACCAAAACATGTGGCGCCCGAGCCTGACATCCGCGCGAAAGTCGCGCCGCTTGTCTTCAGCGCCGCCAGAACCATCGCGATCACAGGGACCAAGCCCGTGGCCACCTCTTCCAGGTCATTACTGGTAGCGCCCAGAAAACGAATCAATGCTGCCGTATCGGAAAAGTCAGTTGGGCGTTGATCAGGCGTCACTGGCGGCGTTGAAACACCGCGCCCGTCGAAAGCTTTAAAGACTTGGGCGGTAGATACGGCGCGTCCTGGATTGACCAGAACAAGCGGCAGAGGCAAAACAGACGGGCCCGGCGAAATCTGCTCACCCACGCCTTCCATCCAGGCGGTGGCTCCATAAAGACAAACCGGCACATCGGCGCCCAGTCCCAAGCCGATCTGCATGAGTATCGACTCTTCGATATCCAGATCCCAGTGCCAGACCAATGCGCGTAAAGTCGCCGCCGCATCTGCCGACCCGCCGCCGATGCCAGATGCGATGGGCAGATTTTTCGTGAGCGTGATCGTCGCGCCCATGGGAGCATACCCCTGGCCCACCGCCCAGCGTTGCAATGCATGAGCAGCGCGCAGGATGATGTTTTCCCCCTCATCACGCTTCAACCCTTCAGCGAAAGGGCCGATGATGGCCAGTCCGATTTTCTCACCCGCCTCAATGTGAAGCGCATCCCCATAACCAGCAAAGGCAACCCAGCTTTGCAATGGGTGATAGCCATCGCCCCGCACCGGTTCCACATGAAGAAAAAGATTGAGTTTAGCAAACGCATTCATGTGTTTTCCATCACGGCGCGACAAACTCGGCAAACGAGGGCTCAGGCTCAAAGTCCCTGTTCGATTTTACGTTCGATCTGCGTGACCTGACCTTGAGTGGAACCCAGGGTCAAGGCATGACGCCATTGAAAGCGCGCCTCAATGCGCCGTCCCACTCTCCAATAGGCGTCGCCCAGATGTTCATTGATGACGGGGTCGGCGGGCTCAAGCTGGATCGCCCGCTCAAGTTGGCTCACCGCTTCGTCGAACCGACCCTGCCTGAATAACGCCCAGCCCAGACTGTCTACAATAAAACCATCATTAGGGCTGAGATCGACAGCCTGCTCGATAAGGCGCATGGCGGCCGCCTTATTGATTCCCTGATCAATCCAGGAATAGCCGAGATAATTCAGAGGCAAAGGCTGGTTGGGAGACAGCTCAATGGCTTTGAGAAAATCCTTTTCGGCGGCATCCCACTTTTTCATCTGCTCCAGAGAAACGCCGCGAGAATAATAGATGGGCCAATGCTCTGCCTGCGGATGATCAAAAAGAGCAATTGCCTTATCATAATATTTGACAGAATCCTCAAACCGGTCACCCTGACGCAGCATATCCCCCAGCGCCACCATCAATTCAATATCATTCGGATTGCGGCGCAACAAAGTGCGCAACACGCCAACCGCATCATCCGTTTGATTCAAGCGATTCAGATTAAAGGCGATTTTCAGCTGCGCATTATGATACAGACCTGACGATGGGGAAATTTGCGCATAAGCAAGTATAGCGTCCCGCCAGCGCCGCCCCCGTTCGAGCAGATCCCCCAGCAGCGTGCGCGCGATATCGAAATCGGGATCAAGATAGAGCGCCATCTGAAGATAGACGATAGGCAGATCCATGGCCCGTTCCTGCACCAGATAGGAGGCCGGCGCGTATATCGCATCCGCCGCGCCTTGTGCGGCATTCCGCACCAATTGCGGAGCGGACTTGCCTGCCCTTACCCGCGCCAGAGCAGCGCTGATCACACGGTTTTCCGGTACGCCGGACAGAAATCCCAGATAAAGCGCCTCGGCTTCCTGCCCACGCCCCATGCGTTCGAGAAAAGATCCGTAATTCTGGACGATCCGTAAAGAGCGGCCGCCGGTGGCGCGCAGGGCTTCAATGTAATCCTCCGCCGCCTGGGCATTGCGGCCACTGAGATCATTCACCAGGGCGCGGTTGACAATAAAGAAGGGAGAAAAAACCGAATCCGACACCCCCTTGTCCAGAACCTCCAGCGCCTGTTCCATCTGGCCCTCACCGACATAGGACCAGGCGGTGAACAACTCCTGAATGAGCGCACTGACCGGGCCGCTGCGGGATTGTTGCAGATGAGTGCGCGCCGCCGCGTAGTCACCCACCCGGAAGGCTTCAACGCCCAACACCAGACGCGCGAGCCGGTTGCTGGCATCATGCGCCACGATCTGTTCAGCCAGATCAACTGCGGAGGCAACCTTGCCGTCCGCAACTTTCAGCAAAAACGCGCGCTCCAGCATCACGTTATTGTCGGGATCCTGTTTCAGGGCGCGCTCATAAAAAATGGCGGCTTCACGCGTATCGCGCATGGCGCCGGCAAAACGCCCCGCCAGATAATTGCCATAGAGCGACGAAGAGGGCTTCACACCGCGATCAGCCTTTAAGAACGCGCCGCCGGTATTTGTCCCCGCGCAACCCGCGAAAGTCAGAAGCACGCTGAAAAAAGCGAAGGCCGCCATCTGCCGGGCGCCCCGTCCCGCCAGATCAAACAAGCCCGCCATGATGTGCGTTCTTTCCTCCACGCCATAACTCCCTATTCGTCGTCCAAACTACATATTGGGGTAGTTTGGACCACCACCGCCCTCGGGGACAACCCATGTGATATTCTGTGATGGGTCTTTGATATCGCAGGTTTTGCAATGCACGCAATTCTGCGCATTGATCTGAAAGCGCGGATTCGAGCCATCCTCATCTCTCAGCACTTCATAGACGCCTGCCGGGCAATACCTTTGCGCCGGTTCGTCCCAGGTCGGCAAATTAACTTTAATCGGCGTCTCCGGATCAGCCAGTTTAAGGTGGACGGGCTGGTCTTCTTCGTGATTGGTGTTCGACAAAAACACCGATGATAATTTGTCGAAGGATAACACGCCGTCCGGTTTGGGATAGTCTATCGGCTTGGCTTGCGTGGCGGAAATCAAAGTTGCGTCATCGGCTTTGCCATGTTTGAGGGTGAACTGAAACCCGCCGGGAATCAGTTGATTGGCCCACATGTCCACACCGGCCATGGCGACGCCGAGCACTGTGCCCAATTTGCTCCAGAGAGGTTTCACATTCCGCACCCGGTGCAGATCCTTGGCGATCGGGGATTTCGCGAAAGCTGTCTCATAGGCGACAAGTTCATCGCGCTGGCGATCCGCGCTGATGGCGTCAAACGCCGCTTCGGCCGCCAACATGCCGGACATCATGGCGTTGTGAGAACCTTTGAGCCGCGGCACATTGACAAGACCCGCCGTACAGCCAATGAGCGCGCCGCCGGGGAAAGCCAGCTTTGGAATAGATTGCCACCCGCCTTCGGTGATAGCGCGAGCGCCATAAGAAATGCGCTTTCCTCCTTCCAGAAAAGGGCTGATGGACTTGTGGTGCTTGATGCGTTGAAATTCATCGAAGGGCGAAAGATAGGGGTTGGAATAATTGAGATGGACAACAAAACCAATGACCACCAGATTGTCGTCAAGGTGATACATGAAGGAGCCGCCGCCGGTATCGTTTTTGAGCGGCCAACACATGGTGTGGAGCACCAGGCCTTTTTGGTGTTTTTCTTTAGGAATCTCCCATAGCTCTTTGATTCCAATACCATATTTCTGCGGCTCTTTACCCGCACCAAGATTATATTTTGCACTGACCTGTTTGGAGAGCGAGCCGCGGGCGCCTTCTGCCAAAAAGGTGTATTTACCGCGCAGTTCGATGCCGGGGGTGTAGCCGGGTTTGTGTGTGCCGTCTTGCGCCACGCCCATATCGCCGGTGGCCACCCCGCGCACCGCGCCATCATCGTCATAAATGATTTCAGCTGCGGCAAAGCCGGGATAAATTTCAACGCCTAACGCTTCTGCCTGCTCCGCCAGCCAGCGGCACACATTGCCAAGGCTGACGATATAATTCCCATGATTTGACATGAAAGGCGGCATCAGAAAATTGGGCATGCGAACGCGGCCTTTTTTGCCCAAAAATAAAAACCGGTCATCTGTCACAGGCGTATCAAGGGGAGCGCCACGCTCTTTCCAGTCGGGTATGAGCTGGTTGAGCGCAATGGGATCAATCACCGCGCCCGACAAAATGTGAGCGCCGATTTCAGAGCCTTTCTCCAGCACGCAGACGCTGATCTCCCGGGATCGCTCCTGCGCCAACTGCTTCAAGCGAATGGCGGCACTGAGGCCAGCCGGGCCGCCGCCGACAATCACCACATCATAGTCCATGAACTCGCGCTCAGCGGCCTGATCGGGCATTTCATTCCTCCTCATAGGGGGGTATTGAGAGTGCAGTCGGGTGAAAGACCGTCTGCTTGGCACATCTTTATGGGAAGGTATGCCGCTCCAGGTCAAGCTCTATTGCCCTGATGTTCATAACCGAAAGCCAGTGGGCAGCGTCTTCAATGTCTGGCATGATGAAGCTGTAACGCAAGGTAAACTTAATACAGGACCCGCCCCCGTGCCGCCTGAACTTCCCCCTGACGGTTCCGACCAGTCCGACCAGTCCGACCAATCCCAAGCCGAACAGGCCCTGCTTGAGTGGTATATCGCGGTGGGCGCGGATGAAGCGGTGGGCGACGCGCCCATCAATCGCCTGCAGGCCGCCGCCCAAACCACTGCCGCGACACCCCCGCAACACACGCCCCCTTCCGCAACCCCGCGGCCCTCTCACAGCGGGTCAGTCGATGCCAACGCCATCGCCGCAGCGTGTCAAACCCTTGAGGAATTGCGCCAGGCCATTGAAACTTTCCCCGGCTGCGCGCTGAAGAACACGGCCAACAAAACGGTTTTCGCCGACGGGGTGGCGGGATCAAGCGTCATGTTCATCGGCGAGGCGCCGGGCCGCGAAGAAGACCTCCAAGGCCTGCCTTTCGTGGGAGCCGCGGGGCAGCTTCTCGACCGGATGCTGCACGCCATCGGCCGTGATCGCACTTGCGTTTATATCTCCAATATTCTGAACTGGCGGCCACCGGGCAACCGCGCCCCGACAGTGGATGAAGCCATGACCATGCTGCCCTTCATCAAGCGGCATATCATTTTGGCACAGCCAGCAGTGGTGGTTCTTCTGGGAGGCACCTCCGCCAAGTATTTGTTGGATACCACAACCGGTATCATGCGGCTGCGGGGCCGGTGGGCTGAGGTGTCACTGGACGAGGGGGGCGCGGCGCACCTGCCCGCCCTACCCACTCTGCACCCGGCCTACCTTCTTCGCCAACCTGCACATAAGCGCTTGGCCTGGCAGGATTTTTTGGCTTTAAAGGCGCGTCTTGATGAGATCGAAGCGCGCGCTTAACCCCCATTTAATCGCCCCTATGGCACTCTGCCCCGTCCAGACAATAAGGGGGGCTTGTGACCCCCTTTGCCCCTGAGCTCCGCCTTGATCGCCAAGGGCGGTCCCGTTAGGCTTCGACGTAATGATAAAGAGGGTTTTGAGTGACACTTAAGTTTGGTGGGATAAAAATGCGCGAAGACGGGACCGGCACAGCCGCGCTTCCACCCGTTCTTTTAAACGTGGTGCTTTTTCTATTGTGCGCCGGGCTCGGCCTTGCCCCTTTGAAAGGCCAAGCCGAACCACTTGTTCCCGGCGCGATCGCCCAGAATATGCAGAACGCCACCAGCATGATTCTGCCCAGCTATGAACCGAAGGTTCTGAACCCTGACGACATCACTCTTTATACCCAGATTTTTGACGTGCAACGGTCCGGCAACTGGAAACCCGCCGACAGATTAATTGATCAGCTCAGCGATGATGCGTTGATGGGCTACGTGTTGTTCCAACGCTATATGCACCCCACCGCTTATCGCTCCACCTATAATGAACTGCGAGACTGGATGGCGCAGTATGCGGACCATCCTAAAGCCAATAAGATCTACCGTCTGGCCCTGCGCCGCAAACCTGCAAAAGCCAGAGCGCCGGACAAACCACGGCCCAAAAAATACCGAGCCAATCCTCTCCAAGTCAAAAAACCTAATTTTGAAACTAAACGGCGCACGCGCGCGCAGCGCCGCCGGGTGCAGCAAATCAATCGCCATGTTAAATCACAGCTGGCGCGCGAACGCCCCACCCAGATGCTGAATTACATTAATCGCAAGGATGTCAGGCGCGATCTCAGCAATCTTGAATACGATCAGATTTTAAGATGGATCGCCGCGCAATATTTCTTTGAACGCGTGCCGAAAAAAGCCCTGGTCCAAGCACAAAAAGTCGTCGAGCGGAACCGCGAAGCCTTGCCGCTGGCCGACTGGACCGCTGGTCTGGCCGCCTGGCAATTGGGAGAACACGACAGGGCAGCGCTTCATTTTGAGGCCCTTGCCCACGCGCCTTATCTCAGCGGCTCCATCCGGGCGGCTGGCGCCTATTGGGCGGCGCGCGCCTTTCTGGTGACCCGACAGCCGCAAAAGGTCACGCCCCTGCTGGAGATCGCGGCTCAAGTACCTTTAAATTTTTATGGCGTGCTCGCCAATCGGCAATTGGGCGTGACCGGCGCCTATGACTGGCAGATGCCCAAATTGACGCGGTCGATGACGGCGGCGCTTTACCAGAACAAGTCCGTCCGGCGGGCCGTGGCGCTGGCGCAATTGGACCGCAAATTTGAAGCGGAAGAAGAGATCAGACGTGTTAATGCGCATCTTGATCCCGTGCTGGACCGCGCCCTTCTGGCTCTGGCCGCGCGGCTGGACTTGGCCGCGGCCCAGCTTCAGATCGCCGAATACGCCTCCACTGATGGACTTGAGGCCGGACTTTACCCAATCCCCGCTTCTTACGCTCCCAATAGCGGTTTTCAGATCGACCGCGCGCTGATCTATGCCTTCATGCGCAAGGAGAGCAAATTCCTGCCCCATGCCCAGTCGCGGGTCGGTGCTCGCGGTTTGATGCAATTGATGCCCCGCACCGCCAGCGCGCTTGCCCGTGACAGATCACTGCGCCAGGGCAGTGACAAGCTTTTCGAACCGGGCTTTAATCTCGATCTGGGTCAAAAATATATCACGCAGCTCATGTCCGCTGCAAAGCCCCGCGGCAATCTGTTCATGCTGACCGTCGCTTATAACGGCGGCCCGGGAAATTTACGCAAATGGCGCAAGGAACTGACATCGAATACCGATCCCCTGTTTTTCATCGAGAGCATTCCCGCGGCCGAAACCCGCAATTTCATCGAAGGCGTGCTGACCAATTTGTGGATCTACCGGCACCGCTTAGGCCAGGCATCCCCAACGCTCGAAGCCGCCGCCTCAGGCAAATGGCCGATTTATAAAGCTTTGGAAACCAAAGACGGGCGCGTGGCGATACGCTAGTTCTCTCCACCCTCCTCTCGTCATCCCCGGCTTGATCGGGGATCCAGCGCCATCCCGTTCAGGGGTGGCAAAAGAAGAATCTGTGCCAGAGTTTCTGGAGCCCGGGTCTGCCGCCCGGGCATGACGCCAAGAGGGGTGATGACAAGACAGACTTTTATGGGCATGTGGTTTAAACTCGGGCATACGAGTCACACACCAACAATCAGGCCCCTCATGCCCTCCATAGATGACACACGCCCTTTCATTCCTGTGACCATCGCCATCATGACCGTCTCCGACACGCGAAATTTCAGCGATGACAAATCGGGTCAGGTGCTGGTGGACCGTTTGACAAAAGCCGGGCACGCACTGGCGGACCGCGCCATCGTCAAAGACGAAGCCCCAGCGATCATCGCCCAATTACAAAAGTGGATTGCGGACCCGGAAGTGGACGCGGTGATCTCCACCGGCGGCAC
>JAJFIO010000009.1 GCA_021774915.1 Alphaproteobacteria bacterium
TTGAGGGCAAAGGCGACAGCATTTTCCCATGATGCTTCATCGGTGACATCAAGAACGCACGCCGACCCGGCCGAGCCCAATGCGTCGGCAAGGGCCCGCGCGCCCGGCTCATCAATATCGGCGATCACCACCCGAGCACCCTCGCGCGCCAATGTTTCACAGCTCGCCCGTCCGATGCCCGAAGCGCCGCCGGTTACAAGTGCAACTTTTCCTTCAACCCTTTGCATTTCATCACCTCTCCCTGAATTCAGGTTCTTTTAGATGGTTGGCTCAACTTCTGCAAAAGCAAATGCCGATGGGGATCGACCCCACGAACCTACTCTCCTTTATTCTATGGTGTAATCAACCGCTTGGTCTGGCCTCCCGGGGTCATGTTTGTTGACCCACCGTGCCCCACCACGCGAATCATCAAAACTCCAAAAAGGAATTCATTTTGTTTCACTTGAAACAATTTTCCGAAAACAGGTGAAAGAACACTTGCGAGACAAGAGGCTTTATCCCTAGGATAATCTTATTCTCGACCTTGCAGCACTGGTTGCGGGCCGCTCAGCTTAAAAGCAAAGCGGCTTGTCACGAACCCCAAGCGGAAAGACGCGGAAAGATGACCCAGACCCATATGACAGAGAACCCGGAAAGCGCCTATAACTTAAGCGAGCCGGTGCGCTCCTTTTTAGCAAAACCCGTTAAAATGCTGATCGATGGTGAATTCGTCGATGCCAAGAGCGGCAAGACATTCTCGGTGATCGATCCAGCTTGTGGGCAGGAATTCGTCCGGGTCCCCGAAGCAGATTCGCAAGATATCGACCTTGCCGTCAAGGCCGCGCGCCGCGCATTTGAAAGCCCCGACTGGGCTGACATGCCACCTGTTGAGCGCGAACGATTATTGTGGCGCCTGTCGGATCTCATTGATGCGCACGCCGATGAACTGGCCGAATTGGAAGCACTCGATAATGGCAAGGTGTGCGGCATCGCGCGCGTGGCTGATGTGCCCCTGGCGCGGGATTTCTGCCGTTACATGGCGGGCTGGGCAACCAAAGTCGAAGGACAGACGATCAATGTATCCATTCCTCTGGTGCCGGGGGGAAAATTTCATTCTTATGTGACGCGCGAACCAGTGGGCGTGGTCGGACAGATCATTCCCTGGAATTTTCCGCTGCTCATGGCCCTTTGGAAAATCGCACCGGTGCTGGCGACGGGCTGCACCACCGTTCTGAAACCCGCCGAACAGACACCGATGACAGCCCTCAGGTTGGCGGAACTGGTGTGCGAAGCGGGATATCCCAAAGGTGTCGTGAATGTCGTCACCGGCATGGGCCATGTGGCCGGTGCGGCGCTGGTCGGACACGAAGACGTCGACAAAATCGCCTTTACCGGTTCAACCGAAGTGGGCAAGATCATCGGCCGGACGGCGGTGCAAACCATGAAGCGCACCTCCCTGGAACTGGGAGGCAAATCTCCCGTGGTCATTTTTGCCGATGCCGATCTGGACGCCGCCATCAGAGGCGCGGCTGACGCTATTTTCTTCAATCATGGACAGGTTTGCACCGCCGGCTCGCGCCTTTATGTGGAGCGTTCGGTCTTTGACCAGGTATCACAAGGGGTTGCGGACATTGCCAACTCGATCACCCTTGGCGCCGGACTTGACCCCAAAACCCAAATGGGCCCACTGGTGAGCGAAGAACAGCAAAAACGCGTCTGCGGTTATATCGAATCGGGATTGTCCGAAGGCGCAACTGCCCTTTCAGGGGGCGGCGCGGGGGAGGGAGAGGGCTATTTCGTCAAGCCCACCGTCCTCACTGCGGTCAATCAAAACATGAAGGTGGTGCGCGAGGAGATCTTCGGCCCGGTTCTGGTGGCCCAGCCCTTCGACGATATGAATGAGGCCGTGGCTCTGGCCAACGATACCCACTATGGCTTGGGGGCCAGCGTTTGGAGCACAAATCTAAACACGGTGCACCGGGTGGTGCCCAAGATCAAAGCTGGAACCGTTTGGGTTAACGCCCACAATCTGCTCGATGCCGCCCTGCCCTTCGGCGGCTATAAACAATCGGGAATAGGTCGGGAAATGGGTAGATCCGTGCTGGACCTTTACACGGAATCAAAGTCAGTCTGCATGATGGTGTAAGCGTTGCGCGAGGTTAACCGGTGTCTGCTTACTTTGACAGCAGGCTGCATGACGGGCTATAGTTTCAGACGAAACAATGACGTTATACTTAACGTCGGCGTCAATCATGTCACTGGCCTTGAGGCGCGTCTGTTGAGCCCAAAGAGCCTTGTGACAGGGGGGAGGTTAAAACACCTCGCATGACTTACAGCTACTCGACCCAAACCTATCGGGGACAGGACAAGATCGAATATTGGCAAGCCGCATTGGAAGATGTGTGCGGTGGATTTTCCACGCACCGATCTGAAAAACGCGGCTTTGAGGGGTCCATCAGCTCACGGATTGTCGGCGGTATCGATATTGCCCGGATTTCGTCAAATGCCGACAAGATCACCCGCTCCAGAACCCAGGTCGCCAACACCAATGATTCCTATTGTTTCCTGATTGCCCAGATTTCCGGGCGCAGCATGATGCGCCAGAATGGCCATGAGGTGTTTTTGGAAAAGAATGACATCACGCTGATCGATTCGGGCCGCCCATCGGATTTCCGTTTCGACGGCATATCAACGCAGCTTTCTGTCCATCTGCCCCGAAAAACCGTTGAAAACAAACTACGTGGCCGGAATATCCCCTGCGCCATGCAAATCCCCGACAAAACCGGTCTTGGCGCCATCGTGACCAACTTCGTGACCCATCTTTACGACCGGGCCGAGCATTTTTCGGCCACTCAAGCAACAGGCCTGCGTGACGCCGTGTTGGATCTTACCTATGCGGCCATTCTTGAAGACACGCCCCTGGCTCATGATCCGACGGTTTCGCAGGCCACACTCTCGCAGATCATCCATGTTCAGAATTTCATCCTCGCCCGCCTGCCAGACCCCACCTTGACCCCCTCAAGCGTGGCCGCCGCTTATGGCATCTCGACACGTCACCTGCATCGCAACTTCAATCGCATTGGAACCTCTGTAGGGGAATGGATTCGCCAGCGCCGATTGGAAAAATGCCGTGAAGACCTCGCCGATCAACGCTTTGCCGGCCATGGCATCATTCAGATTGCCTTTCACTGGGGCTTTAACGACGCCTCGCATTTCAGCCGGGCCTTCAAAGCGGAGTTCGGCCTCTCGCCCCGCGAATTCCGCATTCAGGAAAGCACAAAGCGCACCAGCGAGACGCTTTAGGCGAAGCTGCCCATATTTCTTGCATTTGCCCCTCCTGACCTTTCATGTTGCACCGCCGCAAAATCAGGCCGTGCCCCCCGTGTCCCTGAGCGTCAAATAATTCGGCATTGTGAGGCGAGCCGATAGAGGCGCGCCATGGTCTAGTTAATTGTACCTATAGTTGGCATTTTTAAGAGTTAGGCTCAATTTTTCACTTGATCCACTCACCTTAGGGGGAACCATGATTTACCGAGATACAAAAACGCACAAGAACACCAGCCACCGCAGCGCGCTTAGCCGGACAACGGCACTGGCGGCGTTGGCGGCGGCCTTCAGCTTTGGCGCTGTCGGCGAGTCCTATGCGGCCGTTGGCGAGATTGTAGTGACAGCCCGGAAACGCGAAGAATCGCTGCAGCAAACGCCGATCGCCATCACGGCGTTTACCGGCGAGTCGCTGCTCAAACGGGGACTTACCAACTTGATGGAAGTGGGGTCTTTTGCGCCTAACGTCAACATGGCGACAGCGCCAGGCGGCAGCGGCGGCGGCACCAACGCGCAGATTTATATTCGCGGTATCGGTCAGACAGACTTTTTGTTCACCACCGATCCGGGTGTTGGCGTTTATATCGATGGCGTTTACCATCCCCGGACCTTAGGCGGGGTGATGGATTTGCTTGACCTGGAACGGGTGGAAATCCTGCGCGGACCACAAGGCACTTTGTTTGGCAAAAACACAATCGGCGGCGCGGTCAGCATCATTTCCGCTAAACCGACTGGGGAAACAGGCGGTCATGCCGAATTAACGATCGGCAAGTTTGATCGCATTGATGGCCGCGGCTCGTTCGATTTTCCCATCGTCGAAGATCAACTCTTTGCCAAAGTATCGTTTTCGTCCAAGAATCGCGACGGCTATGGCAAACGGCTTGATTTCACCACCCGTGAAATTCTCGACAGAACGGGGAATGAAAACGAAGCGGCAGGACGCATAGCACTGCGCTATTTGCCCAATGAGGACATCACGGTTGATCTGACCGCCGATTACAGTCGGGTGCGCGAAGAATCCGTACCCACGACCTTGATTAATGCTGACCCTCTGGGCGGCGTGCCGATTACCCTCTGGAACGCGCTGATTGGCGGACCCGCCGGCACACCCTTTGACGGACGGTACATTTCCGGTGATCCTGATGTTAGCTTCGGCACCGGTCCCAATCACAGCGATCTGACGGCCTGGGGCGTCAATCTGACGATTGAATGGGATGCGGGACCGATGACGATTAAATCCATCACCGCTTACCGCGAAATGGAGGCTTTGTTTGGCCGTGACGGCGATGGCTCGCCTTTGCCCATCGTGGAGACAGATCAGGTCCAGGATCAGGACCAGATCAGTCAGGAAATCCAGGTCATCGGCGATAGTTTCGATGATCGTCTGCATTGGGTCATCGGCGGCTTTTATTTCAACGAATTCGGTCGCGATACCAACGATGTGGTGTTGACCTCCGGCCTGTTCGGGGCATTGGAAACAGCAGGGATCTTTGGTCCTCCCGGTAATGCAGTCAATATCGCACTGGATTTGGATTTCGACGTCTTCAATGAGATCGACATCACCTCTTATGCCGCCTTCACCCAAGGCACATTCGACGTCACCGATAAACTGAGTCTCACGGGTGGCGCGCGCCTGACGTACGAGAAGAAAGATTATTTCTCGAACCATTTCAGGGTCGCCAGCCTGGAGCCACTGGTTTTCATGGAAACCGTCAAAGATAACTGGACGGCGGTGACATATGAAGGCGGCGCCGACTATCAGGTGACGGATGATCTCTTGGTCTACGCCAAGGCCTCGCGCGGTTTCAAGTCCGGCGGGTTCAATGGACGGCCGATCAATGATGGGTCTGTGGGTTCTTTTGATCCGGAGTTCATTTTCTCCGTTGAGGGCGGTGTAAAGTCCGAATGGTGGGATAATCGGCTGCGCTTCAACGGCGCTGTATTCTATTATGATTACAAAGACCTGCAGCTCACCAGCGTGGCGATAGATGAGTTTGGCGCTTTGGCCCTTGTTGTCCTCAATGCCGGCGATGCGCAAGCCTGGGGCGTGGAAGCCGAAATCGAGGCCCAACCCATTGAAGGTCTCAACATTCGAGGTAGCCTCGGCTACATCGATCTTGAGTACACAAGATTGAAGCCTGAAGCCATTGCCGGCGCCGGCATCCCGGGTCTGTCGGCTCCTCTGCCAAAGACACCCGAATGGACTGGCAGCATCAGCGCCGAATATACTGTGCCGGTGCAGGAATACGGTAATCTGGTTTTCCGGGGTGACTGGGCCTATCGCAGTGAAAACTTTTTGGACGCTAAAGTTATCCAGTCCAACAAACAACGCGCGCACTCGATCGTTAATGGGCGCATCTCTTTTGAAGATCTGGACAATGGCTGGGAATTGGCCGTCTTCATGACCAATATCACCGATATCCGGGTTGTTCAAAGCGGTGTTTCGGCGATCACAAGTTTTGGCACTGAGGAAGGTTTCTTCAACCGCCCGCGTGAATGGGGCGTCAGCGTCAAGAAAACATTCTGATTTTTCCCCTGAGTAGAGTAGCCGGGCCGGTCATAAAATTCATGGCCGGCCCGGTTTTCTTTTGGACGACTCATATTTAAAAAATAAAATATTGAGATGGATCAGAAAGTAAGAAAAGTTTAATTTGCGAAACGACGTCTACTTCAAGCAAAAAGGAAAGCATCATGCCCCTCGACGATCAGACCAAAGCCATGCTGGACGGCGCCAAGGAGGCTGGAGCCCCGGCCCTTTTTGAGATGGGTGTGGTGGACGCGCGCGCCGGGCTGCTTGAAATGACCTTGCAAATGGACGCACCAAAAGAGCCCGTCGCCAAGCGCGAAGAGCGCACCATT
>JAJFIO010000081.1 GCA_021774915.1 Alphaproteobacteria bacterium
ATAAGCCCTGCATAATACATGTGATTAAATGGCTCAGCGACAAGCGCTGTCATCCAGATAATGCCCAACCCCGACATCAGCATGCAGGCAGAGAGTATCCACTGGATTTTTGTATGAATGTTCGGCAAAAAACAAATGGCGGCCAGAACAATAAGAGACGTAATAACGACGGCGCGTATCTCCAGAACATGGGTAAGCTCAACCCCCTCCAGAACGAGCAAATCGAGAATGATGTAGGACATCCAGGCAAAGATGCCGACAATCATATAGAATACGCTTTGAGGAAAATCGCGATTAACCTGATGTTCTGTAAACAACCTCTCGAATCGGCTGTCCTTGAACTGCAGAGTCAAGGGGTTGAGCTCTGCATTCGATAGCCTAAAGGCCTGAGTCAGAAGTCTCCATTTAGGATGGTTCCGGAACGCCACATTTTTTCTCCAACTAACGCAAAGCAGTATGAGGAGAAATTGGCTAATGTCGGATTAAAACAGGCGATTTAGAACGTAGATATTTTTACTTTAAGAAGAAGTGCGTTCACGAATGATCAATCATGATTAAGAAACTATAAACATCTCCGCTCTCGTTACCAAACGGTAAACACAAAAGAGGCGCGTATTAGGAATTACTCAGAAGAGAGCGTTCTTTCATTGGTCGAGGAACGGGGAAAGGGCACGCAGATGCTTTCCACCATGTCTCAACCTGGGCTCCGGCATTGCATTCAAAGCATGACATACCACCCTTTGCCATTAAATTGAATTTATGCAGCAAACCTCCTCACTCTTCATATTTTATGATTTCAATTTATAGTATTTTTCTTGCTGTCAAGGATGGTACCTGTATATTTCGTGACTTGTTCTGTTTGAGCAGAACTCATTGATTCGGAATATTTAACGATGCTCTAAGCATTATTTTTTCGCACTGTTTGCGTGCTTAACCACATACACTTTGCGCGCGGCGCTCTAGGGAAATAACAATGATATCGAATTTTGCGGAAAAAATATTAGAACGGGTTTTGGCGCTCATGAGTTTTCTCGCGCGAATCGTGCGATCTCAAATCTTGAGCATCTCTGTTACAATTGTATCCGTAATTTTTCTTAGCGTTGTTCTAGGTGCTGCTGCTATGAGGTTTCAATTTTTTCCTTATGAGCACCTCAGGGATGCCTTCGCCGCTGCGGAAGCAGTGTACGTGCAAGAGGTCAAGGAACGTGGACCATACATGCAGATCGTACCGAACAATTATTACGACCTGAAAGATCTTCGTCCCATCGTTCAAAACCCTAAAGTGGGTGTTTTCAGATATAATGAAACAAGCGCCTTTAATGGATATACGATTTACTCAGTCGGTCAGGGCAAACCGGAGGATGTGCATCTCATTGACATGGCTGGCCGCGTTGTCCACCAATGGCACTTGCCTTATGCGGAGCTGTTCGAAAACCTTGATGGTCCGGGCAAAGAGAAAGTAAGGGTTAAGAGTGTTTACCCGTTCTCTAATGGCGACCTCATTGTTATTTATACCGGGAATAGCTCGCCTTGGGGTCGACCTTTGGCAAAATGGGATAAGGATTCTAACCTCATTTGGGCATATAAGGAGATGATGTTCCATCACGACTTGGATGTGAGCAACAATGGTGACGTTTATGCACTGACACATCGGATAGAAAAAGCAAAGAGAGAAGGACTGGAATGGTTGGAACCTCCCCTCCTTGATGATGGCATCGCTATTCTCGATGGTAACGGGCGGCTCATTAAGCATTTTTCAATTTTAGAAGCATTTCGAGATTCAAAATATAGCAGCGTCTTGCGATTAGCCCAATCATTTGGTTCTAAAGGCGATATAATTCATGCCAACGCAATAAGGGTCATCGATCATGACCTGGCAAGAAAATTTCCCTTTGCCGAGGAAGGTCAACTTCTGATTTCACTGCGAAACATCGACACACTGGCAGTCGTTGATCCCGATACTGAATCTGTCGTCTGGGCCGTGCGCGGTTATTGGCGCAAACAACATGATCCCAATCTACTCGACAATGGTAATATTTTGCTGTTTGACAATCGTGGCGACTTTGCGAGGAATGGCGCCTCGCGGATTTTGGAGTTTAATCCGAATACGATGGAAATTGTCTGGAGCTATGCGGGCAGTGACGAGGAAGAGTTTTTTAGTGGCATTGGCTCATGGGTGCAAAGGCTCGCAAATGGCAATACGCTTGTTACGGAATATGATGGCCGGATGTTTGAGCTAACCCACGACAAGAAAATCGTATGGGAGTATTTCCAACCTCACCGAGTCATGATTAAAACAGGCGAGCTGGCCGTGGTAAATTGGGCGCAACGGTACGCACCAGAGGACTTAGAGTTCGAATTCAACGGTGGGCTGGATTAAGAACGCCCGAATCAATGAATTGCCAACCACCAAACGCAAGCCGGTAACAGCTAGGTGAATCGGTGCGGAGCGGACATCTCACAGCGGGACGCATATCTCCATATAAAAACCCCGGCGACCTGGAACAGCCACCGGGGTTTCATTTGATGACAAGAGAAAGCATCTCCGTCTAGAGCCGTTCCGACTTTATTTGACTCGCAGAACGGCTCTAAGTTGTTGTTTGGTCGTATTTCCTTCACGCAAACCGGTACCCACTTCGCTTGGAAATGCTCTATTTCTTTTTACCGTGATCGTGGTCATGGTCATGAGAATGTCCGTGATCATCAGGATACTCAAAATCTTGTGGATGCGGATGATTATGGCCGCGCTGCGCAATCCAGTTATATATCTCCGGATTCCGATGCATCAGCCGTGACGCTGAGCGCTCTTCATTTTCTTTTGCGTTCGACCACGGATTGAAGTGAAAGTGATTAAAAAGCTCACTGTCCGTCCGTCCGAAGGCAATGGTTCCCCGTTTACAGGCGAAAGCGCCATGATTGATATAAGGCGGACGCCAGAAATATCCCCCGGTCGGCAAATCACCGAATTGCATCATCCAGGATGACCCCCAGATATGATAAGATTCCTCAGCGCAGTCATGGTAAGAAATGTTGTCCTGCCAGAATTCAGGCGACAAAATATACAAAAACGACATGGCATGTGTCCGCTCATCATATTTCAAAATTTTGAGCAGACAGCCTGTCGCCGTGCGCGGCGGGTTTACCGCCGGCGCCATCCATGGCATGCCCTGGTAAGAGTTGACCTCCGCAAGCCGCGAGCGGTCTGCATAATCATGATCAACATCTGTTTCAACGAAATTCGGCTCGCTGCCGTTATACATCAGCAACACTTCACAACCGCGCGAAGAACTCATCGCCGGCATGGAAACACCGGGCGGAATGAGAAAATAATGCCCCTCTTGATAGGTGGTGTCGCCATATTTGAGTGTGCCTTTCAGCAGAAACATTTCAACTTCGGAATAGCTGAAGCCCGGCGGCCTCTTATATCCGGAGTCAAAACGAACCTTCATGGTGCACGCCCCCGTGTCGGTATCGAAGCTTAGCATCTTGTAATGCATACCTTTGCCGAAACCTGACATGGACAGTTTCTTGAAATCTTCATTGCGTTCCACAAAAGGCTCAATATGCGGACGGGCCATAGAATTTATCTCCTGTAACAAGTGGAAAAAGGGATTGCGGGTGAGGCTTTCGCTTTCAAAAAACCACTTTAAATTTACGTTTAGGTTTCGTGGGGATTTCTTCAGGTTTGATAACCCTCAACATATCGGCATCCACATTAAAGCCGCGCGTTTGGATGCGCTGCAAAAAATCCGCAATCCATTTATCGCGTTTTGGCGACAAGTCATCCTGCTCCTTGACAATGAGCTGATAGCGCTTCTTTTGCGCGGCGGTTTCCTTTTTCATCCAGGCACGAGCATCCGCATTGCGCACATGGGGTATTCCAAGGTTATCCATTAATTCCTCCAAGGCCGTCGCCATCTGGTCTTTTGGCTGATCACTGAAACTGACATTAACTGAAACTGGCGTTAAGTGTCTTTGGCTCAACAATCCCCACTTAAGGTCACTTTCGCGGGGAACGCATTCGTAACATGCCCTTTATTTATGACCTAAAGTGGCTCTGTTCGCTAATCTTTTTACACCTCTTTCAGCCCGACATGTCCAGAATAAGACACAAATTGGCCACTGCGTGGTCTGCGCAGCAGCACCCCTTCTGTGCCCTTGCATGCCCGGAGACTCACAGGTTAATTTGCCGCCATTATATTTGGAACGCTTCGGGCACGAGCTTGCGGCCGTAAAACACGAGGAGAGTGTATCAATGCCGGGTCCGCTTGATGGCGTAAAAATCCTTGAACTCACGAGCGTGGTGCTGGGCCCCTGGGCGTGCCAGATTCTCGGAGATATGGGTGCAGAGGTCATTAAGATCGAACCACCTTATGGGGATTCCAACCGAAAATTGGGCGCCTCCACCAACCCTGACATGGCCGCGCTCTATCTCACCTGTAATCGCAACAAGCGCTCCCTTGTTCTCGACCTCAAGCAGGAATCGGCGCGTCAGGTGGTTCTCAAACTAGCCGAAACCGCCGATGTGGTGATTCACAATTACCGTCCGCAGGTCATCAGCCGCCTGAAACTCGGCTATGACGAGATTAAGGCTGTCAATCCCAAAATCATTTACTGCGGAACATATGGATATGGCGCGGCGGGCCCTTATGGCGAAAAGGGCGCGCTGGATGATTCAATTCAAGCGGCCAGCGGCATCGCCATGCTCCAGGCGCAAGTAGAGGGGGAGCCGCGCTATCTGCCAACAGTCGTCGCCGACAAGACCACGGCCCTCACCGTGGTCTATGCCGTCACTGCGGCCCTTTTTCACCGCGAGCGCTCAGGGGAGGGCCAAGCCATCGAAGTGCCGATGTTCGAAACCATGGTCCATTATGTCATGGCGGAACATTTATGGGGACGCACCTTCGAACCGCCCAAGGGCAATGCCGGCTATGTCCGGCTGATGAGCCGGCACCGCAGGCCCTATAAGACCAAAGATGGCTATATCGCCGTTTTGCCTTATATGAACAATCATTGGAAGACTTTTTGCGAAGTGGTGGAGCGGCCGGATCTCATCGAAGATGAGCGCTTTCAAACCATGGAGCTGCGGACCAAAAACATTGATGACACCTATGAAGAAACCGGCAAGATCATGGCGACAAAAACCACAGCGGAATGGTGGGACCTGTTGATCAACACCAATGTGCCCACCATGAAGGTCAACACGCCGGACGAACTGATTGACGATCCGCACCTGAAAGCCGTGGACTTCTGGCAGGTGCAGCAGCACCC
>JAJFIO010000082.1 GCA_021774915.1 Alphaproteobacteria bacterium
TTGATAGCCATTATTGGCTAGAAAGTGAAGTTTTGATGCTCATGTTGATGTGACAGATCGGTAGCGCCGTGTTGCGGCCTTTTCCAATTCCACCAGTGCAAAGAGGCTAAGAGCGAACAGGATGATCCGAGCCCAAGATTCGAAATCAATGGAAGTGGAGTGGAAAAGCACCTGCATGACCGGCAGGTAAGTGAAGAGAAGCTGAAGCCCGATGACGAGGGAGACTGCGATCAATGCCGGACGGCTGCCGAATAGACCATCAAGGGTCCACGACTTCTCGGTGATACGGCGGCAATTGAACAGGTAGACAATCTCGCCCGCGACGAGCGTGTTGACCGCGACCGTGCGGGCAGTCTCAAGACTAGCACCGATGGAACGCTCCCATCCGAATAGCCCGAACGTTCCGGCCAAGAGCAATACCGACACAAACACGATCCGCCATGTGAGAAACCCAGACAAAATCGGCGCATCGGGAGAGCGGGGTTGGCGTTTCATGACTCCCGCCTCGGCGGGTTCAAAGGCAAGAGCCAAACCCAGCGTGACCGCCGTTATCATGTTGACCCATAGAATTTGCACAGGAGTGATTGGAAGCGCTTGGGCAAGCAGGACTGCGGCGATGATGGTCAATGCCTCACCGCCACTTGTCGGGAGAAGGACCAGAATGCTCTTTCTTAGATTGTCATAGACAGTCCGTCCTTCTTCAACGGCATGCATGATAGAAGCAAAGTTGTCGTCGGCGAGAACCATCTCGGCTGCTTCCTTGGCCGCCTCAGTGCCCTTGAGGCCCATGGCGATTCCAATATCGGCGCGCTTGAGAGCGGGCGCGTCGTTCACGCCGTCTCCCGTCATCGCAACAACATGGCCTGTGGCCTGGAGCGCACGAACCAGCCGTAGTTTGTGCTCTGGGGTCGTTCGCGCAAATACGTCAGCATCGCTGGCAATTGCAAGGAAGTCATCCTCCGACAGTGCGTCGAGGTCTTTGCCGGTCAATACATGATGATTTCCCCCGAGGCAAAAATGCGCAGCGATAGCCCGTGCCGTCGTCGCATGATCTCCGGTAATCATTTTTACTTGAATGCCAGCATTCTGACATCGCGCGACTGCATCGACAGCTTCTTTGCGTGGGGGATCAATCAAGCCAAAAAGGGCAATCAGGGTGAGTCCGGTCTCAAGGTCGTTGAACTGCAGATGAAGATGTTCGGGCTCAGTTGAGCGATAAGCGATCGCTAGAACGCGTTGCGCCTTTGACGCCAATGCTTCAATTCGCTCAAGCCAATAATCGGTGTCGAGCGAAGTATCCTCGCCATTGCTGCGCTGAAATGTGCACATTTCGAGAATCCGCTCTGGCGCGCCCTTAACATAGATGTACCCATGTCCCTCATGGTCATGGTGAAGGGTTGCCATGAATTTGTGAACGGACTCAAAAGGGATAAGGTCGGTACGCGGCTGCGACCGCCGCTCGAAGGCCACATCAAGCTTCGTCTTCATCCCAACCGTCAGTAAGGCGCCATCAGTCGGGTTTCCATGTAAATGCCAGCTTCCCTCCGTCTCGGTCAGATCCGCGTCGTTACATAAAACCGCAGCTTGAGCCGTTGCAGCAAGGTCTGGATATTGATCGGCGGTAACCGGTTCATCATCGATTCTGAATTCTCCGATAGGCTCATACCCACTGCCCGTGACCGTATAGAGTTCACGGGCCGTAATGATCGTTTGCACCATCAATTCGTTTCGCGTCAGGGTCCCTGTCTTGTCAGAACAGATGACCGTTACAGAACCGAGTGTCTCAACTGCCGGAAGCGAACGAATGATCGCGTTACGTCGCGCCATACGGGTGACGCCAATGGCCAGCGTGATCGTCATGACGGCGGGCAAGCCTTCAGGAATTGCCGCCACGGCAAGGCCCACGGCCGCCATGAACATATCGTTGAGTAAATAGTCCTGAACCAGTAAGCCGAATAAGAAAGTTGCAGCAGTCATGATCAGAATCGCCAGCGTCAGCCAACGGTTGAACACGCCCATTTGACGCAAAAGCGGTGTGGTGAGGGTTTGCACTTCAGACATCATTGAGCTGATTCGGCCGATCTCGGTGCGCTCAGCAGTCTCAACGACAATCCCAGATCCCTTGCCATAGGTCACAAGAGTTCCCGCATAAGCCATGGAGGCACGCTCTGCGAGTTCCGTTTCTGGGGCGACCGATTCGGGCGTTTTTTCCACAGCCTCGGATTCTCCCGTCAAAGCCGCTTCCTGAATTTGAAGGCTGTTCATCTGTAGCAGGCGAAGATCAGCGGGCACCCGGTCGCCAGACTGAAGAAGCACGATGTCACCTGGCACCAGTGTCTCGGCCGGGACAGTCAGGGCATGGTCGCCGCGTCTTACGGTGGCTTGCGGCGCTAGCATGATCCGTATGGCCTCCAATGCTTTTTCCGCTTTGCCTTCTTGGACAAACCCAACGATGGCGTTGATGATCACCACGCCAACAATGACGCCGGTATCGACCCAGTGGCCAAGTAACGCCGTCACGACAGCTGCACCGACCAGGACGTAGAGCAGCACATTGTTGAACTGTGCTATGAAGCGCGTGATGGGGCCGCGACGTTTTTGCGGCTTAAGTAGATTGGGGCCATGAACCAACAGCCGGTCCCTGGCTTCTTCCGGGCTCAGCCCAGTCTTGCTGGTGTCGAGCTCTTTGAAGACCTCTTCGACTGGCCGCCCATGCCATTCCCCGGACGAAGTTCGACGCGTCGGCTCTTCTTTTTTAGTTAATTGGTGGGGTGAACTTACTCGTCCCATCCGTTTTGTTCCATCTATTGCTGGGTGTTTGCAGTCACTGTTATCAGAGCACTATCATCATTTTTTGCTGCCTTTGCTTTATTTTATCTCGATTTTTATCGTGGTGGACGCGCACCCATAAGCACATATATCGTCGATGAGGCGAAACCACGCGCATTTCAATCCCGGCCGCCGGGTCCGGTGATGACATTGAGGAGAGCAGGGGTGCCGCTGCGGACTTTCTTAAGGGCGGTTTTGAGTGCTCCTGGCAAGTCTGCCGGATCCTCCACCCGCACGCCCCAGCCACCGCAGGCTTCCATCATCATTTCGAAAGCAGGCGAAGGTGACATATCCACCAGAGGCATTTGATTGGTTTTAGAAGCCTCTCCTGTGGGGTACATGGCCAGCGTCGCGCGGCGCACCGCATACCACATGGAATTGTTGCAGATAACGGTCAGTGTGGGGAGGTTATTCGAGCGCGCGACCATGTGGGCAGCGGTTGGGTTGCCAAAGATGTAAGAGCCGTCGCCGACCGTCAAAATGACATCGCGGCTGGGAGCGGCCAGTTTGGCGCCGAGCGCAAGACCTAATCCCGCACCCAACCCCCCCGCTTGACCGATGGTCATATAGGCCTTGGAGGCCGTATGATGGAGAATGTCAACCGGGATGCCCAATTCATTGATTATGATCGCGTCCTCAGCCTTGATCTGATTGAGGCATGCCGCCACCCAGGCGGGTGAAATGGGATTCGCGGTAGCGGCCTTTGTGGCCTGGCGGGAGCGCGTCTCATCAACGGCATCATGGGCGCTTTTTATCTGTAATGCTCGGGCTGAAAGTTGCGCGCTTTTGTTTTTCATTTTTGATGTCAGCTTATCGTGAATCAAGCGAAGTGCAGCGATGGGATCTCCGGCAATCGCCACATCCATCTCAAACCCCCTATGAGGTAGGGCCGAATAGAGCGGATCGATTGCAATATGGATTAATTTAGCTTCAGCATTGGGGGCCATCGCGCTGGGAATCCAGGGTACGGCGCACTCCACCACCACAATCACATCTGCAGTCTCCAGGTGATCCTTCAAAGCGAATCCCAGATTCATCGGGTGGGTGGAGGTCAGGCAGGGTTCACCTACTTGGACGACGGGGAGGGCAAACGCAGCCCCCAGGTCACCTAGTACTTGGAAGCCTTCCCGCCGTGCGCCTGTCTTTCCTGCAATGATCAATGGGTGTTTTGCCGCTGCGATTAATGATGCCGCATGCTCGATGGTGTCTGGCGCTGCTACTGGCGCTGGCGTCCCCAGGGACCGCCCCCGTGGGCCGGGTCCATGGTCGACACTTCCTCGTGCGAGAACCTCGCGTGGGAGCGACAGGTAAACAGGCCCACGCGGCTCTGACATGGCGATGTCCAGCGCGCGTCCGATGATGGTATCCACCGGCTGTCCATCGCGCAGTTCGTATTCCCATTTCACGAATTCGCGGATCATGGCAGCTTGGTCGAAATTCTCCTGGCCCCAATGGATACTCACATTCCGGGAACCGCTATTGCCGGATTCAGTCAATGGGGTTCGGCCAGCCATGAGTAAGAGCGGGATATGGTCCCGGAATGCATTCATCAAACCACAAATACTGTTGGCGGTGCCAACGCTAACATGGACCATGACGGCAGCAGGCTCGCCGGTCTGGTGGGCATAACCCTGCGCCATGGCCATGGCTACATTCTCGTGGGGAACGGTCACAAAGTGAGGCACGGGCCGCCCCGTTCGTCCCGCTGCCACCAGTGCTTCAATCACCGGGGCGAAATCGGTTCCGGCATTGGCGAAGACATATTTTATGCCGCGGCGGTAAAGGGCCGAGAGAAATGCCTCGGCGACAGAATTTTCAGATGATACGTTACTATTCATTGAGTTGCGGCCTTGTTCCTGATTGGTTTTAGGCGATATTTCCCGGAAATGAAACATGATGCATCACTTGTGCTCAGCTGTGCGTGTTTTATGATAAACGGACTGTTCGGGGGCAATGACGGTTGTTGTTCTGGCGTGAGGTCCAGCCTTGTGAGGAGAGTAACAAAATGAGTGGCACTATACAGGTTCAAAATCCCCGAACGGGGGAGGCGGATTACCAGATCACGGCCCTGTCTGATGCTGAGATTGAAATGGAGTGCCGTAAATTACGCGGTGCTCAATCAGAGTGGAGCGCTGCCCCGCTTGTCCATCGTATCGACGTGATGAAACGCTGGGCCGATGAAATCACAAAAAATAAAGAGGCGCTTACGAAGGCCCTGGCCGTTGATACGGGTCGGTGGCGTCTGGCAGCTGAAGCGCCCGATAATGTGGCCGGTGCGATCCGTGGATGGTGTGAAATGGCGCCGGAAATTCTCCAACCCGATCAAGGCCGATCGAGTTTTAACCCCGAGATTCAGTTTAGGCAGCAATATGTTGCTTATCCACTGCTGGGGGTCATCAGTCCCTGGAACATGCCTTTTCTGCTGTCTGCTATTGATGCGGTGCCAGCTCTGATAGCGGGTTGTGCGGCGATCATAAAACCCAGTGAAGTCACGCCCCGTTTTATCGAACCGGTACGCGAGACCATTGCCAAAGTGCCAGAGCTTGATGCCGTGCTGTCCTATGTGACAGGGGACGGTGAAACGGGCGCGGCACTCATCGATCATGTGGACTTTCTGTGTTTTACGGGAAGTGTCCCCACGGGGCGCAAAGTGGGTATGGCGGCAGCGGATCAATTCATTCCTGCATTTCTGGAATTGGGTGGTAAAGATCCTGTCATTGTCACGCGCGACGCTGACATAGATCGAGCGGTCACGGCGATCATACGCGGCGCGGTGTGGGCCACGGGCCAACTCTGCTTTTCCATCGAACGCGTGTATGTGGATGAGGCCATTCATGACGTCTTTGTCGATCGGTTGGTGGAGAAGGCGGAAGAGCTTGAATTGTCTTATCCTGACATGCGCACAAAGGATATCGGGCCGTTTATATTTGGCAAGCAGGCTGCTATTGTCGCCGGCCATATCGAGGATGCCCTTGCCAAAGGCGCCACTTTGCGCACCGGCGGAGAAGTATTGACTTTGGGAGGCGGCAAATGGATGCGCCCGACCGTACTGACAGGTGTTACCCATGATATGAAGGTGATGGTTGATGAGACTTTTGGCCCCGTCATGCCGGTCATGTCGTTTTCAGATGTGGATGATGCCGTCCGTCTGGCTAATGACACGCGCTTTGGTCTGTCGGCTGCGGTTATTGCGGGTACGCGTGAAGAAGCCGAAGTCATCGGCACCCAATTGAACGCGGGGGCGGTCAGCGTAATGGACACAACATTGACAAACGCCATTTTGCGCGATGCCGAAAAGACCGCGTTCAACTGCTCCGGGCTTGGCGGTTCGCGCATCGGCAAAACAGCGCTTCTTCGCTTTATGCGGAAAAAAGTAATTGTCACCAACAACGCCGATCCGACTGATATTAAAGACCTGGCTGAAGATGTGGTGCCCTCACGGTCGTTTTAGGGTAATGGCAGTGTCACAGCCGTCAAGCGCTGATTGGAAGATAAAGAGCGGTAATCATTGACAGAAAGGACTTTTTTACCTGACTGTACCGGTTCTTTCAAGGGCAGAATGGTCTCTTGATGTTTTGAGGTTCGTGAGGTTGTTTGAGACGAGTAAGGGGACCGAGTGAAGTAATGGGCATCAACGAAGCCGAAAAAGAAAATGATAACGAAAATTTAAAGTAGGACAAAAATAATGTTCCAAAATACATTGCGTTATGGATTGAAGTCTATTGCTGCGCTACCACTGTTTTTAATGGTCGGGTGCGCGAACACACCGAGCCTCTCCGGTACCGGCTCCTTAGTAACAACGGATAGCGAAAATTTCACGCTCTCTCGGCCTCTTACGGACTATTACGACTATGCTTTAATTCGTACAGGTGCAGTTGACGTTGCCGGTCCTAGCAATACAGCTCCCGAAGTTGTGACGCTCAAGCAAACCATCGATACGCTCGCTGATTACGACGTGATATTCGTTGGAGAGGCGCATGGTCACGTCGGCAATCATAGGCTTCAATTACAGGTGCTGCGTGACTTATATGTGCGCGATCCTAACATCGCTCTCAGCATGGAGCAGTTCGAGCGTGATGTGCAAGGTGTTGTTGATGAGTTCTTAGCGGGAGAAATCGGCGAAGCGGTTTTGAAAAAAGAGGGCCGTGCTTGGCCGCATTACTCGCAAAGCTATCGGCCTTTGGTGGGATTTGCTAAAGACAAAGGCCTATCTGTTATTGCGGCAGAAGTACCCACCGACGTTGTGCGCTGCATCGGCCAGGAAGGGCCGGGGGTTGTCGATAAGTTCAACGAAAATCAAAGGTCGTGGGTGGCCAAAGAACTTCATGTGGATGAGGGTGCCTATAAGGACAAGTATATGCGCTTTCTCAGCGCTAGCATGAGTCATGGCGCTGCTGTCGAAAAGGAAGGCGCGGAAAGCAATCCCTCAGCCCCTTCAGAGGGTATGGAGCTGCGCTTTGCCGCCCAAATAAGCCGCGATGACACGATGGCGGAGTCGATCTTTTTTTACTTGCAGAAAAATCCCAGCAGCAAAGTCGTTCACCTCAATGGCAGTTTTCACAGTGCTGGTTTTTTAGCCACTGTCGAGCGGTTGAAATTGCGCATGCCGGAACTTAAAATCGCGGTGGTCCACCCCATTTTGGTGAATGATGTCGACGTGCCTTCTTTTACCCAAGACGCCTTAGGCGAGGGAACTTTTTTGGCGCTCCTGCAGCCGGTGCCCGAGGACTTTATTCAACCGGAAAATATGAATGCGTTTATCCAGGAGACCATGAAAACGATCCGCTCCAACCGCTGCACATTGATTTAGTGCGATAACGATGTTTAAGTTGATGATGTCGCAATCAAGGATGATGGCAAGGCCAAGAGCGGAAACCGTTGACAAAAGAGATGCCTTCCCTAGATTGTGTCGACTCTGTCTTGGGAGGGAAGGAGCTCTTTGATGTTTGAGCTTGGACAAGCTGGTTAAATCAGTAAATGGACTGAGTGAAGTGTTGGGCATTAACACGCCGGTGAAGAGGCTATTAAAGAATATTGCGAGAAAGGTTTCGAACTCATTGCAGGTGTGAAAGTACAGTCCGGTGCCTACGTTATTGGTCTTTTTGGTTTGCCGCGTTCGGGCACCACATTGTTGACGGCGATGATTGCCGCGCATTCAAAAGCTGTCTGCGTTTATGAGCCCTGGCATTCAAAGGGCCTGCGTCTGGATCAGACACAACTAGCTGATTTGATGCCTTTGGTTCGGGCGCGCGATAAGCAGGTGCGGCTTATATGTGCAAAAGAAACAGCAACAAAAAATTATTATCTCGCCAATCTTGACGCTCTTCTGACCGATGCCGCAAAGGTGAGTCGCACAGGCCTCGTCTGGATTGTGCGGCGGCCGATCGATACTTTTTTATCGCAAGTGGCGGCGGATCATCGGTGGCGGAAAGGCGTGTTTAATCCTAGTCCTGCTAATTTCAAATATTGGGCTGAGATTACACACGCTACATTCGTTCATATGAGCAGTTTGCTGACGAAATATAATTCACGGGTTGTCTATTACGATTACCTAACGGCCCACCCTCAGCAGGCCTTAGAGGATTTGATGCCGCTTGGCGGACTTGATTTTGAACACGATCAACTAAATTACCATGAAACGATTGATCGGCGTGTCATACGTGGTGACAGATTTGTTATGGATGAAGCCAGGCCGGCGGCGATTCAAAGTAAAGAGAAATACGCTCGGAAAATCTCAGACCTTATGAAACAGTATTCCGGCAACAAGCATTTGTCTTATATCCTACAGATATCTGAGGCCGTATCTCGGGATTGCGACCACGGTATAATTGAGTCACCAAACTCTATTGTCAGCTCACTGATTGATTGTGGAGTCAAGAATTTTGTTCGGGATTAAAGAGGAAATTGAAAGAAGAATGATGACAGATAGTTCTCAGGAAATTGTTGCTCAGATGAGCGCCATGGCGACGGCCTATGGCCTCAATGTTTTAGGGGCCTTGGTTATTCTCATTGTTGGTTTTGTAGTCGCAGGCCGAGTGGCTGCCTTCATGCAGCGAGCATTGGGAAAAATGAACAACATTGACGTTACGCTCAGCCGCTTTTTATCAAGCCTTGTGCGGTATGTCATTATTGCGGTCACCGTTATTGCCGTGTTGGGTCGTTTTGGAGTCGAGACGGCCAGCTTGATTGCGGTTGTGGGTGCGGCGGGCCTTGCTATCGGTCTCGCCTTGCAGGGGACCTTAAGCAATATCGCGGCCGGGGTAATGCTGCTTATTTTCCGTCCTTTCAAAATTGGAGATTTTGTTGAAATTTCCGGTGAGGCTGGCACTGTTCAGGGGATTACCTTGTTTGTCACGGAGATGAGTACAGGCGATAATGTGCATATCATCATTCCGAATGCCCAAATTTGGGGGGCCGCGGTCAAGAACTACAGTTTTCATGCGACACGGCGCATCGACCTTGCAATCGGTGTTGGCTATGATGATGACCTGAACAAGGCACGAGAAACAATCGTAGAGACGATAATTTCAGATCAGCGCAGTCTGAAGGATCCCGCCCCCCTGGTTGCCGTTTCGGAACTGGGAGACAGTTCGGTCAACTTTGTGGTGCGCATCTGGTGTGCATCGGGGGATTATTGGCCACTGCGTTTTGATCTGCTGAAAGCTGTGAAAGAGCGTTTGGACCAGGAAGGCCTTTCAATTCCCTATCCCCAGCATGATATTCATCTTATAAAAAGCGCATAATTGCCTTGTAGATCATTGACCACGCCGAGACTGACGGTTGTGCTCCGGGTGCTTTCGTCTTTGGTCGCTATGCCATACACTTGGAAAAAACTTTAAGATGTAGGGGGAGTAGCGATGAAGTATTCGGTGTTAGCGATCTGTATGACGTTTGTGCTTGTGACCCTTGCGTTGGCCGAGGAGGGGCCGCGTGAGAATATATTTGCGGAATTTCCACCCGTCGATCCGAGCGATCCAGTTCTTTTGAGCCAGATTTATGGAAGCGCGACGATATCACCTGATGATCCCGTCATCGCGGGTCGTTATGGTACGTGGACGCTGACCTACACTGCAGGTGATGCGGGTCTGGATGACGGCGCCTCAATTTGGTTCTCTGTAAAATCTATCAGTGATTGGGGCTGGTTCCAAACCCGCGATCCCGCCGCACCAGATTATGCCCTTGTTGAAACCACGGGAAGGGCCAAAGTCAGCTCTCGAATGGCTTTTGGCCCCATTCGGCCATGGGGAAAATCGATTGTTGTGCGCATCACAGAAGGCTACCTGGAGCCGGGTGACCAGGTTCGGGTGGTAATTGGCGATCGTTCCGGTGGCAGCCCGGGCAATCGCATTCAAACCATGAATCAAGCCAAGGCAGTGTTTCAGGTTTCT
>JAJFIO010000083.1 GCA_021774915.1 Alphaproteobacteria bacterium
TGCACAAAGCACCCACATGCCTTGATTATGGCATATAAGGGCAGTACCTAGAACCTCAAGGCACGAAACTGTGAAGATGTACTTCCTGCCCTAAAGGCCGTCAATCAGGTGATTCTGGGCCGAGATTCTTTGGGAGAAACGCTTATGGATATCCGCAACGGCTTTTGCAACGCCATCGGCCAGACCCCGATGATCCGCTTAAGCAGGCTTTCAGATGAAACCGGCTGTGAGATCCTCGCTAAAGCGGAGTTTCTCAATCCCGGCGGATCGGTGAAGGACCGGGCGGCTCTGTCGATCATCGAAGATGCGGAAAAGCGCGGCGATCTGGAGCCGGGTGGCGTCATTGTTGAGGGCACGGCGGGCAATACCGGCATCGGGCTGGCGCTCGTTGGCAATGACCGGGGCTATCGCACAGTGATCGTTATCCCCGACACCCAGTCCCAAGAGAAAAAAGACATGCTGCGCCTGTGCGGGGCTGACTTGCGCGAAGTCCCGGCGGTTCCCTACCGTGACCAAAATAATTATGTGCATATATCGGAGCGCCTGGCGCTGGAATTAGCCAAGACTGAAGACCATGGCGCCATCTGGGCCAATCAGTTCGACAACACTGCCAACCGCTATGCCCATATCCAGAACACCGGACCTGAAATCTGGACGCAAACAGATGGCAAGGTTGACGGCTTTGTGTGCGCGGTCGGCACTGGCGGCACACTGGCGGGCATCGGCATGGCGCTGAAAGACCGCAATAAAGACATTCAGATCGCGATCGCCGACCCAATGGGCGCGGCTCTTTATAGCTATTACACGTCCGGTGAACTGAAATCTGAAGGCAGTTCCATCGCCGAAGGCATTGGCCAGGGGCGCATCACCCGGAATCTCGAAGACGCCCCCATCGATCTGGCGTTTCAGATCCACGACGAAGAGGCGCTGCCTGTTGTCTTTGACTTGCTTAAAAAAGACGGCCTGTGCCTCGGGCTCTCCAGCGGCATCAATGTGGCGGGCGCTCTGCGTTTGGCGCGCGAGATGGGACCCGGCCATACCATCGTCACGGTGCTGTGCGACTGGGGCAACCGCTATATGGCCAAGTTGTGGAACCCTGCTTTTCTTAAAGAAAAAGGCCTGCCCTGCCCCGAGTGGCTGGCAAAATAAATTCCGCACGGATTATCTGTGGGCGGCAAAATTTTAGCGCGAACCCACGGATGTACGGCATACCTGCTCCTGTGTTATCCTTCTGCCCTTGCAGTAGAAGAGTAAGACCAGAACAAGGAGTGAGCCCTTATGATGATGTTCTTCTTCAGTCTGATCCCAGCTACCGTTCTGGTGGTTGTGGGATATTTCATTTTATATGCTTCCCACAGGTCCGAAGGCAAAACCGCCACCTTCGGAAAGTTTCTGTCGATCTGGGTGTTTATCCTGGCCGCGCTGGTGATCCTGGGCGGCATTTTCGGGCCTATATTCGGTATGCGGCACAGGGATGGTGGCATGCGGCACCTGGACGGTATGAGCCGGTATTGGCAATACCGCGAACAGCGCCGCCAAATGAACCCAACCCCTGACGCCGCTCCCCAATCAAGAATGGACAGCACGCCCTCAATGGCTCAGGAACCGCCCGCCCATGTCACCATGATGGCCGGTCACACGCACACAAAGGCCCAGTTTGATGCGCTCAGAGAAAAAATCGATCTCTATAAAGATTTCTCCGATGAGGAAATCTCTTTTTCGATGGTCAGAATGGGCCCGAACTACGAATCCTATGTCAGCGACAAACTCATGCGGGGAAGCGTTGGCGTCCTTTTATTGGCTCATGGTTTTCGCGAGCCGGGAGATAGCGCCTTTCGCGACAAATTCACCGTTATCTCCAAAACATTCCCCACCGCCATTGGTTTCGGCATGAGCATGATGACATCTGAACATATTCAGGCTGCGGTAGACGACCTGACGGCGGCCGGGGCAAAAAAGATCATCGTCATCCCGACGTTAAGCTCGCCCTACAACACCCAGATGCGGCAATGGGAATATATGTTCTCGGTGCATGACAATGCCGGTTACCTGGAAACGCCGCGCATCAAATCCTCAGCCAAAATCATCCTCACGCCATCCCTGGCGGACGATCCACTTGTGGCTGAGATATTATTAGACCAAGCCCGCGAGCTGAGCACCGATCCGGCCAATGAGATTGTCGCGGTCGTTAGCCACGGCCCTTCGCCCAAGGCCGATAATGACGCCACCTTGGCGATGCTCGAGCGTCTGGCCACGATTGTTCGCGATGAAGGCGGATTTGTCGATGCTAAAGGTTTTTCCCTACAAAACGATTCGCCGCCATCCATTCGCCAGGCCAATGTTGATCGCTTGCGAAATTGGATCGCGGGGGCCAACGCTGAGGGAAAAAGCGCCATCATTGTCACTAACCTCATCTCTGTGCGGAGCATCCAAAGCCAAATCAAAAAAGACCTCGCAGGTCTCGACTTCCGGTTCAAGGCCACAGGGATGACCGAACACCCCAATTTCATCAAATGGGTTGAGGAAAAAGTGGATGCGGAATTGTAGGAGAGATGATTTATATACACGTGCGAAAAATATAGCGCCCTAGAGTCAATACTGTCATCATCACCATTGCCCACGAAAAAAGAGAAAAGGCGCAGAAAGCGCAATCGCTCTAAGGCGCCAACCGTTGGCACACCTAATAACCTGCCACAGATAGAACATCTGCCCACATGCGGGAAGAAAGATCATCCCATAAAAAAGTATAGGAGAAAGTCCATTTGTTCCCGTAGGTATAGTTTCCCGTCCCAATCCCTTGGTGATCCAGAGAGCGTATAACCCAAAAATCAATGCATTATACAGCATCCAAAACAATAGAAAGACAAGAAGTGGCTTGAGAAACAAATGAAACTTGATCTTACTTCGCGGGAATATTCGCACGAATATCAGACCGGAAACGATTAGGGTAAATATCAGAACTGGCAAGATCAAAATATCCGGACCTTGGCCCCCGGACATTTGAATCAAGAAATACGGGTCCAGAAAAGGTTCCCCGCCTCTTCGTGCAACCAACCCAGGTACAGCCCATTCAATGGCAATGACCGCCAGGGCAAAACACACAAAGTTTACCGTGAGAGGTTTCCAGGTGGGGGACCACCTGTGACGAAGATCTTCGTCAAAAAGATAATGGAGAAACAAGGCGATTGAGGTTGCCACTATGAGCACAATCAACAGAAGGGCAATACTCTGCAAAGGCATGACTTGACCCTTCCTGAGTGATACATCCCGAAACTATGTTGAAATCAACAAATGGCAATTGACATCATCGCCAGCCCACAAATGCCGCTTAAGCAGCAAAATCAAACGCTGCGTTCCACCATCATCTGTTTAATGCTGGCGATGGCTTTAGCCGGGTTGAGACCCTTGGGGCAGGTGTTCGTGCAGTTCATGATGGTGTGGCAGCGGTAAAGCCGGAAGGGGTCTTCCAGATTG
>JAJFIO010000084.1 GCA_021774915.1 Alphaproteobacteria bacterium
CGCTTCCTCAGGAGAGGCAGGCAGACCAGCCTTCTGCCCCAATTGGGTGAGGGTCTCTTCCGATCCCGGCTTCGTCATTCACGCCCCATCCTGTTCTATAGGTTGGCCGTTGCGCAGCCATTGGTCCATTTTTTCCCAATAAAAGGCCATGTAATCTTGAATCCCCGCCATCTCGATCAGTGGGTCTTCATAAGACCAGACCGCATTCTCGGCCTTCCGGTCGCCCACTTTCACCGTCCAATAGGAAGCCGCGCCTTTGAACGGGCACGTCGTCAGCAAGTCGGTTTTTTCCAGAAAGCTTGGGTTCACCGAGTCACGCGGAAAATAGTAGACCGGCGTATGCCGCGATTCCGTCATGAGCAGCACGCGGTCACTCGACGCGATGGTTTCTCCATTAAAAACCACCTGGATTGTCGCCTCGCTCAGAGCGACATCTAATTTATGTTCGGGATGTGTTTCATACCCAGACTTAGTACTAGCGCCAGAAACCGTCAGTCCCATTGCTCGGCCCTCCTTCAAGAATCCGTCCTAGAACAGGGGTAACACAGCGTTACCACCCAAGTATAGCGCCCCTCAAAAACCGGGCGGGGGGACCAAAACGCCTCTTTTGTGAACACTTTTTCAACGAAAAGGAGGCACAGTAGGCATACAACCTCTAATGCTCAGGAAAAAAGTATACACGGATAGCGTTTTGTCAAAAACAAAGTCAACCAGACATGCCCCCCCGGAAGACCTGAGGCGCCACCGCCGCTACCACACCGGTGTGACGGGCCGCTTCATTGCTGCCAGCACGGATGTAACATGCACCATCGTGGACATTTCAGCAGGCGGCGCAAAACTAAAAGTGGATTTCGTCGCAGCGGAAGGAGATGACATTGCTCTCAGTATTCCAAATATCGGGTTCATGCGTGGCTCAGTCTGCCGTCTTGACGGGGACACGGTCTCTGTCTCATTTGATATCAGCACCGCAAAAATGGATAATCTCCTGGATCGTATTGCGAAATATTTTGCGGATACTTCATCTCCTGAAACTCAAAACAACAAATCCTGATCTCCCTTCCTGATCAATGGTTCGATCACGGACGGATCATTATGGCTCGTCCTGTTCACTCTCGTGCTCACTGGAGTGGCGTGCAATAAACTGTCTGGCGGTGTCTTCAGCAAGCTCAAAGCTGGGCTTGTCGTGTGCTCATCTTCATCAAGCCAGAGATCATAACCATCAGGAAACACAATCACCGGCATACGATCATGAATATAGGCCAATGCCTTGTTGGCTGGCGCCGTGATGACCGCCATGGACTCCAACTCACTGCCATCCGCGCTCATCCACTGCTCCCATATTCCCGCCATGGCGAAAGGCCCACCCTTCTCAAGAGCGATATAATAGGGTTGCTTGGAGGCTTGCGATCTCATTTGCCATTCGAAGTAACCATCCGCCGGAACCAGGCAACGGCGGCGCCTAAAAGCACTGCGGAAGGAAGGTTTAATTGATATGGTCTCCGCCCGGGCATTGAACAAAGGCCGGGGACCGATTTCCTTTGACCATGACGGCACCAGACCCCAACGGGCACAGGCAAAGCGCCGCGCGCCGTTTTCAGTGCGGATAATCGGCACGCCTTGAGCCGGTGCAATATTGAAATTGGGAGATAACGGGGGAACCTCCCCTTCAAATGCAAAGAGTACGCGTAAATCCTCCACGGAGGATAAAAGTGTGTAGCGACCGCACATCTGACAAGATTTGTAGGGGGAACATCATTTGTCAAGATGGCGATCGCTACTAAAGCGCCCGGGACAAAGGGGGGCCATATTCCGGGCGTTAAATTCACTTCAAATGCCATACTCCTTCTGGGTGAAACGCATGAAAAACAAAAGCAAATGTCACTTCATGAGCAATATCCTGAGCGCCGTTTTGCGTCATTTCCTGGACTGCGATATTGCCCACATCCCTGCCGCGGGCGATTTCTCGGCTGTCCAGCGCTGAATTCTGACCTTCACTCCACGTAATGGTAAAGGCGTCTGTTTCAACCCTTCCCATTTTACGCACCAGATCCAGAGACCAGGCCTCTTCTCCCACCACAACCACGCGAGCCATAGCTTTGATCTTTTTTGGAAGTTTCCCATCATAGAAAAACGGCCGACGCGCTGAATCGTATTTCACATAAGGATTATCGCCGTAGTCATCAAGAGTCCTCCCTTGCGGAACCAAAACTTTTCCATCTGGAAAGCGGGTAAGGAATTTTTCCCAAGCCTCCAAGCGGGACGGGAAGATCTCAAGCCGTATCCCGGTCATCGCGCCGACAATCGCTTCGCCGGTAAATTGCTGCCACCATGATTCCGTTGTCCGGTCATACATCACCAGATCGGAATTTCTAAGCTTTCCCGTCGTGCCGAACTCAAGCACCGTTCCGTTGACCCGCCGGTCAAAAACAATAGCTGAATTGCACAACGGGCAATAGGTCACCGTGACGGGCACACCGGCAATCTCATCATTGACGATTTCATGACGCATCATGACCCGCAAGGGATAGGCCCGCGCGACGCCATTGAGAAAAAAGGCAATCACGGGTTCCTGAGGGCCGAGCGCGGTAATCGACGCGGCGGGCTGAAACCGCGGATGATCAATTGACCGGATGCCGTCTTTGGGCACGCCCCCCGACATGATTTCCGACAGCTTGACCGAATGATTGGAAAAATCCGTCATCGGCCACTCATCTTCCCATCCGCGCGGAACAGAGGCCGCCAGAACCGGAAGAAGCCCGAGCGGGATCAAAACCATCACACTCAAAACAAGCCATCGCAGGGAATTTCGTCTGACCATGAAGTCCTCTGCCTAAATATTTTCAGAGCTATGTTAGTATTCGAAGAAACTGAGACTCAGCTGATCCGCGACCAAATGCCAGTCACAACACAGTGAAAGCCATCACAAGGGAGTGAACTCAATGACAAAACGTGACTATCCGGACAGACCGTTTGTCGGCGTGGGTGTCGTCATCTGGCGGGATGATAAAGTCCTCCTGGTCAAGCGCGGAAAAGCTCCCCGTCTCAATGAATGGAGTATTCCCGGTGGCGCGCAACATATAGGGGAAACGCTCAAAGCGGCCGCGCTACGTGAAGTCCGGGAAGAGACCTGCTTAACCATCGAATTGAAGGAATTGATCGACGTGGTTGATGCCATTTTTCCCGATCAGAGCGGCGCCGTTCGCAATCACTATACGCTCATTGATTTTTCCGCCCGCTGGGTCTCAGGCGAAGCCGCCCCCGGCGATGATGTCAGCGAGATTGCCTGGGCAACTTTAGAGCGTCTGGGCGAATTTGATATGTGGGATGAAACAGAAAGGATTATCCGGCAAAGCGCCTCGCACCTGGGGTAAGGCACGCGCCTACATGATCGGTTCGCGCTCAACACGGGTGGTGATCGCCACCAACTCGTCACTACCCGCCGAGTAGAAATAATAGCGCTCTTCATAAAGAGTGACATCGAAGCAAGGAACAGTGCCCGTCTCAAAATATTGATAGCAGGCCATGCCGCTCACCACCGACCACCGGCCCACTTCTTCCCAGTCTTTCAGAACATCATAAAGCTGTCCTGTGACAGCCGTCTGCTCCGCCCAATCAGGCCGCCCATCAACATATTCACCATAGAGCGTTGCGCCATACAGCAGATGCGTGATTTCGTCTTGGCTGAGGCGCTGGCCGACGGTCCCGGCATTGGCCGAGGCCATTGAA
>JAJFIO010000085.1 GCA_021774915.1 Alphaproteobacteria bacterium
CGCAGCGCGCAGAAACGCACAATCGAGGACGCTTGGAAACAGGTCGGGCTTATTGTCGGGTCAATCACACCAAAAGAATGCGCAAACTATCTCAGAAACTCAGGGTATGCTTCAATAAAACAATGACAGACTCTAGAGAGATTCATCAAAGCACAAGATCCAGTGTATCAGCAGGTGTGCGCTGAATTAAAACGAGGCAGAAAAACCAGCCATTGGATGTGGTTCATATTCCCCCAGATTGCCGGTCTCAGCCATAGTCCAATTGCGCAGAAGTTTGCCCTTGCTTCTTTGGCTGAAGCCAAAGACTATCTCAGCCACCCAATCTTAGAGTTGCGACTTCTAGAGTGCACACGACGTGTCAACAATATTGCAGACAGCACAGCCGAAGAGATATTCGGGAGTGTCGACAGTCTGAAATTTCGATCGTCCATGACACTCTTTACTCACGCCACAAAAGAGTATCAGTGCTTTGAAGAAGCGCTACAAAAGTATTTTGGTGGTCATCACGATCAACTGACAATTGAGCGGATTTGATAGATCCCTCCGCCGACACAAAGAACCCTACCCAGTCAAACTCTTCAGCAGTGCCTCAGTGACGCGGGCGGCGTAAGCCGCCGGGTCAGGCAGAGCGGAGCCTTCTAAAAGGCGGGCTTGGTCGAGCAGGATGCGCGCGGTGTTTTCCAGATCCGGGCTCGCGCCGCCCGCTTCGGCCTTGGCCGCCAGTTCCTTGATCAAGGCGTGTGAGGGGTTGATTTCTAGCACATGGATGGATTTTGGCGCGGCGCCCCCCTGGGCTTGCAGGATCCGTTCCATATAAAGATCGGGCGCGCCCTCATTCGCCACAAGGCAGACGGGACTATCGGTAAGGCGGGTTGACGCGCGCACATCCTCTACGTCATCTCCGAGCGCTTCCTTCATCAAGGCGGTAAGGCTGCCAAGCGCTTCATCGCCCAAAGGCGTCTCTTCCGGTTTTTCATCGCTCGGCTTTTCGCTGACCGGGATGGCGTCAAGATCCGCCGCGCCTTGGGTGACCGAAGTCAGCGGCTTGCCGTCATATTCACCCAGCGCCTGCACCCAGAAGGCATCCACCGGATCGCTCAGCAGTAACACTTCGATCCCGCGCGCGCGGAAGCCTTCCAAATGGGGATTGCTTCCGATTTTCTTCGCATCCTCACCATGCAGCACATAAATGGCGGTCTGGTTTTCCACCATAGTGCCGACATACTCTTTGAGTGATCGCCAGCCCTCAGACTTGGTGGTGCGAAAGCGCGCGAGGTTAATGAGATCGTCGCGCCGTTCAAAATCTTCGTAAATGCCCTCTTTCAATACCGGCCCAAAAGCTTCCCAAAAAGTCTCGTAAGAAGGCACGTCTTTTTCGCTGCTTTTTTTCAACTCGCTTAAGATCCGCTTGGCAACCGCCTGGCGGATGCTGGCGACAATAGTATTGTTTTGCAGCATTTCGCGGCTGATATTGAGCGGCATGTCTTGGCTATCTATCAGTCCACGCACGAAGCGTAAATAACCGGGCAATAATTCCGCATCATCGGTAATAAACACGCGTTTGACATAAAGCTTCACGCGCGTCTGGCGTTTGGGATCAAACAAATCCATAGGCGGCGTTGAGGGGATGAACAGAAGTACCGTGTATTCGTGACGACCTTCGGCGGTGTAATGAATGGTGATGGCCGGATCATCAAACACATGACCGACGTGGTGATAAAATTCTTTATATTGCTCCGGGGTAATCTCCGATTTAGGCCGCGTCCAGAGGGCGCTCACCGCATTGACCGGCTCCGGGGGCGTTTCAGAGTCTTCGCCTTCTTTTTTGTCCGCATTGGCATCAATGATCGTGATCGGTATGGCGATATGGTCGGAATAAGATTTGATGATGGAGCGCAGGCGGTATTCATCCAGAAAGTCTTCGGCGTCGCCGCGCATGTGCAACGTGACCACCGTGCCCCGGCCTTCCAGCAGCAGAGCCGTTTCATCCCCGGCCGGGGCAACGGAATAGCTGCCGCCCCCTTCGGAAGACCAGATAAAGGCTTTTTCCCCGTCTCCCGGGCCGGGCTTGGCGCTTACTACATCGACCCGGTCCGCCACCATAAAAACCGAATAAAACCCGACACCGAATTGCCCGATCAGTTGCGTGTCCTTGGCGGCATCGCCTGAGATCTGCGCGGCGAATTGATCTGTCCCTGAGCGCGCGATGGTGCCCAGATGCTCGATCAGCTCGGCCTCGTTCATCCCGCAGCCATTATCGGCGATACGCAGGGTTTTGTTTTTCTTGTCAACGGTGATTTGAATCTGAAACTGCGGCTCGCCTTCAATCAGGCCCGGCGTGGTCAAGGAAAGATAGCGCAATTTGTCACAGGCATCCGAGGCGTTTGAAATCAGCTCGCGCAAAAACACTTCACGTTCGGAGTACACCGAATGCACCATTAGATGCAGAATTTTGGAAACTTCCGCCTGGAAGTCGTGGGTCTGGGGGCTTTCAGTCGTAGATTGCGTGGTGTCCGTCATGGTGATTTTCGTCTCATTTACTTTTGGAGCAACTCACGGTCTGCAAAAAGACCGATAACTTACAAATAATTCCTGGCCGTGACGGGATCAAGGCCTCACTCAGGCAGAGGTTCAGCCATGTCTTCCAGGAGTTTTGTCATCTGATCATATTTATATTTGGGAATGGCGAACACCCAGCCGGAAAGACGCCGATTGAGTGTGACCGCTGTCGTCTGGGCTTCAGCCGCAGCGGCGGCGGCAACGTCCTCTATGGCATCATCTGCCTGTTGCGACACTTGCGCTTCGGTCGGCAAGACCGGCAAGGGAGCGACACCGGCCTCAGCCTTCATCCAATACGTTTCATCGTCCGCCATCAGCAACAACTTCAGAACCACACCGCCAAATGTAGTAAAGACGGCGCGGGTGACATGCGTGTCAGAGTTAAAATCGACTTCATTTTCAGGCCGCACATCCTCCACCATCAGCCCCACCGGGGCAAAGGCGGAAGTGTTGAGCGTATACGCAGGGCTCGGGTCACGCCCCTCCGGGAGACCCTCAAGTGTGACATCACTTTCATCCGGGCTGGCGCGCGAAAGCGTGTAAGCCGGTCCTTCAGGCGGTGTCAGGTCAAGCGCGGCGATAGCGTTGCGTTCAATGCCGAGCACGGCCCGCTCGATCCAGTCGATCGCCAATGGCTGCACATTGAGCCGGCCTCGCGCCGCCCAAGTCTGGTCGGCAGCGGGGGTGCGCACATAAAACTGCGCCGGCGCGCCGGGTGTCGCGGCCTGCTGCTGATTCCCCACGATCAGACGGGCCAGCTCTTTTTCGCCCCCCAACACGATGACCTCAATACCGCGCCCCCCGTCTTGAGGGGCGCCCAGACCCAGCGCCGGATAACGCTCAGGCTTCGTGGTTTTGGGCTCAATAAGCTCAAGGTTCGACAGAGCCAGCAGCGCCTCCCGCACTTTACCCGACGCCGCCGGGTAATTCGCCTTTTGCGGGATCAGCCATTCCCCTTGCGCCGTTTTGACAATATCGAACTGCTCTTCATTTGACTGAACGACCAGCCGATCGACAGTGTCTAATTGACCCTTGAGATCAGCGAACATCACCTGAGGCGTAAAGGCCGGGGTCTCTATGGATTGTTGCGTCCCCAGTACATAGGCCACCATAGCCACGGCGGCGGCTGTCACAACAATCAACACAAGGCCGGGACTTGCTAGTCTTGAGCGTTTCGTCATGTGCCAGACCGGGTAGGAGAAATAGGCGCCGATGCACGCCCGGCAGCTCTGCGACGGCGGATCCATGCCAGCGCCACAGCAAACAGTGCGACAAGGATCGGCATCATGGCAATATTGATGAACCGCACGCGGGTCTCCAAGCGTTCGATATCCCCCCTGAGATTGTGCTGAACAGCGCGCAACTGTGCCCGCGTGTCAAGAAGCTGCGCCTGGAAGCGGGCGATTTCTTGGCTCTCTTCCGGCGTCAGCATCACCCCGCGCGGGCCTGCATCCGATGTCCCCGCGGCCGATTGCAATGCCGCCAACCGAGCTTCTGTATCAGACAATTCTTGTTCAAGCTGTTCCTGCTGGGCCAGAAATTGCGCATCGGCCTGGCGGCGCAATTCGTCGATAGCGGTAAGCGGGCGATCATCACGCGCACGGCTGCGCAAAGAAATAAGATCATTGGAGCCCATGAGGTTTTCCACCGCATTCATCACGAATGTCCCATTATCGGCGGTGGGCACCGTAATGCGCTGGCCCAGGATATTTTGCTGCTGCACCCAGAACCGGTCGTCAAACATATCCGCATCCGCCACCAGAATAAGATTAGCGGGCACGGTCGAAGTGGCGAGATGTTCATTCACGATCGCGCCATCTGACTTTTGGTTCTCTTCCGCCAAAGCCGTGTCGGAAGGAGGGGGCGGCGTCTCGTCTTGCGACTCCGGTGTTTCGGTTTCATCTATTTCAAGAGGCGGCGGCCCATCGGGAAAGGCGGTCATCACATCCCCCGATATGCGCGTGGCAATCGTATAGCTTTCCGGCGTTGCCTGAAAAGAAACCACCAGATCGTCCGGATTGAACGTGGTGGCGATCTCATCGGCTTCCAGCGTCATGGAATTGGCGGTGGTGCGCACCAGAGACGTGAACTGCGTTTTGGCGCCTTGCAAAGGGAAAAAAGCGCCCGCACCAGCAACATTCAACATGCTGATTGCGGATGTCACCAGATCATCTTTGGCGACATCATTGTTCACTAATCCCAGCCACACCACATAGTCGCTATAGGGACGACCGGACTGAGGCGCCGCCTGAACCCGCAAGGCGCGAGACAGATCAGCCACCACTATGCTGGAATCATAGGCAACCCCCCAGCTTTTCAGCAACGGCTCCAGATCCGAGGCGCGTCCCGGACCTGATATTCCCTGAGACGGCACGCCCAAAACCTCATTGAGCTCCAGCAAAGGGTCGAGAAAAACAATCATCCGCCCCCCGGACAAAACAAACTGGTCCAGTGCATAAAGTGTTTTTTCAGGCAAATCGGTCGGATGCACCACCATCAAAACATCCACATCGTCAGGAATATGATCTGCATCCTGACTGATGTTCTCAACTTCAAACACGGATGTCAGTTGTTCGTAAATGACAAAAGGCTGCCCCTGGCCCTGCATAGCCGCCATCGGCCCTCCCAGACCAAACTCGAGAGGCAGGCGGCTGAGCAAGCCCAAAAGCGGCTTTTTTGTTAGCGTCAGGCGATAGACGAGATTGGTGAGATCATATTCAAGAAAAGATTCACGATCCTGGCTAAAAAAGGCAATAGCCTCGCGGCCATCCACCGCATTGGTGCCCACCAAACCAAAATAAAGATTGTCGCCGGTATCGGTGGGAATTGCCGACACGCCAAGCGCCACAGCGCGGTCTTCGTCCTGACTGAACGGCTCGGGATCGACGATCTCAAGGATCAACTTACCCCTCGCATGACTCTGATATTCGAGCAGGAGATCCCGCACCTGAGTGCCGTAAACGCGGATCTGCGGAAACCGGCTCGCCATCTTTTCGGAGAAGAAAAACCTCAGCGTTACCGGCTCATCGAGGGCCCGTAATATATTGATGGTGCCCTGGCTCAACGTAAATTGCCGCGTTGCCGTGAGGTCAATGCGAGCGCCGCGCAAAACAAAATCGGAAATGATAGTGATGGCAAAAAATAGAACCGCAGCCAACGCAATACTTAAAGCCGCCCCCGATCCTCTACTGGAAAATGTCATCGATCGGCCTCCCTTATCCCGCCTTGCGTTGCTCAATCAGGATGGTGTTGACGAACAGCCAGAACCCGATCAGAGCGGCGAAAAAAGCAAGATCCCTCAAGTCGATGACGCCTTTCTGAATCGACTGAAAATGCGACAGAAAACTGAAAGAGGCCACCGTATTGATGAGAAATTGTGGCGCCCAACTGCTCAAAGCGTCCAGAACCAAAGGCAGGCCGCTGGCCATGAACAAAAAGCACACAACCACTGTCACCACAAAAGCGATGACCTGATTGCTGGTCATCGAAGAGAGCGCCGCGCCAACGGCAAGATAGCCGCCTGCCAGCAGAAAACTACCAACATAAGAGGCGATGACCACGCCGTTATCCGGGTCACCCAGAACATTTACCGAGATCCAAACCGGGAACGTCAAAGCCAGCGCAATTCCGGCGAACACCCAGGCAGCGAGAAACTTCCCCACAACCACCGCCCATATGGGGATCGGCAGGGTCAAGAGAATTTCCAGCGTGCCCGACTTTCGCTCCTCCGCCCACAAGCGCATGGAAATGGCCGGAATGAGAAAAAGATAAAGCCAGGGATGAAACACGAAAAACGCTTGAAGATCTGCACGGCCCGCACGGAAGAAATCGCCGATATAGAAGGTGAAGATCCCCGTGGCGAACAGAAAAACAACAATGAACACAAAAGCCAAAGGCGTAGCGAAATAGCTGGCCAGCTCGCGCTTGAATATAATCCAGACCTGGTTCACTGGTTGACCTCGCTATTGCCAGCATCCGCAGTGGTGCAAGCGCGAAACACCTCATCCATGCGGCCTGATTCGGCCACCAGGCTGCGTACTTCCCAGCCCTTTTGAGTGACCAATGCGCTGACTTTCTCTATCAAACGCTGGCCTGGTTTGGGAAAAACCGTCAGCACCGCCCCGCCGCCGCGCATATCTCCGTCGAGAGAAATATCGAGCATGTCGCTTACACCAGACAAAGCTTTAAGCGCATTTCGGGCGTCAGCGGCATCCTTTGCGCTGACCTCCACAGTCACCGCATCTTGATAGCGCGAGCGCGCCGCCAGTTCTGCCGGTGTGCCGTCGGCGACAATCGCGCCGCGATCAATAATGATCGCGCGCGAACACACCGCTTCCACTTCTTCCAGGATGTGGGTCGAAATGATGATCGCTTTGTCCTTGGCCATGGAGGTGATCAGGCGGCGCACGGCGAATTTCTGATTGGGGTCCAGACCGTCCGTCGGCTCGTCCATGATAAGCACCGGCGGATCGTGCAGGATGGCCTGAGCGATCCCAACGCGGCGTTTGAAACCTTTGGACAGAGTGTCGATAGACTGGTGAAGCACCTGGGCCAATTGGGTGCGATCCACAGCGATAGCCACAGCGCGCTCTTTATCAGCACCTTTAAGCCCGCGCACCGCCGCCACGAAATTCAAAAATTGAAGCGGCGTCATATCCCCATAAGCCGGTGCGCCCTCAGCAAGATAACCCATCTCTCCTTGAGCGCTGATGGGATCGTGCACCACATCATATCCACTCACAAAAACCGATCCGGCGCTGGGGGTCAGATAGCCGGTGATCATTTTCATGGTGGTCGATTTTCCGGCACCGTTGGGCCCTAAAAACCCCAGTACCTCACCCTTATCCACGGAAAAACTCACCCCGGCGACCGCTTTGATCGTCTCGAACGTCTTCGCCAGTCCGTTTATGTCTATCAGTGGCCGAGACATGGGTGCGGGTGAGAGCCTTGTTCAAAAAATCGCGCGGGAATAATGCAAAAATGCATTGGCGATAGGCAAGAGAAGCCATAGTCCATAGTCAAAAGCGCCCCATCAATCAAGTCTTGCCTGAATGCCGCTCCAGCGGCAGGGTGATCACCGGGATCATTCATGGCATAGTGCCCCACACAAAACTGGCCCTTGCACACCACCTTTGCCCATAAGACAAAGGCAGTCCGCAAATGATATAAGAGTTTTGCTTCATGGCGACACCTCATTCCACAAAACCCGCAAGACAGTATGCGCTGGCGCACATGCCACCTACAATATTCACTGTGGTGATGGGAATCACGGGATTGGGCCTGGCTTGGCGGGCGGCAGCGGAGGCCCTCGGCCTCACAAAAGTGATCGGCGAGACTCTTATTATAGTGGGCGCCATTTTGGGCGCTTTTCTGGTCTGCGCCTATGGACTTAAAATCCTGATGCGGCGAGACTCTTTCTGGCGCGACGTCCAAGACCCCAATGTCTCGAATTACTTTTCCACCCTCACATTCGCCATCATGCTGGTCGCAGCAGGCGTATTGAAATACACCAACGGCGCGGCGCTTGTCTGTTGGCTCATCGCCGCACCTTTCCATTTCGTGCTGACCATACGGCAGATCAGGCTGTGGGTGACCCACAATCACGAAATCACGGCTTCAAACCCGTCCTGGTTTTTGCCCGTAGGAGGCTGTCTGCTGGCGCCTGACCTTGGGTTCAGGTTTGGGTTTGTTGAACTGAGCTGGGCGCTTTTTTCCCTCGGCTTCCTCTACTGGATTTTGCTGTTTGGGATCGTCCTGAACCGGATCATATTTCATGATCAATTACCAACGCGATATATCCCAACGCTGTTCATCATCATCGCCCCGCCGGCGCTGGGCTTCATGTCATACCAGACATTGATGGGTGGTGAGATCGACGCCTTTGCCCGCATTCTGTTTTACAGCGCTCTGGCGACCACAATGCTGGTTTTCTCCCTGGTCCGGCTCTTCAGTCAGCTCCCTTTCGCGCTATCATGGTGGGCCTATACGTTTCCCCTGGACGCCATGACCATTGCCGCCTGGCGTTATGGGCAGGCCGCCGGATCGCGCACCATTGAAAACTTCGCCATCGTCCTTTTGGGAGTGACCACGGTGATTGTCGGTCTGGTGGCGCTGAGAACGCTCAAAGCGTTCATCCACGGCGCACTTTTTTTACCTGAAAGTGAATGATTTCTGCCCCGTCTTGTTGATCTTTACGCGCGGCAAAGCTGTCGAGAGCCAGACCTTTCAAAAAGCCGCGACCAAAAGTCTGCCGCAACACAGATTTGAACTCCGCGCGATATTCCAGATCCCAAATCTCACGATCTTCATCATTGTTACCCGGTCCACCCACAACGCGTCTCCTCTTTACCTTGATGGAAACCTCATCTCCTCAAAGGTGTTGGTCGGCCCGACCCGTCAACGAGATCCGTGGGGCTGGGGGGCTACAAAAACCGGTCTCGCATTCAGACCGGGCCTTACCAACCCAGATACCATGGCTGCCTTTTAGGGCGGACAAGAGGCCGAAATTAGGCATTTTTGTGCATGTCTAAAAACCAGGCTCTCACTCCATGCGCTCTCTTGAAATTCACAATAAAACACGCCATCCTTGGCGGAGCATGAGAGTCAATCAACCTCCTTTCGGCGCTGCATCAGGGATGGGTTCAGTGACCCGTTTCCCCTCTCGCACCAAAGCCGCACCTCTTGTCAGCTTCGAGCGCAAGGAACTCACCGCCATATTAGGCACCTATGGTACTGGCGTCGCCCGCGGTCTATGGCGAGATTACGCCATCGATCATTTATGTGATGCGGCGGTGTTCAGCATTTTCCGCCGCTCCTGCGAAACACCTTTGTTCCGAGTGGAGAAGCGCCCGAAATTGGCGCGGCGGCAAGGCGCCTACGCGGTGATCGCTACCACCGGCCTGATCATGAAGCGGGGATCAGATTTAAACCATGTGCTGAGAGCGCTGGATAAGCGCCTGTTGAAACTTGTGGATTAGAGCGTTTTAGAGCGCCGCGCGCAAAAGCATGCCCTCGGACTTGATCCGTGGGTGTTTGCGGTTTTGCGCTTAAAACGGCGCGACCAACAAGAAATAGAGCATCGCAAATGATTCCAAAATAACGAGTGATGCTCTAGCCCAAACACGAAAAAGCCCCCGGCGATTGATAGTCGAGGGCTTTTTATTCTGGAAAATAAAAATCTGTCCTAATTGCGGTTGCCGAGCAGGCGCAGGAGCATCAGGAACAAATTGATGAAGTCGAGATAGAGACGCAAAGCGCCCATGATGGCTTTTTTGCCCATGGTCTCCGAATCATCGGCTTCGTAATACATTTCTTTGATGGCCTGAGTGTCATAGGCGGTGAGTCCGGTGAAAATCAACACGCCCAACACGGAAATGGCGAAATCCATCGCCGCTGATTGCAAAAATATATTGACCACCATGGCGATGATGATACCGATGAGGCCCATGAACAAAAAGGATCCCATGCCGGTGAGATCACGCTTTGTTGTATACCCGTAAAGGCTCATGGCGCCGAACATGCCTGAGGTGATGAAGAACACCCGCGCAATGCTGGCTTGCGTGTAAACAATAAAGATAGAAGCGAGCGACAGGCCAACCAGTCCGGCAAAAACCCAAAACGTCGTCTGGGCGGCCGAAGCGCTCATCGTGTTGATCTTGGCGGATAGAAAAAACACCACGCCGAGCGGCGCCAGCAACACCACCCATTGCAGCGGCGAGCCGTAAATCGCAGCCAGCATGGTGGGCGATTGCGCGGTAAAATAGGCGACCGCCCCGGTCAGCCCTACACCCAACGCCATATAATTATAGATGCGCAGCATATAGGCGCGCAGGCCCTCGTCAATTTCATGAGTTCGCGTGACGCTGGCCTGGTGCCGCACCGAGCGATCCTGAAAGTCTGCCATAAAATATCCTCTCCCTAGTCCTGAACGAAAATGGTCCTGAACGAAAATGGTCTTGCTTTCTAATATTGGGGATAGAGAAGTGAGATTCAAGTAAAACAATTGAGAAAACGCTAGAAAACCTGAGGTTAATCAAGTGTTAACCGGTTTCTATTCACTGCGGAGGATCTCCGCCGGTTTTTGAGTCAAAGCCCGCCAGGTGCCAATAAAGCCCAGAAAGGCCATAATCACGCCAGTTCCCACCACAGTGGACGCCAAAGTCAGGGGATAAAAGACCCACCCCTCACCCCACAGGCCCGAGACGATGAGATAAGCGGCCAGCGTCCCCACACCAGCGGCCACACCTGCAGTACCCAGCCCCAGCAGCGCGTATTCCAACAAATAAGCCGCCATAATGCGCCGCTTTGTCGCCCCCAGCACTTTCAGAATCACCGCATCATACACCCGGCGCCGATGACCGGACGCCATGGCCCCGGCAAGCACAAACACCCCCGCCAGCAAGGTGATCGCGCTGGTGGCCCGGACTGCGATCGCCAAATCCTGCAAGAGCCCTTTTACCGCTTCAACGGTCTCCCGGACCCAGATCACCGAAATATTCGGGAAAGCGCCCGTGACCGCCTTTTGAAAAGCCTCTTCCTGGTCGGCGCTGAGCCGCAACGTCGACAAATGCTGTTGCGGCGCCTGCTCAAGAGCGCCGGGGGCGAAGATCACCGCAAAATTCATCCCTCCTTGGGTGAAATCCACCGCGCGCAGATTAGTGATTACTGCCTCGATCTCGCGTCCGACAATTTGGAAACTGAGATGATCGCCCAAACCCACACCCAAATCTCTAGCGATCTTATCGCCGATCGAAATCGCGGGCGGGCCCCGATAATCAGAACCCCACCACGTCCCGGCGACCACCGCAGAATTTTCCGGCATTTTATCTGTGTACGTAATATTTCTTTCATCTTCCAGCACCCAGCGGGATTCCGGCTGCACAACAACTTGGGCGGAGGGCACACCATTCACTTTAGAAATCGATGCGCGCACAATCGGCACACGCTGAAAATCTTGCGCCTGCGGGAACGAGGCGACCAAGGCGTCAAAAGCCGCCACTTGATCCCGGCGTATATCCAGCATGAAAAACGACGGCGCACGATCAGGGATCTGATCGGAAATCTGATTGGTGATATTGCCATCAATCTGCGAAACCCCAACCAGCAACGTTAGCCCCAGCCCTAATGACAGAACCACACTGACCGTGGGCGCGCCGGGCCGATAAAGATTGGTCAAAGCCAGACGCAACCCGGCATGACGCGGGCGGCCGACGGCCTTTGCCAAAGCCATCAGGCCCGCAGCCTCTAGCCGCAACAAGAGAAAAGCCGCGCCTGCTCCAGCCAAAAAAATCCAGGCAAAACTTTTATAGGGCGTCATCGCCACCGCCAACAGCCCCAGAGAGGCAAAGGCGGCAATGGATGCCGCTACAAAGCCAACGGATGGGCGGCGGATGGCGGGGGAAACAAGATCGCGAAAGAGATTCGCCGGAGAAATCTCACGCGCCCGCGCAATCGGCCAAATGGCAAATGCCAGCGTGATCAACACGCCATAAAGGCCAGCAATGCCCAAGGCTTGTGGGTAAAGCGCAAAAGGGGCCGCGACAGGCAGCAAATCACCCAGTGAGGCGGTCACAATAATGGGTGCGATGATTCCAATCATCAGTCCAAAGATAATCCCGACCAGGGCCAATAGAAAAACCTGAATCAAAAAAACCTGAAATACTAAAAACCCTGTCGCGCCCAGACATTTCAAGATCGCAATATCTTCACGTTTTCCATCGAGATGCGCTCGAATCGCATTGCCGACCCCGATGCCTCCGATAAAAAGCGCGGTGAGCCCCACAAGGGTGAGGAAGAGACTCACCCGATCAATAAAATTCTGTGCCCCGGTCATGCCTTCGGACGGATTACGGATGCGCCAGGGACTCGCCGGAAAGGCGCGGGCCGCCTCCTGCCGGAACCCGGCCGCATCAACACCTTTATTCAAGATCAGCCGGATTTTATATTCAAGGCGACTGCCCTCCTGCACCAGACCGGTCTCAGCCAGCGCCCCGCGGTCAATAAAAACCCGCGGCATGATAAAGCCACCCGCGCCCATGCGGTCCGGCTCTCGGGCGATAACGGCGCGCACTTCCACATCCAATGTGCCCAAGCGCACCAGATCCCCCACCGCCACGCCCAGTCGGCTGAGCACTTTGGAATCGACCGCCGCCCCCCAACGCCCAGCGCGCTTAACCAGCGCTGCTGCCAAAGTGATGTCGGCCTCAGGTTCAAATTCAACGCCGCCATAGAGCGGATAAAGCTCATCGGTAACTTTGACCTCAACCAGATTGCGAATGTCGGTCGCCAGCCCGCGCGCCATGACCCGAATTTCTCTGACCTGGCTGGCCTGCCCCTGCGCGCGGGCCCAGGCTTTTTCTTGTGCGGTGAAATCACGCTGGGTCAGCAAAATCTCGACATCCCCGCCAAGAATGCTTTTGGCTTCCAGGCTGAGTCCGGTAGAGAAGGCCTCCGTCAGAGAACCCACCGCTGCGATAGCCGCCACGCCAAGGGCGAGACAAGCCAGAAACACGCGGAATCCCGCCAGCCCGCTACGCAGCTCCCGGCGCGCCAGTAAAAAAGCGAGGCGCAGGGACCCTGCGACGCTGTGTTCAGGGAGGAGATTGCCAGCCTCCCTCATGGCGACAGGGTCGATCGTTCAACTTTGGATGCTGTTCCGGGCAATGTGCTCTCAATACGGCCATCGGCCATACCGATCACCCGATTGCAGCGCGCTGCTAGAGAAGGATCATGGGTGATCAGAACCAGAGTGGTCTTGCGCGTTTCATGAAGCTGGAAGATGA
>JAJFIO010000086.1 GCA_021774915.1 Alphaproteobacteria bacterium
GCTTTGGTAAAGCCGTGTATGCCCGATTTTGCCGCCGCGTAATTCACCTGGCCATATTGCCCGGCCTGCCCGTTAATCGAGCCGATATTAACAATCCGGCCAAAGCCCCGCTCCCGCATAGAGCTGATAACCACGCGGCACATGTTAAAGCACGATCCCAGATCGGTCTCGATGACGGATCGCCAGTCCTCCGGCTTCATTTTATGCAAGGTTGAATCCAGTGTGATCCCGGCATTATTGACCACAATATCTATAGGCCCTAAATCTTGAGTGATAGTGGTGATCGAGCGCTCGCACTCGGTATAGTCACTGACGTCAAATTTATAGCAAGGGATGCCGGTTTCTTCACTAAAGGCGCGCGCGGCCGCATCGTTTCCGTGATAATTGGCGGCAACCGAATAGCCCGCTTCCTTCAACATTATGCTTATGGCCCGACCAATGCCCCGCGTGCCGCCGGTGACAATTGCCACTCGCCCTTGAGCCATTTTCTTGTCCCTTCTTCATGTTTGATTGAGATTGCCTGGTGGCATTTATCTTGGGTCCAAACCCCCCACTCCGCAAGGTGTCAGTGCATTTTATTTTTCGTTTTGATTGAGTTTAGATAGAAACGAGCGCAGGGCTTGCGCATTCGCTTCGGCATCTCTTTCCGGAGAGCAGATCCCGCCAGCACCCAGAACGTGTCCTGCGATGGTCGGAATATCGCTGAGCAGCACATCGAATTTATCGCGGAACATATCGTCACATGCCGTCAGTGCGAGAACAGGGCAGCGTACTTTGGCTAAAGCTGAGGGCAGGTCCTGATCTCCTACAGCCGCAAAGGCCTGATGGCGCCCGGTAATGGAGTTCATGGCGCCCATAAATTCCTGATGTATCAGAAGCGGATCGATCTCACCCAGCAGACTTGCCACCATTTTCCACGTTTCACGGGCGTAGGCGCCTTCCCCGTCAGGCGCCAGCGGGGCGCGGATGCGGGCACGAAATGCCAGGCGTTCTTCAGTGGCGTAATAAGCGATGCCGTTGAAGATCAATGCGCTCACACGATGAGGGGAGCTGAGAGCCATCTCCACCGCTATATGCACCCCGGTGTGATTGCCGAAAATAGCGCACGTTTCGATCTTTAAGACATCGAAAGCGCTTTTCATCCAGTTGCCGTAATCAGCCATGGAGGGCATGCCGGGCGGGGTAAAGGATTGACCAAAGCCTGGCGTGTCGAAGGCATAAAGCGGCCGGTCTCCGGCGAGCGCGCGCATCATGGGTTCAAAAGATAGGGAGGAGGATGGCGTGCGATGCAAAAAGACGATGGGCTGCCCGTTGCCCGGCGCATGACGGTAGTGGATCTGACCATCCGGGATATCCACGTAAGCCTTGATAATAGTCAAAATGCCCTCCCTCTTTCTTGAGTGGTGTGATGTTTGTTATCAGTATAGCCGCATTTGATGCGGCAAGTTCAGCCCGCGGGCCTTTCGTGCCAGACACCGGAATAGGGGCCCAGGGCCTGTTGCAGCTCCGTGTCACATCAAGGCATGATGGCGCCCATTCATTTGCTCAAGGCCATAACGAAAGAGACGCCATGGGATGGTATGAAAATCGAATCCTCCCCGTTCTGATTGATCGGGGAATGCGCAATGAGGTGATGGCTGAGCACCGGGCAACGACAGTGCCGCTCGCCTCGCAGACAGTCCTGGAGGTCGGTTTAGGGTCGGGGCTGAATATTCCCTATTACACAAATAAAGTGGACCGCCTATATGGATTGGAGCCCTCGCAGGATCTGCTCGGCAAAGCGGCCTTGCTGGCAGATGCAGCGCCTTTTCCCGTCGAGCTGCTGGCGGCGCCGGCGGAGGATATTCCACTTGAGAACGACAGTGTTGATACGGTCTTCAGCTCCTGGACGTTGTGCTCCATCCCATCGCTGAAAGTGGCCTTGAAGGAAATGCGCCGTGTTCTGAGGCCCGGTGGTCGGTTCATCTTCATCGAACATGGGCGCGCGCCTGACGCGAACGTCGCCAAATGGCAGGACCGGATTGCGCCTGTCTTGCGCGTGCTGGCCGGATGCAGCCCCAACAAAAAAATGGATGATCTGATCGTTGAAGCGGGCTTTGAGGTCACCCAGATGGAGAAGAGTTATTTGAAGGGCCCGAAATTCATCAGCTATCATTATATCGGACAGGCCAGGTCACCTCTGGCTTAAAAACAATTTAAGCCGGTTTGGTAAATTTTAAGCAGAAGCGATGGGTGTGATCGCGGATCTCTTTGCTATGCACCGGGATATTAAGAGGGTCCTGCGGATTTTCGAGCACATTCGATTCCCCGCTTAATTGAAAGCCCGCGGCTGTGACTTCTTCAATCACGATTCGCGGTTCAATGCGATGGTTCTTTTCACAATCCTCCGTCCCCAAACCTTTTCTAGCATGATGATCGATGATCCCGAACGTTCCGCCCGGCCGCAACGCTTGCATGGCCGCCTTGTTGATTTTTGCGCGATCAGCGCCCGACCAAACCGCGTCGTGATAGGTCATAATCATGAAAACGGCGTCAAGGTCCGGCGAAAAATCGGGACTGTCCATGGTGTCGGCCACGGACGTTTTGATATTGGTGAGGCCTTGTTTTGCGATGCGATCATCAAGCGGATTGCCTTTCCAGCGCTTCACGCTGCCGGCGGTGGTGATGCCATGGACCACGCCGTCATCGCCGACGATTTCCGATAGCAGGGCGGTAAAATATCCCCGGCCGGTATTGAGTTCGGCCACGCGGTCGCCGGGCCTGACCCCGAAGAACGCCAGAACGGGCGCCGGCTTTCGTCCGTCATCGCGGGCGCGATCGCCGGCCGCGCGCCGCGGGCTTGCCACCGCTTGTGTAACATAAGTTGGAATTTGAATTTCAGGCTGTGACATTGGTCAGGCTCGCTCTTTGGATATCAGTCATTCCGGGATCTATGGCGCCAGGCCGACAAAAGGCGGAAACGCGAACGGTGACACCATAACCCCATTTTGTTTGGCCACCTTACCCGACTTCATGACAAAGTCTATGGTGTGAAGGGCCGTGATGTCGTCAAGCGGATTTCCTCTCACGGCAATAATGTCGGCCAGCTTACCGGGGGTGAGCGAGCCAATTTCATCTTCCAGCCCGAACAGCGCAGCATCCGACACAGTGGCGGCAGTGATGGCATCCATTGGAGACATGCCGAACTTGATCATGAGGTCGAATTCTTTGGCGTTCTGGCCATGGGTGAAAGTGCCGGCATCGGTGCCAAAGGCGATTTTGACCCCGGCCTGGTAAGCCCGTTCAAAGGCTTTGTATTGATTGCGCAGGGCGACAGAGGGCGCGTCTTTGATGCCGAATATCGGCGGCGGCATGGAGGCCGATAATGTAGGCACCAGCCAGACGCCCCGGGCTTTCATCATTTGAATGCCTTCATCGTCAAGAAGAAAACCATGTTCAATGGAGTCAACGCCGGCGCGAAGGGCGTCTTTGATGGCTTTCGGGTCATAGGCGTGTGTCGTGACTTTGAGGCCCAGTTGATGGCTTGCATCGACGATGGCTTTCATTTCTTCAAAAAACATCTGCTGCGCCAGACCGGTCTGCGAGCTAAAGCCGCCGGTGGACATATATTTGATCACGTCCGCCCCCAGTTTGTGTTGCGTGCGTACGGCTTGGCGGCACTGTGTAGCGCCGTCGCACACGCCCAGGCGCATACGCTGCGTCGGATCGGCCGTGGTGGTGGGATCGCCATGGCCTCCGGTGACAGAAAGGTTTGATCCGGCGGCGAGGATGCGCGGACCTACCATGCGCCCGGCATTGATGGCGTCGCGCACCGCGAACACCGATTGGTCGTCCGAGCCCAGATCGCGCACGGTGGTGAACCCGGCGGCCAAATTGCGCTGGGCATAAAGCACGGCATTAAAAGCAAAGTCAGCGGGCATGCCGCCGGCCCGGCCCGGCCCGCGCCGTTGCCGAAAAGAGGGCTGGTTTCTGAGATGAACATGCGCATCCATCAGGCCGGGCAAAACAAATCGATCCGACAAATCCACGATCTGAACGCTATCATTTTGTTTTCGCGGGATAGAATTTTCGTTTAAAAATCCCTGTTCAACGCGCTCGATCCGGTCATTTTTCACAATAATGCTGGCCTGAACTACCGGCGCTTCCCCCGGTATGGCCAGTAAAGTGCCGGCATGGATAATGATATAATTGTCCGCTGGCGGTGTACTTTGCCGCTCCCCGGCGGGCTGCGCCGCCGTTTCATTCGTCAGGATCAAGACGAATGCTGAGATTGCCAAAAACAAGACACGAAATATTTCTTTCCAACCTGCCGGGATATGAGAAAACATGGGAGCACGGGATCCTTTTGTTTGAGAAGGGGAAAAGCGGAGTGTGCATGAAAGCTTAAGGGAGGTCATTCGTTTTTTGTGACTTTCGTGCTGCTTTTGTCTGTATGAGTGAATTTATCCCGTAATTGACGAGAGCAGGCCTTCATTTTCTAATTTTCCCACCGGGTTGCGCGCGGGATAGGTTTTTTTTCTTAAAAGGTATAGGTATTCTCTCATGTTGCGTTTGAATCACATATCTAAAGAGGAGGGAGCACTCATGTTATCCCGGGTGACCACAATCGAAGAACATTTTGTCTCTTGTAAAAAGTTGCAGGCTGTAAGAACGGCCCTGCTGGGGCTGAGCCTTGCTGTTGTCGCGAATCTGTCCGTGTCCTGGGCGCATGGGGATGATGAGCATGGCGAACTTGATCAAGTCGTTTTTTCTGAAGAGCAAGAAGCGGTTGTTGATGCCCTTCATAGCTACGCGGCGGCTGTTGAAGCGGGGGATATGGATGAAGTGGAACGCTATGTCGTGATGGACGACAGGTTCTCCTCGATCGAGGGAACATATGTGGATTTGGGCTGGGCCAGTTACCGGGATCATCTGGCGCCTGAAATGGCGATGTTTGTGAATACGAGCTATGGCTATAGCGATATCCGCCCTTTTGTGAGCGGCGACCTGGCCTATGCAACCATGGGCTATGAAATGAGCCTCACCATCATGAGCGATGAGTTTGAAGGGGGGGAACATCATATTCAGACGAAAGGGCAGGCCACCATGGTTTTGGCGCAGGAAGGGGGCTCTTGGAAAATTCAGCATATGCACACGGCCCGCCAGAAGGCTGAAAACACGACCACCAGTGGGCACTGAAGCTGAAGAGGACTCGTAAATAATTTAAGCCGGGTTTAAGGAGAAGAAAGGAAGGTCCAGCTCATCTGGATCAATGTATGTGGGGACGGTTATGCTTCTCAATCAATGGTATGTTTTAGCAAATTCCGACGAAGTGGTTTCCGAACCCAAAAAGGTTCATGCATTGGCGCAGGATTTTGTCCTCTTTCGCGATGCGCAAGGCGTTACCCAGTGTCTGAGCGATACGTGCGTCCATAAGGGCGCTTCATTGAGCTGCGGCAAGGTGGTCGAGGGATCCGTCGAATGCCCCTATCACGGGTGGCAATTTGACGGATCCGGGACCTGCGTGAAGATCCCGTCGCTGGTCGAAGGCAAGAAAATACCCAAACGCGCCCGTGTCGATTCTTACCCTGTCAAAGAGCAATGGGGCTGGATCTGGGCCTTTCTTGGCGATGCGCCGGAAAAGGAGCGCCCCCCTCTGCCCGATTTTTATCCTGAATATGAAGAACAATCCGGCGAATGGCGGTTTGCACGGGGCCGGGCGCATTTCGACTGCAATTATGTACGGGCTCTGGAAAACGGTGTTGATCGGGCCCATGCGGTTTTTGTTCACACTGATTTTGGCAATCCGGAGAGCCCGGAAGTTGAAGACTATGAGGTTGACGACAGCAATAACCGCATTTACGGCGCGGGCAGCGGCAAGCCGTTGAACAAGCGCGGCGCCTGGCGGGATGCGATTCCGGACCAGCGCGAGGAGAGAGAAGTCGAAGTGCAGATTTTTGTGCCGGCTCCCTGCATTCGCATTCAGATGCATATGCAAAAAACCATGTCTCAAATTATCGTTACCGCCTATACGCCTATTGAAGAAGGCAAAACGCAACTCAATTTCATTCAAGCCCGAAATTTCCTCACCGATGAAAAATTCGATGAAGATTCTTTGAAGCGGGTTTACTTTGTCATCGAGGAAGATGCGATTATCCTGAAACACCTCAAACCTGCCCGGGTTCCTCCAACACTTGCCGATGAGCTATTGCTTTCTTCCGATCATCACGGAACGGTTTTTCGCCAGAAAATCAAAGAACTGGAAGCCAAAGGCCTGGCGATCGATGCAGACAAGCAGAGCCAGGAGAATGAATATGTCCGGGTTATCCCTTCGCCTCGCCGGAAGGAAGACCCCAGTAATTGGGTGTTCAAACCCGTTCCAATGCGAAATGCGACATAACACAGAACAGCTATGTGCATTTTGCTCATGGTGCTGAATTTTAAAATAGTATCAATTAAGAAAGGAATTATAATGAAAAGTCGTGCGTGTATTTTGTTTGGTGATGTTCAGGGGCGCCTGCCCGCCATCGCTCTTGCCGGGGCACTGATGTTCGGGTTGGCCGCGTGCGGTCAGGAAGAATCGACCCAGGAGGATGAAGTAACTCCAGAGCAAGATATGTCGCAAATGGATGACCACGATATGTCAAACATGCCAGCCGACATGGATATGTCCAAAATGGGTGACCACGACATGTCGAACATGCCCGCGGGCATGGATATGTCTAAGATGGATATGTCCGATATGGACATGTCGGACATGATGACGCAAGAGACATATGCGACATTGAGGGACAGGGTTCCCAATTATCGCGAATTTACCGACGAACAGATCCTTCTTGAAATGCAAATGATGGGGGGTAACGACTGGCGTTATTTGAGCCCTGAAGGCAAATCCGGCAAAACGGGCGTGCTGGTTCTGATTCATGGATTTGGGCCCACGGGAGACCGCATCATGCGCGAAGCGGTCACGCCTTTGGGAAAAATTTTCCCAACAGCCATAGCGGCCGGAATGTCGATGATGAATTCGGCCCATATACAATCTTCGATGGATCAACTCGCCGAGGCGGGAGCAGAATCCGTAGTCGTGGTTCCTTTGTCCTCAACTAGATATAACTCTCTTGTCTATCAATGGGAGCATGTATTCGGCAAACGCGACCATGGTTCCTTTCTTGATGTGCCTCAGGTCGAAACGGACGCTAAACTTGATTTTGTAACGCCCATTGAGGACCATCCGCTCGCGCATGAAATCTTGCTTGACCATGCCAAAGACTTGAGCACGGACCCCGCGAATGAACTCGTTATCATTGTTGCTCACGGACCGCATTGGGAAGAGGAAAACAAGATAAATCTGGAAATTCTCGGACGCCTTGCAACACGAATTCAAGATATTGGTGGATTCAGCGATGTCAAAGCGCTGACCTTGCAGGACGATGCCCCCAGTGCGGTCCGGGCGGCCAATGTCGAGAGACTGCGCGCGATGGTGAACGCTGCAGATGACGAAGGTAAGGACGTTATTATTGTTACAAACCTTTTGTCGGCACGCAGCATTCAATGGAAGATTGAGCGGGATCTTGAAGGCCTTGACTATAAATTCAGCGTGAAGGGTATTTCCGAGCATCCCAACTTTGCGGTTTGGTTGCGTGAGGAAGTAATGGAGTCGTTGAAGTCTCAGCCGGCAAACTAACCCATGCTTGATATAGCGTGACATTAAGGGGCGTGAACTCATTTTGCGGGTTCACGCCTTTTTTAGACCGCAAAAGTCAAAATAATATAATAGACAGGGAGACAAGGTATGGTCGAAACGATAGTCAGACGCACGACACTGATTGTTGCCGATATCGAAAAATCCCGGGAATTTTATCAGCAAACTTTGGGCATGACGGTTTTCTGGGAAGATGATTTCGTGCTCTCAGGTAAAGGCCTTCCGGCTGATGACCCTCATGCCAAAACCCACCTTGTTATTCTCAAATGCCAGGACCCCAGCATCGGTATGATCGGCCTCCTGGAGTTTATCGATCCGCCACTGCCCAAGCCGGCAGAGCAGCGCGACACTTTGCGTATTGGTGATATTGTTCTTTTGTTGAGCGTTGATGATGTCAACGAGATCTATGAAAAGATAAAAGGGCAGGATTATCGCATCGTAGCTGAGCCGCATGATTGGGAAGTCACGGGCTCTGATGGAGCGGTAATGAAATTACGCACGCTCAGTCTGTTTGATCAGGATGGCTATTTTGTGGAATTGAATCAAACTCTTTCCTGACTTTTTTGAGTTTTGCTCGTTTTCTTTAAAAATTTTCAAGGCGGATTTATGTCAGACACTTCTCGAAATTTTGCAAAGCCGGATACGAGTGGCGTCAAGCTTGGTCTTTACTGGCTCACGCCTGGGATCACCAAAATAAATGCTTCCACGCTTTTGTTCGCGGGATCCACGACCATTGCGGTCCTGACGTTCATGGCCTTTGGGCAGCCTTTGCTTTTTCATGCGATTGGTATTCCCCAAGATGAGCAGGGTGCGCTTACGGGTTTTTTGGGCGCGATGCAGGAAGGGGTCTTTATTCTTCTGGTCAGCATGTTTGGGGCTCTTTCCGATAATGTCGGGCGACGCATCGTCTATGTTGGGGGCATGATCATTGCTGGCATAGGCTTTTTTCTCTATCCATTTGCAACATCAGAAGCACAATTGATCGGCTTTAGGGTCTTCTATGCCCTGGGCCTCTCGGCGGTCATGGTGATGATGCATACGTGCTTTGCGGAATACTCACAGGATGTGTCCCGGGGCAGATGGATGGGAACCGTTGGTTTTTTCAATGCTCTGGGCGTCACCGTCATGGCGTTGTTGCTGGTGAAAACGCCTTCCTGGTATGTGAATGCTGGCTATAGTGATTTGGAAGCCATTCGCCTCAGTTATTGGACATTTGGCGCGTACCTTCTCATACTTGCCGTTATATTGCGTTTTGGTTTGCAGGCGCGCACCGCGCCAATCAGAAAAACCGAAAATATTATCAAACAGGCGTCCCGCGGTTTTGCGGCGGCGCGCGCCAATCCCCGTATTGCTCTGGCTTACGGCATGGCTTT
>JAJFIO010000087.1 GCA_021774915.1 Alphaproteobacteria bacterium
ACCAGCTATGGATCGTCGCCTTGGTAGGCTTTTACCCCACCAACAAGCTAATCCAACGCGGGCTCATCCAGGGGCGATAAATCTTTCCCCGTTACCGGGCGTATACGGTATTAGCTCAAGTTTCCCTGAGTTATTCCGTACCCCTGGGTAAATTCCCACGCGTTACTCACCCGTCTGCCACTTTCCACTCACCGAAGTGAGCTTCTCGTTCGACTTGCATGTGTTAGGCCTGCCGCCAGCGTTCGTCCTGAGCCAGAATCAAACTCTCAAGTTTAAATTTCTGACTTAGTCACTTTTCTAATTAAGCACAGTGTTTGACCACTGCGCTTAAGACGAGTTCCCACACATTCACTTTTGCGAACGTCAAAAAGACGCCCGCATCCATAAATGCGTGGCTAGAAAAACGTACACAGTCAGTATCCTTTTCGCCAAGGACACCGCCGCCCACGCTTCTCTTTCTCTATCTACAATTTCAAAGAGCCACTCATGCGCACTGTCTATGACAACTAAAGTCACCCACAAACAATACTGATCACAAGCAAAACCGACCTGCCCGGCTAGGCGTATCGCCCGCCGACCCGTGTCGGAGGACGGTGTATACGCCTACTGCGCCTCGGGTGTCAAAGGCTAATTGTTGGTTTTCTCACAATTTTTATCGCCCGCGCCTCAAGAGCCTCAAATCTGCTCCCTCAAGGCAATCTCACCACGAACCCAAGAATTAACTATAACACAAAAACCAGCGGAATTGCCAGACATTCCGGGCAAAATGCTGTCTGATGGACACGATGCCGCACGGGGTCCTGGGAGGCGCTTTGTCCACGCCCACGGGACCTTCTGCCGTCTCCCCCTTATCCACGGATACCTGCGGATATTTTCGCGCCTGAGGCCGCAAAATGTAACAAAATAGGCGCGTCTGGGGTTCGTCCCGGGTTGATGGCGGGAACGTCAGAGCGACAAATGCGCCTATTCCGGTGCGCTGGTCGCCTCGGCCAGGCGATTCTCCATCTTCACCCGCTGGTCTCCCGTCAACCGCCCGACGGCTTGGGTCAAAACGCCGCTGACGTCTTCACCGCGATATTGCGCAATCAACACATAATAATAGATTTCTTCATCCCGCTCGGCGGCGCTGAAATCCGCATACATATGATCGGCTTCGCCTGCCAGGGCCAGCTTGGCCGCGGCCAATGCGGCCGGTCCATGCCCAAGAAATACGAGCGTGAAGATGCTATCTACCTCATCGCGGCGCGCTTCTGCCCGGGCCACTTCCTCGGGCACATTCTCATCGCTGGTCAACGGCAAGGGAAACCGACCCTCAAGACGGCCAAGGTTTAAGGTCAATTGAGCTTCGTCGCTGCCCAACACACCTGCATTCATATACCAATCGTCGGCCTCCGCCCGCGCCGAATCACCGTATATTCCATCCTCCAATGCCTGTGCAAAAGAAATTGATTTCTCCGCACACGAATCTTCTGCGCGCTCGTGCCATGTAGGCCGTGCAAGCGGCTGGCCCTTTGCTTCCGCAATCACGAGGCGTAAAAGGTGCGGGTCTAAGTCCCAGGTGCGAAAACGCTCCACGCATAAAGCCCACAACCAGGTATCGCGCCATTCAAAGCGGGCACCCGCACCTTGAACACGCATGTCCCGCCGGTTGAGAAGCCCTTGAAGACGATCCAATTGCCGATCCCAAATATTCGGGGTGGGCCTGGCCATGTTCGCTAACTCTTTCGCCCAGGCGCGATTTTTTTCAGCCCATGAAAGATCGACCTTAGTGCCGCATATGCCTTTTTCATACCATTCCGCCTGAAGATTATTCGCGCGATAATCAAATTGAACCGCCGCACTCATCAAAAGTGCTTCAGCGCGGTCACACTGCCCCGCCGCCATGAGATCTCCATAAACAGGTAGCCAGTCAGCCGCGCGGTTCATCCAATTAATGTAAACAGCAGCGCCGACAAGACCCACGAAAAGAAGCGCTGCCAGCCTGCGCACACGGCGCCACCCGAGCCTCTGCGCTGTTTTCTTGCCCATCAACGAACGCGCCTCCCCTTAAAGTAATCCATACTCCAATTAAGGGCTATATTATAGCGCCATGGTTGGCAAAGTACTTTTTTCAAACGATCGCGATGACTGGGAAACCCCGCAGGGGTTTTTTGACACGCTCAACAACGTTTTCAGCTTTACACTTGACGCATGTGCATCGACTCACAATACAAAATGTATGAAATTTTTCACCCGTGAAGACGATGCTCTGACAAAAGACTGGGCACGCTACGGACGTGTCTGGCTGAACCCGCCTTATGGCCGTACCATAGCCAAATGGATGCAAAAGGCATATGAAGAAAGTCAACGGGGATCTTTTGTGGTCTGCCTCGTCCATGCACGAACGGATACAAAGTGGTGGCACAATTGGGTCGAAGGCAAAGCAGATGTTACCTTTGTCAAGGGCCGCTTAAAATTTCATTTGGAGGGCAGTAATGGAAAAATTGGCGCCGCACCATTTCCAAGTGCTTTGGTTGTTTATCAACCCGATATTTATCATCTTCTCAACACTTAAAACTCTGCGACGCACTATCGGTGTATCCATCTTTGTCGCTTGCTTGTCTTCTCTGTCGACAAGTCGCGCAACGGAAAACGCAAGCGTTTCCGGGTTGGATTTTGAGGCAGCTATTGAAGAACTCTTTCGATCAAAAGGATTTTGTATTATTGGGTCACAAAGCTGGCAAGAAGATGACTTATATCGATTCAAGAATTTGCGTATGGTTATTCGCAATGCACCATACGTTTCAATCTACCACCACCGGGCAAGAATTGAATTTCTGATCATCGCTGGAGAAAGGCAAATTCTCGTGGAAACAAAACGTCAGAATGTTCCCGGCTCCGTCGATGAAAAGCTACCTTACGTCTATCTCAACGCGCTGGCCAACATCCCGGAACGGGAATTCGCGCTGGTCCTGGATGGTACAGGCTGGAAACAGGACGCGGTAAAATGGGTACGTGCCCGGGCGGCTGAGACCGACGGGTTCGATGTCTTCACGCCGGACACCTTTTCCGCTTGGATTAGTCAGAACTTCGATACACCTTATGTGGCTACAAGCGATGCTGAGTGTTCCTCCTAACGGACGTGAGGTAAGACGGCGCCAGCTCTGCCAACGCGGCCCTTTTAACAATTCCTAAAGGATGATCTGACAGCAATAACCCGTTAGGATGATTTTCATGGCATCGGACATCTTACAAGCCTCTGAAGGCTCAGAGCCCGAAGGCGCGCCGCCCTACCGGCCCAAAATCGGCCTGGCGCTGGGCGGCGGCGTGGCGCGGGGCTGGGCGCATATCGGCGTCATCCGGGCGATGGAGCGCTATGGCCTCAAACCCGATATCATCGCCGGCACCTCCATCGGCGCGCTGGTGGGCGGCGCCTATCTGGCGGACCATCTGGATACGCTGGAAGACTGGGCGCGCAGCCTCAACAAACGACGGATCTTAAGCTATCTCGATTTTAGTTTCGGGGGTTCTGGATTTTTCGGCGGCGCTCAACTGGCCAAGCTCATGGAGCGCTCTTTTGGGGATGTTAAGATTGAAAACATGGAGCGCACCTTTATCGCCGTCACGGCCGAGCTGGCCACTGCTCACGAAATCTGGATCCGGGAAGGGTCTCTGGTCGATGCCATCAAAGCGTCCTATGCCCTGCCCGGCGTGTTCCCCCCGGTCATGCGCAACAATCGCTGGCTGATCGACGGCGCCCTGGTGAACCCCGTACCCGTCTCGGTCTGCCGGGCTTTCGGCGCACGGCTGGTGATCGCCGTCAGTCTGCAATCCGATGCCTTCGGTAAAAGCAATCTGGAGGAAGGCCGGCGCCTGCAGGAAGAAGAAAACGGCAATGGTAACGGCAATGGCGACGACCACCTCAGCTTTGCCGAGAGCCTCAAAGCCAAACCGCGCAATCTCATCATGCGCCAGCTTTTCGGCACGGGACACGCCGCGCCGGGCGTCGGAACCGTTATGCTGGGCGCGCTGAACATTGTGATGGACCGCCTCGGCCGCTCGCGCATGGCGGGAGACCCGCCCGACGTTCTCATGACCCCGCGCGTCGGCCATATCAGCCTGCTGGATTTCGACCGGGCTGCCGAATCCATCCAACTGGGCGAAGAGGCTTTTGAAGAGCAATTGCCGCGCCTCGAAGAAGCTCTCGCCATACTGAGTTAGAGTCGTTTTCGCGAAGCCGCGCGCATTAGCCGCGCTGGCGTGAGCGATATAATACTACTCGGCCCCGGCGGTATCCGGCGGGGAATACAGCTCCGGCGCCGTGCCGGGCAGGGATTCCACGTAAAGTGACTGACTGGGAAAAGCAAAGCTCGATCCGGCGCCTTCGACGATGTCTTTGATTTTATAGGCCAGCGTCTCTTTGATCGCCAGCCACTCCCCCCAATTGGTGGTGCGGGTAAAACAATAAAGCATGATATCAATCGAACTGTCGCTAAAGGCATCGATGCGGACAAAGGTTGAGACTTCCGGCGGATGGGCGAAATCATCATTACCCAGAACGTAAAGCTCGATGCCGTCGCGGATGGCGCGCAATTGATCAACGCTGGTGCGGTATTCCACCCCGATTTTCCAATAGATCCGGCGATGGGTCATGGCGCTGAAATTGGTCACCGCATTATCGGAAAGTTGCGAATTGGGAACGTAAACCGGCGCCTTGTCAAAACGGCGCACCATGGTCGAGCGAAAATTGATCCGCTCCACCGTCCCCTCCACCACGCCGTCGACAAGAATCCAGTCGCCGCGCTGAAACCGCCTCTCGATAATGACCAGAAACCCGGCGATGAGATTCTTGAACAGATCTTGCGCACCGAGCGCCAGCGCCACACCAAAAAGGCCGAGCCCGGCCAAGATGGGGCCCACTTGAATGCCCCACAATTCCAATATGGTGGCGGCCCCCATAAAAACGAACAGAGCCTTGACGCCTCTGCGCGTCCAATCCATCAGGGTGGGGGTGAACACTTTTTTGATGTTCTCCAGCGCAGCCGTCAGCGGATCCACAGCCCGGTATAGCGCCCAAAATATGGTGTAGGCGACCATAGAGCGGATGATATTATCGGCCATGGTCTGATAGACCCCTTCAAGGCCCAACGCATTAAAAGCCAAAAACAGACCCAGAATGACGGGAATGAATGTCAACGGGTCCCGGATGGCATCGAAGATATGGTCATCAAGAACCGTTTCTGTCCGCTCCACCCATCGGCTCAAATAGCGGATCACCGTATTGGCAAAAAGGCTGCGCAGGATCCAGAATACTAAAAAGATCCCAAGCGCCGTCAGGAGATGGCCGACATTGATGCCAAACGCCGTGGTCTGCCACACCTGTGTGACCAGATCCCAAAACTCCCCCAATTCAGTCTCAATCAGATCCATCGTTCTCAACCATCTATTGTGTAAAACCGCACGGGCGTCCGGCCCCCGTGTTTTGCCTTGAGAATCGCTAAACATCAAGTTTAGACCTGAGCGCCAGCCGATTTCTTAACGGCCTTCAAGATGGTCCACATCCACGCTATGATGAGTCATCTATATGCAAGTGGAAGCGACTTATGAAACCCTTAAAAATTACCATAGCCTTTGTCGTCATTGTCGGCGGCATCGCTTATCTGCAAAGAGACCAGGCGCCCGATCTACCCAAATCAGGCGAAATCGACCGCTATTTTGCCTCGCCACAGGAATCTGTGGATGCCATCACAGACCTTCTGAAATCCGAGGACTGGCCGGCATTGGCCAGCTATTATGATCTGAGCGGCAGTGATATCGATGAAAATAGCCTGACGGACGGCACGTTCTTCATCAACGAAGAGCGCCCAGAGGCCGCCCACCCGGCCGGCTTCTGGCGCTACAAACAGCCCTTCGCGCCGGGCTTCACGTTCCAATCGGCCAAAATGCTGAACGCAGATCAGGTCGAGGTGACAGTGATGATAGAGATCGATCAGGGAGGCGGCATGGTTCAGCGGGGGCTCGACACCTTTCGCCTCATTGCCCACCCGGAAGGCTATCAGATCCTGCCCAAAGAATGAGAGGGCTCCGCCCTCATTTACAAGAGCAAAGCCCAATCACGTTCTTAGACTTCGAGCCGGAATTTACGTCAGGGGCGAAATCTGTATCTCGACCCTTCTGTT
>JAJFIO010000088.1 GCA_021774915.1 Alphaproteobacteria bacterium
ATCCAGCTTAGGTTTTGATCTCCGGGTGCACGCTTTCTACCATGTGAGCCGTGTCCCATTACATGGGCGCCGCACCCAAAGCGCATCATCAAAAAGATGAGTCCGGCCCAAAAAAGGAAGTAGAGGAGAGCCGAAAAGGGATTGTCTTCCATGTGTTTTTCCTACCTGATCATGGGTTCACACGATGATCCGCAGCATGTTAAGCAGCTGCGGATATCCTTAGTTTCCATTGAATGTTGAGCGCAAATAAGCAAGAACATTGGCCATATCTTCTTCCGTAAGATCCGGGTCACCGCCGAATGCAGGCATTTCAAGAAGTGCGCCGTCACTTTGAAAGCCGTTAGTCATGTGGCTTAACAAGGCGTCATCGGATTGAGATAACACACCGTCCGCTTTGGTAAAATCGGGCACGCCGTCTAAGGCGCCTTTGCCTTTTTCTCCATGGCAGGCAATGCAGGTGCCGTTATAGATTTCCTCACCTCGGACAACGTCTCCGGCGTTTCCCGCGGTGGACGATCCAATCCCTGCGGTCAATGCGACTGCAATTGGAACGATAATTTTTCTAAAAGGCTGCATTTTAATCTCCTTGGTTTTTGCTGTAAAATTGGTGTATTTTTATGCGTGAGTTGTTGCGGTATCCATCAGTTGCTGGCTTTCAGGAAAGCAATGATGTCGTCGGCGACATTGCCGGGTAGATTGGCGCGTACCCGCATATGTGTGACCGATATCGCCCATTCTTCATCGGTAAGTTCTTTCGGCGAGCGCATGTTGTGGCACCGCGCGCAATTGGCGGCCCAGGCTTTCGCGCCCCGTGCGGTTTGCGCCGGATCCGGTTTACTTGTCTGATCTGCGGCAAAGCTGGGGGTTGCCAAGAGCATAAACACGGTGGCGAGCGCCCAAACATACGATTTGTTGTTGCATAGTCTATTGGTCATTTGTCTGTCCTCCATACAATCAGTTAAAACCCATAGGCGAATTGAAATTGGTACAGCGTCTCTGAGCTTATGCCGACAACCTTGAAATTGCGCCATTCAACCCCGCCTTTTGCAACAATGGACGGCGCCAGCCAGTAATTTAGGCCAACATTCAGGCGCTTTTGGGCGTTCTCTTCCCTCAGCTCATCACTGCCAACGATGATGAATTCGCCATAACGCACCACAGGTTCGAAATTGCGCAGCACCGGGTGCTCCGTCACGCCGGATAGACGGTAGGCGAGTTGTGTGTACCAGGCTTCCAATTCCATCATAGGAAGAAGTTCCACATCTCCGCCCGGTTCGTGTGCGCTAAACAGGCTGTCTCGCTCACCATTGAGGTATTCAAAGCGCGCATCCCACGGTCCGCGTGTGAAGGCTCCGTCCACACCCCACAAAAAGAAATCAGCGTTAGAGGGAGTAAAGACACCCATACCATCAATGCCGTCTGCTTTCGCGGTGAGGAAGGAGGCCCCAATCTCCAGATTTGCGATGGGAAGAAAACCGATGCGTCCCGTCACGGCCTTATTGTTGTTGTCATCGTTTCCCGAGGCCTCAAGCTCGATGCCGCCCTCGTGACCTATGCGGGGGCCATTGCCCACCGCCAGAACATAGGTCAACACCGCACTGCCAAGGGGGATGCCACCGCGCAACTGCGCTCCAATATCGTTTGCCGGCTGCACCCCATCATGCGCAAAACCGGCAGGCGCCCCTTGAATTTTATTGATCCAACTGGGGTGTAAGCGTTCCTGGAACTGTCCCACGGGGCTTAGATACTTGCCGACCACCAGAGTGGCGTTGTCATGCAAGAAGATATCGAATTGAGAGTATTCCAACTCGACATCGGTTTTGCCTTCGCTATCGGTCGTGAATTCCAGTTCCCCCTCAAAAAGCACCAGATCTTTATATTGGAAATGAAACATGGGGTTGAACTTGCCCGAGGTAAACGTGTCTTGGCCATCGCCGTCGGTGATCACCAGGCCGGCGTCGGCATAACCCGCGAGATGCCATTTGGTGTCCGAGCCGTTATTGTTCGTTGTTGATGGGCTCGCGGTCCTCACCGCTTCCTGCTTGGCGGTTTTTGCCTCTTGCGTCGCGGTTTCGGCTTTCTCTATGGCTGCCGCAGCGTTTTGGTTTGCTGAATCAGCTTTGCTGTTGGCCTGCTTCACTTGAGCCTTAAGGCCACTAAGCTCCTGCTCCATCTGTTCGATGCGCTGTAACAGGGCCTCAATCGAGACATTGTTTGTGGTTTGTCCGAACGCCAGAGTGGGAAATAGCATTAAGCTTCCCGCAAATGCTGTTCTCAACAAATATTTTTTCGTGTTCATTTTAGCCCCTCCTTTTGATGGTTGTTCCCGCTTCATGCGGCAATTTTGGTATCGCGTTTGGCTTGCTCTTCCCAATGGGCGATGTAGTTCCGGGTCAGCGGGACGGCATCTTGCCGTTTGGTAAGTTGAATCTGAAAGACAACGTGACCTCCGTTGCGGAACGCCGCTTCGCTAACCGCCAGATAAAATTCCCACATCCGGCAAAAGCGCTCGTCATAGAGTTCGCGGACTTTGGTACGGTTCGCATTGAAGCGCCGACGCCAGGCGCGCAGCGTTTCGGCGTAATGAAGCCGTAGGATCTCGATGTCCGTGATATAGAATCCGGCGCGCTCAATGATAGGAACAATCTCTGACAGAGCAGGAATGTAGCCGCCCGGGAAAATATATTTACTCATCCAGGAATTGGTGGTGGCTGGCCCTTCTGCGCGGCCGATTGTATGCAACAGCGCCACGCCGTCATCATTCAAAGCGTTGTAAAGTGTGGTGAAGAACTTTTTGTAATGCGGCACGCCGACATGCTCGAACATACCCACTGAGACAATGCGATCATAGGTCTCATGAATACTCCGATAGTCCTGAAGTGCGAACTTGGTCTTATGATTCCCTTCGCGCCGTTCTGCTTCAGCATTGGCGAATTCAAGTTGCCGCTCGGACAATGTGATTCCGGTGACGTCGGCATCGCATGTGCGTGATAGATAAAACGCAAGTCCACCCCAGCCGCAGCCGATGTCCAGAATGCGTTGCCCCGGCTCCACGCAGAGCTTTGCCGCGATATGGGCTTGCTTGCACGCCTGCGCTGTCTCCAGATCTTCGTCCGGATTCTCATAGTAGGCGCACGTATATTGGCGGTTTGCATCCAGGAACAGGTCGTAAAGCTCATCCGACAGATCATAATGGTGAGCCACATTGCGCTGGGCCCTTGCCATGGGATTGTATTGCGCCGCCAGGCGGGTTAGCCGGCGCACACCCGCGACCGCGTCGAAAACCCCTTTTGCATGAGACCATCCGATGTTCATTGTCAGGAGATCCAGAAGGTCATAAATATCGCCATCCTCGACGGTCAACGCGCCGTCCATATATGCTTCACCGAGATATAGATCGGGGTTGAGCGCCAGCTTCCAAGAGACGGCCCGGCTGTATAGGCGTATTCTCACAGCAGGTGTTGGCGATGCGGAAAAAACGTGGGTCCGGCCACCCGCATCAATAATGGTCAAGGCGCCGCGTTTAACGAGGTTTTTAAGGCTATATGAGAGAAGTAACATTCTATCCTCCTTCATTTCTTTTCGTTCGTGAACGGCATCACCATGAGGCTCATGTCTCTCTTGGGATTGCGCTTAATGGTCATGATCATCTATCGGCTCTTGCTCGCGCGAATAATTCTGGTCTTCATTGTGTTCGTGTCCTTCGCCTTCGGGCTGCGGTAGAGACAACACCCCGAGTCCATAGCGGTAAACCAACTCGCCGCCTTTCCATGCGGTCGTTAGGAGAACACCGGAGGACAGCAGCAATACCACCACGAAGAGCACGCTGGACTTATCACCGCCTTGTTTCCTCGCCCATCCTGTCCAAAGGGCAAGCGCCCAAAACAGTACTGCTGTGCCGAGCGCCCAGTTGCGGTGATCGGTCATCGCGGCATGGGAAGGATCGTCATGGGCAACCGTGTTGTAGGCGTAAAAACCGGCGGCGATCGTGAGAACGGTAATCCCCGCGCCTAACCACAGGTTCCAATAGGCGGTTGTCAGCAAACCCGGGGCCCAGGCCCGATTCTTCATTACAATCCCAATTACGAAGAGAGCGACAGATGTTACGAACAGCGCGACCGTAAAATGAACCAAAATCGGATGCCAATTCGGCAATATTTCAAGCATGAGATTCCCTTTAGCGACGTGTCGGTCACTGCCTAATCACGGGGGTCCACTGCCCAGACTTTCCATGGGAGTTCGAGTGGATTGCAGGGATTTAGGCAGCCTCTAAGTTCAGCGGAAACAGTCCGCAGGCGTCAGACAGAGCACGTACCGACACGGGTACGTGGCCCGTTAACGCGATTTACGAAGAGGCTTTGGGAGGGTGGGGAAGAAGAGCCGGGTGGATTCCGGCAAAGGCGGGCGGAAGACGGGCTTCGGCGTTGTCATGGCCCAGTGGATCAAAGTCCGGGACAATTGAAGCGAATATAGCGCACAGTCCGGCAGGGCCGGCGCAACAGCAAGGAACTTCCTCAGAATCGCTTGAGCTTGATGCCTGGCGCATCAGCATCTCATCGGCATTTCCGGGCGATGATTCATGCTGATGATCGTGCACTGCCACGCCAACGTGATGACTTTCAGTGATTATGGGCTCGTCGGAACGTGATGCCGCGGAAACGAGGCTCGCCGTAGCCGTGGGATACAGAATGACCGCCAAAGCCTGCAGAATAAAAATGATTTTCTTCAGATGTCTCATCATGAACATAATGCGGCCTTATTGGATCAAGGCTTAGCGTAACTCACTCTCAATACAGGAAACATAGGCATGTATAGCAAGTACGGCATTGATTTACATCAACAATCGATCACCGTCTCTCCTTTGGTCGATCTTTTGACCCACCAAAACGCCGCCAGCGGGATTGCGAGCCATTGTAGGAGCGGTGAGACGCCGATGCCAAATATTTGAGGCATTATGTCTCGATAAGCCCAATTTTTGGCACTATAAACATTGTACCATTCGCTAAATGCCGTGTAGCCCACCCCAAACACGATCGCCAAAACAGCGATCTTGGAAAATTCTTTGTTTGGCCACGCGTCGCTTCCAACCAATAATAACGAACCCATCAAAGCGCTCAGTCCAATCAGGATATCTCCTCCCGTGCAGTGCAATCCGTAGAGAAAAACTTGTACGTTCGTTTCTTCTTCCCACACAGAATATAACGGCATGTGGAACATCTCCCATATGAGATTGCCTGCCGCAAGAATGAGCAAATAGCGCCGTAAAGTATGGACCCATATCATTTCAGATCTTCTCTTATTGGCATACAACTTCTCTTTGCCGGTAGTTGTTTAGAAGGTGTTCGGTTTTGACGCAGCATAAACAGAGAACGTGCCAAACACCGTGTTGAGTGTATGGCGCTCTACCGTTCCTTCAAAGCCAGCTTCGTCGATGAAGTGCGGTAAAAGCCCTTGCACGTTACCTGAAGTTGTTTTGAAGCCGTCGAGAAGTTGAACGGTGAGGAAGGCAATCCGCATCACCGGATTGGCCGCTTTGCCCCAATCGCCGATCAGGAGTTTACCACCCGGTTTGAGCAACTCGAAAATACCTTTTAAGGCTTGCCGCTTTTCCTCTGAGGTTAAATGATGTAAGACAAGGCTTGAGACGATATGATCGAAAGAGTTTTCCGTAATCTTCGATTTCTCGTACGGCTTCGAAATACTTTCTTGGAAAAACTCAATCGTGATTTCCGATTCCATAGATTTCCGCTTGGCAATAGCCAATGCCCTTGCGTCTAGGTCCAATCCCATCACATCCGCATCGGGACAAGCTCTCTTGAGCATGATCGTCAACGTCCCCGTGCCGCACCCAAAATCGAGGATCCGATCGCCCGGTTTCAGCTCAATTTCGTCGATGATGCGGCTCTTGAGAGTGTTTTCGCTCATAAGCCTCAGAACACCATCATAGAATGGTGTTAGCCAATGAAAGCGCAGGGGCGGGATGTAGTGGTCTCCGCCTGCTGTGTCTGTGTCGCTTGGGTGTTCCATATCTCACACGATGCCCTTTTCTTGCGGTAGCTGCAATTTTCTTTTTGAATCTGTTGTGCCTTCTTTAATCTGCGTGTTGCTGTCAAAATAATATTTTGATCTCCTCATGATGGATTCTCTGACGATCTTGCGGTGATGATGTATGTCCGATTCCCGCTATCGTTGCGACAGGTTGAAGATTTGCTTCACGAGCGAGAAATGGATGTCAGCTATGAGATGGTACGAGCTTGGTGGAATCGGTTCGGACCATAATTTGCAGCAGAAATCAGAAAGAAACGGTCCGTGTCGAGGCGGAGCTTGCCACAATGGTGCGGGCATCTGGACAAGGTTTCTGTCAAGATTAATGGTGAAACATTCTATCTTTGGCGGGCCGCTGATCACGAAAGAGAAATCCTGGAATTCCTCTGTCACGAAGAAGCAGGATCGCAAGGCAGCATTAAAGTTTTTGTGAAAAACGCTATGGCGGTTCAGAAATAGTTGTGATGGACCGCCTTCGTTCCTACAGGGCAGCAATGAAAGTCATCGGAAATGCCGATCTCCAAGACACCGGTCGGTGGCAAAATAACAGGGCTGAAAACTCATACCACCCCTTACGTCGATGAGAGAGGGCGATGGCGAATTTCTGTAGCGACTTAGCGCTCCTGAATTTCGCCGCCCTGCATGCTTCTCTCCACAACCATTTCAATCAGGAACGTCATCTCTACAGCCGAGAAAACTTCAAGTTCAACCGATCTGTCGCCTTGGCTGAGTAGCGTCAGCTTGCCACATGAGATGCGCCAATATAAGGGCAAGACTACCCTTTAGTATTTACTCTGACAGTGCCCGATGAGCGGGTCGAGGCCCAGGCCGATATCGCCAGTGCCGAGGCCGGACTGCCGAAGGCACAAGTTAAGAAAGTAAAACCTGCACGCGGAACCGGCGGCCGTTTACTTCTACAGTCCAGACCGCAAAGCCGAGTGGCCGGCGGCTTATCTGGGCCGGTTCCGCGCCGTCCTGTAAGTCGATGGTTATCCCGAGTTCGAACGCTTGACTGCGCGGTGATGTCGTGCTGGTGGCATGCTGGGCCCATGCGCGAAGGAAGTTTTACGACGTCCATCAGGCCACCGCTTCACCAATCGCCGGGGAAGTCCTGCACCGCATTGGGCAGCTCTATGTCATCGAACAGGATGTGCGCGGGCAAACCGTTCAGGCCGCAATCCCGATACCGTTTGCACCATTTGCAAACGGTGCGCACACTGACCTCCATGGCGCAAGAGACATCAGTGGGATGCTCGCCTCGCTCAAGGCGTTCTATCAATAGCTCTCGACCTTTCGGCGTCAGTCGGGCATCCTTGTGCATGTTCATCCGGTTCTACTCCAAAAGGCCTTTGTTTTTGCAAACTTCAGCTTTTCAGATCAGGATCGAATGAACAACCTCGTAAAAAGTCACATCTAGCCTCAGTTCGCTGTATGCAGCAGGATGATTAACGCATCGTGCCTTATCATTCAAAGGCTTTTCTGCCCATGGAACTACCCTTTATCCATTGGCAACGTTGACACCGGCATGAACTTAGTCCGATGCTGACAGGAACGAGGCTTGAGAGAGAGAACATGGACTCAGTACTGTCGCCAGAAGAGTTGACGGCGATCGATGCCTATTGGCGCGCCGCCAATTATCTGTCCGTGGGGCAGATTTATCTGCTTGATAATCCGCTTTTGAAAGAGCCCTTGGAGTTGAAGCATATCAAGCCGCGTCTCCTGGGTCATTGGGGGACGAGCCCGGGCTTAAGCTTCATCTATGTCCATCTCAACCGGGCGATCCGGCGGCACGACCTCAACATGGTCTATGTGACGGGGCCAGGCCACGGCGCGCCGGCCATCGTCGCCAACTGCTATCTCGAAGGCAGCTATACCGAGCGCTTCCCCCACATCACTCAGGATGCTGAGGGGATGAAAAAGCTGTTCAAACAGTTTTCATTTCCGGGCGGCATTCCCAGCCACACCGCGCCGGAAACGCCCGGCTCCATCCATGAAGGGGGTGAGTTGGGCTATTCCCTTGCCCATGCTTACGGCGCTGTCCTCGACAATCCAGACCTGATCGTCGCCTGTGTGGTTGGCGACGGCGAGGCGGAAACTGGACCTCTCGCGACTGCTTGGCATTCCAACAAATTTCTCAATCCGGTCACGGACGGTGCGGTGCTGCCGATCCTGCATCTGAACGGCTATAAGATCGCGTCGCCGACCATCCTGGCGCGCATCGGCCGAAAAGAATTGAACAGCCTGATGCAGGGCTATGGCTATGAGCCCTTTTTCGTTGAGGGGGCGGAGCCTCAGGCCATGCATCAACAAATGGCGGCAACGCTAGAGACGGCATTGGCGCGGATCGGGGATATCAAAAAAACGGCCCGGGACGGCAGCGGCCCGCCGGCGCGGCCGCGCTGGCCGATGATTGTGCTCGTGAGCCCCAAGGGCTGGACCGGCCCTAAGGAAGTGGACGGTCTAAAAACGGAAGGAAGCTGGCGGTCGCATCAGGTGCCCTTCGCGAAAATGGCGCAAGTGCCGGATCATGTCCGCATTTTGGAGGGCTGGCTGAAAAGCTATCGCCCCGAGGAAATGTTCGACGAGAATGGAAGGCTGCGTTCCGAGATTGCCTTGCTTGCCCCGGAAGGCGCCCGCCGCATGGGCTCCAATCCCCACGCCAATGGCGGTCTGCTCTTGAAGGATTTGCGCCAGCCCGACTACCGTGATTATGCCGTAGATGTGCCACAACCAGGCGCCGGGCGCGCCGAGGCGACGCGTGTCCTCGGCGGTTATTTGCGCGACGTCATGAAACTCAATGAGGACCAACGCAATTTCCGCGTGATGGGGCCGGACGAAACCGCCTCCAACCGCTTATCGGCGTTATTTGAAGTGACGAACCGGACCTGGGTGGCGGAGAGCGATAGCGATGACGAAAATCTGTCACCCGACGGCCGGGTTATGGAGATATTAAGCGAACATACCTGTCAGGGCTGGCTGGAAGGCTATCTTCTGACCGGGCGGCACGGCCTTTTTTCGACCTATGAAGCCTTCGTCCATGTCGTCGATTCCATGTTCAACCAGCATGCCAAATGGCTGCAGGTGGCCACTTACGATGTGCCATGGCGGCGTCCGGTTGCCTCTTTGAATTATCTTCTCACCTCTCATGTCTGGCGGCAGGACCACAACGGCTTCAGTCACCAGGACCCGGGTTTCATCGACCATGTCGTCAACAAGAAGGCGAGCGTGGTGCGCGTCTTCCTGCCGCCCGACGCCAATACGTTACTGGCGACCATGGACTGGTGCCTCAAAAGCCGCAATCTGGTGAATGTGGTGGTGGCCGGCAAACAGCCGGAGCTGCAATGGCTCGACATGGACGCCGCCGTCCGCCACACGGAAGCCGGCATCGGCATTTGGGATTGGGCAAGCAGCGATGCCGATGGCGAACCGGATGTCGTGATGGCCGCAGCCGGCGATGTGCCGACCTTGGAGATTCTGGCGGCGATCAGCCTTTTGCGCGAACATCTGCCCGATCTTAAAATCCGCATGATCAATGTGCTTGACCTCATGCGGTTGCAACCGCGCGAAGAGCATCCGCACGGCCTGTCCGGCCAAGGATTCGATAATTTGTTCACCACTGACAAGCCGATCATCTTCGCCTATCACGGCTATCCCTGGCTGATCCATCGTCTCACCTATCGCAGTACCAACCATAAAAATCTACACGTCCGCGGCTTTAAGGAGGAAGGCACCACCACGACCCCCTTTGATATGGCTGTGCTCAACGACATGGACCGGTTCCATTTGGTTCAGGACGTGATCGACCGGGTGCCGGGGCTCGGCTATAAGGCCGCGCATATCCGCCAGGCCATGCGTGATAAGCTGTCCGATCACAGCCGCTATATCCGCGAACACGGCCAGGACATGGCAGAAGTGAGAAACTGGCAATGGGAAGCCCAGAAGCCCTAAATATCCTCGCCTTGAACAGCGGCTCCTCAAGCCTGAAGTTCGCCCTGTATCGGATGGACGGTGCTGAAACTCTGCTGTGGTCGGGGCGCCTTGATGGCATAGGCCGGGATGGCGGCAGCCGTTTGCGTGTCATGAAGGCAGACGCGGGTGTCCTGCGGGATCAGTCGCTGGCAGTGCCGGATCATGCCGCGGCGATAACGGTTTTTTTCGAATGGTTCCGGCGTCAAGACGGCGTTGATATTGACGCCGTTGGACACCGCATCGTCTATGGCGGAGAGCGCTATTGGGATCCGCAGCCTATCACCGCAGAAATGGAAGCCTATTTGCAGCGCTTCATTTCCCGCGCGCCGGAACATATGCCGCAGGCGATCACTGTCATTCGGGCGGTGCGAAGTGTTCTGCCTGATATCTGTCAATTTGCCTGTTTCGATACGGCCTTTCATCGTTATATGCCAAAGGTCGCGCGCATGTATCCCTTGCCGCGTTCCTATTTCGACGAGGGGATTGTCCGGTTTGGTTTTCATGGTCTTTCCTATGCCTATGTGATGCAGGAATTGGCGCGGATGGCTGGCCAAAAAGCCGCGCCCGGCCGCATCATTGTTGCCCATCTGGGGAGTGGCGCGAGCATGGCCGCGATTCGCGATGGCCAGGCCCTTGACACCACGATGGGGTTGACGCCGATGGGTGGACTGATGATGAGCACGCGGCCCGGCGATCTTGATCCCGGGGTCTTGCTGTATCTGCTGAAGGACAAAGGTCTGTCTCCCGTTGCGGTGGAAGAGCTTTTGTCGCATCGTTCCGGTCTGTTAGGCGTGTCGGGAGTCAGTCCGGACATGCGGGATCTTCTGGCGGTGGAAAAGACCAACCCGGATGCCGCCGAAGCCATTGCCCTCTTCTGTTATCTGGCGCGGAAGCTCCTGGGAAGTTTGACGGCGGTCTTGGGCGGTCTCGATACACTGGTCTTCACCGGCGGCATCGGCGAAAATTCAGCCACAATCCGTCAACGCCTCTGCGACGGCCTCGAATTTCTCGGCATCTCTCTCGATCCTATGCGCAACACAGAGGACGCCGCTGTCATCTCATCGGATCAAAGCCGCGTTACCGTCAGGATCATCGAAACCAATGAAGAATGGGTGATCGCCAGAGCGGGCGCGCAGTTGAGACGAAAACCCAGTTAGCCGTCATGTTCAGAAAATAATTCGTGTGGTCGCCCAACTAGAATTTCACGGAAACCGACACGGCGCCGAACTCGTGATGCTGCCCTTGCGTTTCAAACTCACGCGTTCGCCTGTTGTCCCTTCCATTTATTCCATCCGCGTAAATTTTTCAGTCTAATAAACTTGATGACGGGCAAGATTTCAAAATGAGCATGGTGGCTTAGGCGGCAAGCCGATGATGCAAGCCGCCAACTTGAGGAAATGAGACGACTTTCCCGACTCCAGATAGATTCCGCCTGTGGTTTGGCGCATCCATTTTTAAAGAAAGGTGAGTTCGGCTTGAGTTATAATAATCTGCGTATGATTTCAGTATTCGCCATAGATGTTTCTTACTAAAGACGATAACTTGATCCGTGCATTCCCGTCGGATGGATCCAATCAACCTTTCAGCATACGCATTTTGCCACGGTGATCTTATTGCGGTTCGAACCTCTTTAATGCCCAGTGCCCGTAATCGGGTTTATTAGACTGAAAAATTTACGCGGATGGAATAAATGGAAGGGACAACAATATTCACTTTTTCGGGAAACGCTTTGACCATATGAAGCGTTTCAACATGTAATCCACTTCTTCCCCAGAACCTTGCTCGCCAACTTTTTCGGTTAGTAATCCTTCACGCCAACTCTTGAGTTCCCGCGCGCCCGCATAAGCAGATATTAAATATTTCAAGGTATCGATCATCAAGGGCAATCATGTCACGATTCCCCCAATCTCGCGCCTGGATTGGGTTTTGGTATGGACAGATATCGAGCGCGCTCTGCGAGGAGAACTTCTACGTCTCGATAGTTCAGAGTAAACCGGGCGTAGAGCCATACTGCGTGGCGGATGACCTCAGGCGGGAACCGATGGCGCTTAAAGGAAATATTTTGCATCTGAAGACGCTACTTCAGCGTCGTCTTCAAAGACCAGCTGAGTTAATGTGACAATGCCCTTCTTGGTCCCCAGGTAATCTTCAATCCTGAAAAGATCCTTGGGGCCAGAAATCACCCAATAAAAAAATCATTGACATGAAGATCGGTTGCGGTGACGCCAAGAAGCGTAATGCTGTCACCGCCACCAAAATCGATCACTGTATCGGCGCCCACTTGCGTCGCCGCCGCTTGCACATCAGCAAAAGTCGCAAATCCGGCCACACCCATGGAAATTAAATCATCGCTGGCGGCGCCGGGAGTGAAATCCTGGATTGTATCGGCGCCATCACCACTAAAAAAGAGGAAAAAGTCATTTCCCAGGCCGCCATTCAGGGTATCGGCGCCCAGGCCGCCTAGCAGAACATCATTTCCATTTAAATCGATCAGCATATCATCGCCTTGAAGGCCGATCAGATTATTATTCCCACCATTGCCCTCCAGCGTGTCATTAAAGTCGGTGCCTATGAGTCCTTCGATGGAAATAAAACTATCGCCAGCCACATCACCGGTATTGGTACCGGGTGTGGTAAGAGAGACATTCACAGCCGCTGACCCCAGAACTTTATAACTGGCAAAGTCAAAATCCGCGCCGCCGTTCAGGGTGTCATCGCCAAGGCCGCCCTGCAGCGTGTCGGCGCCCAAAAAGCCGAACAGCCGGTCATTGCCGTCACCCCCAAGGATATCGTTATCTGTGTCATTGCCACCCAGAATGTCGTTAAAGGAAGAGCCCAGCATGTTCTCAATGCCAGAGAACGTATCGCCCGCCGCGTCTCCATTGTTCAAAAAGCTGAAGTTCTGGGTTGCAAGCAAACCGATGCTTGATGTGGCATAGCTCGCCGTGTTGGTGCCTATGCCACCATCAAGAATGTCGGCTCCTGAACCTCCACTGAGCGTGTCGTTACCGATCCCACCCGAGATTGAGTCATCATCAGCGCCGCCCATGAGGTGTTCATTACCCGAACCGCCCAGGACTGTATCATTGCCGCCAAGCCCCATGATGAACTGCGATTCGTCAGAGGCCAGAAGGTTCGTATTGGTGAATTGGTGAGCGCCGATACCTTCCACTGTGATAGTGAGGTTTTGCGAAAGGATTACATCCTCGTTCACTTCGGAGATAACAACCGACGAAGCCGAACCGGTAATCGTCAGCGTATCAACTGAAGACGTAAAGCCGGAAAGAACACCGCTCCCTGCGGCGATCGTGTCAAACGAAAAAGCCTGCGCGGCGTCAAAACCGAAAACGACATATCCTTCGCCATCACCAACTCCGACGGCTAAAATAAATAGATCATCTCAGGTACGGGGGAGTTCGGCACGGTTGATCTGGATGCCGGCCGGTTTGAGCCGATCACTTTCTGCCCTGGCTATTTGCGGGGTCTGAGCTTCAGTGATCATTACGCCATCCTCGCTCATTTCCTGCCGCGCGATAACAAAACCTTCAGAGGCCTAGCCCTCGACGAGACGCTCAACTCGAAAAACACCCTTCCCCGTTGCGGTCTCACCGTGATCGACCTTGAGACCGGCGATGCGGTGCACTGGGTGCGCATTGAAGGCATTGTCAGCGAGCTTTACGACGTTGCCGTCCTGCCGGACGTAACCTCCCCCGCGCTGATCGGATTCAAGTCCGACGAGATCCGCCGCGTCATCTCAGTGGGGGAATAAAAAAATTGAACGATTGACGTTGCGCCAAGCTTTCCTTCCCAATTTCTTCCGATTGTGATCTGACTGAAGTGCGAGTTCATGACGATTAAACCTCACTTCTTCAGAACAGAACCTGGCCTTCGAAGTACTATTATCCAGTTCTCATCTTCATCCTCCCTGGTGCGCCAGTTTTGCAATATAATTCAATATCTTACTATTTAGAGTAGTGTTTGAACTCTTGTGAATTTGACTTTGGTCACCACCTGGTCACCACGCAAAACTCAATAAGAGCCAAT
>JAJFIO010000089.1 GCA_021774915.1 Alphaproteobacteria bacterium
AATGGTGCCCAGGAGAAGACTCGAACTTCCACGGCCTTGCGGCCACTGGCACCTGAAGCCAGCGCGTCTACCAATTCCGCCACCTGGGCGTGGGCTGTCTGACTATCGCTCCCCATGCCTCTTGTCAACGATTAGCACCGCAGGGCAGGTGAGGAGCACGCCAACAGGTCTTCCTTTCTACCCGAGGAAGGCGTATCAAAAGGACCTTAAATGGAATATCAGATCTAAAGTTCTGGAGGTTCTCATGGCAACGGAAATGGTCACGGTGTTTGGCGGTTCTGGCTTTTTAGGACGTCATGTGGTGCAGGCCCTTGCGCACCAGGGATACAGGATCCGGGTCGCGGTGCGTCGACCACATATCGCGGCGCATCTTGGCCCGCTGGGTGATGTTGGCCAGATTCAGGTGATGCAGGCAAATATCCGTCACGAAGCATCAATTGCCCGCGCACTTGAAGATGCCGACATGGCCGTCAATCTTGTCGGTGTGCTGTACGAAACCGGCCGACAGAAATTCGAGGGGGTTCATGTCCAAGGACCCATGCATATTGCACGGGCTGTGCGGGATATGGGTGTGAGCCAGTTCATTCATGTGTCAGCTTTGGGCGCCGACCTGCAATCTCCCTCGCATTACGCGCTCAGCAAAGCCGAAGGAGAAGCCGCCGTTCTTGAGGAGTTTCCACAAGCGGCTATTGTTCGACCCTCTGTGGTGTTCGGGCCGGAAGATAATTTCTTCAATAAATTTGCGGCGCTCGCGCGCCTATCCCCCTGCCTGCCTCTCATCGGGGGAGGAACCACACGCTTTCAGCCGGTTTATGCAGGTGATGTGGCCGCTGCAATAGAACGGATAGTGGCGAAGACATCTGATGGTCCATCACTGTTCGAGCTTGGCGGTCCTATTGTTTATACGTTCAAGGAACTCATGCACTTCGTGTGCGCGACCACCTATCGCCGACGAGCGCTCATCAACATCCCCTTCCCCCTGGCCAAACTGCAAGCGGCTTTTCTGGGGCTGCTACCGAGCCCACTCTTGACCATGGATCAGGTCGATCTGCTTAGACAGGACAGCGTGGTGAATGCCGGAGAGGGAAGTGCTTCCATAGGCACATTTGCGGATCTGGGGCTTGACCCCGCCAGCATAGAGTCGATTGTTCCGGCTTACCTCGCCCGCTTTCGGCGTCACGGCCAATATGAACAGACCTACGCGCATTAATAGCGCTAGAAAATATATACATAGGTGAGAAGGCCAACTCCCAACAAAACGCGGTAAATCACGAAGGGCAGAAGGCTCATTCGTTTCAGTAAATTCATAAACACTGAAATGGACAGCAGAGCCGAGAAGAAAGACAGCGCCACAGCGATCAAAACATCTTGCCGCAGAACCATATCTCCTGATTTCATGACTTCATAGCCTGCCACCAGAGCGAAAATCGATATGGTGGGCAAAGCCAGCAACATGGAAAAATGGGCCGCTTCCCGGCGGCCAAAGCCCATCGCACGGGCCGCCGTAATGGTGATGCCAGATCGGCTCGTACCGGGAAAAAGCGCCAGGCATTGCGCAAGACCAATCCAAAGTGCCCCTCTGCTAGAAAGGTCCGGGATCGCACGATCCATGGTGCCCTTGCTGTCGGCATAATAAAGCACCACACCAAACACGAGTGTCATCCAACCAATGACCTCGGCACTGCGAATCTCATCCGCAAAGCCGGTGACTTTAAAGACTAATCCAGCAACCAATACGGGCAGTGTCGCAATGATAAGTTGGACGAGAAGCTTGGATTCAAGGCTGGCACGCCTTTGCACAAGATGTCCCATGCCGGCGAACAAGGCCACGACGTCTCGTTTGAAATAGATCATGACAGCGCCTAACGACCCCGCATGGACCGCCAGATCGATCAATGGGCCTTGGTCAGACCAGTCAGTGAATTCCGGGAGCAAAATCAGATGCGCCGAGGAACTGATAGGCAAAAACTCCGTCAAACCCTGAATCAGGGCCAAAATAATGAGTTGCTCAATAGTCACGGTGTTCTTCCTTGACGGCGAATGGAGGAAATTTACAAAGTACGCAAATATTTAGTTCCGTTATGGTACTATTTTTAAGCAGCTTTATCAGTATTCCAGGGTCCCAAGAGAAATTTTCAGGATTTTTTAAAATTTATATGTCAGTAATATTGTCATATAAATTGATTTTCAATAGATTTGTCTCAGCTTTTCCCTTATAGAGTCCCTCTGGATGAAACGCTCCCCCCTTTTCAAAGTGTACGAAGAAGGGTTCGCGGTTATCTGTCTTCAATGAGTATAACGGTAAGCCATTAACAGGGCCTAAGGCAGCCGAGCTGCGCTGAGTAACCCAAAGGCAGGTCCTTAGAACACAATGCCAAAAGTGGGAACCGGTTTTGTAGATAAATTGCGCGCGAAAACACAGTGATCAAGCGCCAGTCTGATTCCATCAGATTGGCGTTCTAAGGACCAAAAATCAAAGGAACGCGCCTGGTATGACGCAAAAAATGCTGAAATTTGTCTCCCTGGATCGCCAGATGCCGGACAAAAGAGATGCGGAGGAGCGCGCCGAGGACTTTCACGAGATCTATGCCGATTACATCTCGGACAAGGCGGAGGAACAAGCCAGCCGCTGCTCGCAGTGTGGCATCCCGTTCTGTCAGGTCCATTGCCCCCTCCACAACAATATTCCGGATTGGCTTATGCTGACGGCCGAAGGGCGCCTGAGGGAAGCATATGAACTCAGCCAAGCCACCAACAATATGCCCGAAGTGTGCGGGCGCATCTGCCCGCAAGACCGCCTCTGTGAAGGCAATTGCGTGATCGAACAATCGGGCCACGGCACTGTAACCATAGGATCCATAGAAAAATATTTAACCGATACAGCTTGGAAAGAGGGTTGGGTCAAGCCTTTCAAAGTCCGCCATGAACGGCGTCAATCGGTGGGGATTATTGGTGCGGGTCCGGGCGGACTGGCGGCTGGGGAGGAATTGCGCCGCAGAGGCTATCAAGTTCATATCTATGACAGATATGACCGGGTCGGTGGTTTATTGATTTACGGCATCCCTGATTTCAAGCTGGAAAAAGATATCGTCTCTCGCCGC
>JAJFIO010000090.1 GCA_021774915.1 Alphaproteobacteria bacterium
AGAACAGCCATTAACTTGAATACCGCCCCTGGTCCGGACGCGATTAATGCGCCCATCACTTTGGAGCGTATTTCTAAAATACGCTTTGCAACAAAGGGATTATTGGGCATCCGATAAAGCGACGCGATATCAAGTCCATAGCTTTTAGCGCAAACAGGCAGTAGTTCCCAATTGGCGAAGTGGCCGGTAAAGATGATCGACGGCTTTTCTTCCGTGATCAGTTTCTTGAAGATCTCGGTGCCGACAACGTCGATCCTGCCGGCGTCCGGATTGTCCGGGTCATAGTCGAAAAGGGTTTCAAGGTGAATATATTCAACGGCTGTCCGCGCCAGATTGTCCCACATCAAACTCAAGATACGCCGCCGCTCCGGCTTGCTTTTTTCAGGAAAGGCCAGGGCTAGATTTCTCATGCCTGTTCGATGGCGTGGCAGAAGCGGCCCTAAATTGCGCACGGTGCGCGCAACGATTTCGGTAGCAGTTTCAACGGGAATCAGCCGGAAAGCGCTCCAACATGCAAACACAAACTGGGCTTGCAGCCAGTGGACGGGCATCCGTAACAAGTATTGATGTTTTTGACTGAGGAAGGAGGACATGCGGGATTGCTTTTATCCGTGTGAGGTCTAACCAATGTGAAGGTGTGCCCATGGACTTTGAGAGCGGAGCGGTTCACGTAATGTGAAAAAGGCTTTAAAGGGTCACCATGATTTTTCCGAATACCTGCCGGTCTTCGAGCCTCTTCAAGCCTTTTTCGATCTCGTCAATTGAAATAGTTGTGTCAATCACGGGTTCTACGATCTGGCGCGCCATCTTATCCAGTGCGTCACGAACATTTTTTAAGGAACATCCGAAACTTCCAAAAATACGAAGTTGCTGCTGAAAAAGCTGAAAGAGATTAATTTCCGCCATAATGCCAGTGGTGGAGCCGCACGTCACCAATCGTCCTCCTCTTTTGAGTACGAACATGCTCCCCACCCAGGTGTCAACGCCAACGTGTTCAAACACAACGTCAACACCTTTTTTCTTTGTTAGCTTACGGACGACGCCTTCAAAACGATCTTCTTTGTAGTTGATGGCGTAATCTGCTCCCAGTTTGAGCGCGGCCTCCATTTTTTCACTGGTGCTTACGGTGGTGATGACGGTGGCGCCAATAGATTTTGCAAGTTGAATGGCAGCCGTGCCAATGCCGCTACCGCCAGCTTGAACAAGAATGGTTTCGCCAGCTTTTAATTTTGCATTGTCGAACAGCATATGTTCGACGCAGCCATAGGTCACAGGGGCGCAGGCGGCGGAAATGGCATCGACGCCTTCAGGGGCGGCAATTGCTAACCGGGCCGGTATGTTCATTAATTCCTGAGCGAAACCATCAAGATGAAAGCCATAAATTCCCTTGACGTTTTCGCAAAAGTTATCGCGCCCCTCCAAACAGGCTTCACATTCTCCGCAGGTTTGTGCGCCGTAAAGAGAGACGGTCTGACCCTTCGTTAGCCCCGTCACGTCTTGACCGAGATCGACAATTTCTCCGGCCGCTTCGGCGCCGATCACGATGGGAAGTTTGCGCTTGGCGAAGGCCATGCCGCGCCAGCCCCAGACATCGATGTGGTTGAGTGCGACGCCGCGAATCCGTACCTGGACTTCATCAGGAGCCGGTGGCGGAGGCGGAGCGATCTCACTCACTTCGAGATCACGTGACCCTTTGATCATCAATGCGCGCATGTCAGTATTCACCAAATAGAGATATGTTCATGACAAAGGAATGCATCAGCGCCTTCCGCCGAGTGAAGCCATCAGACCCCCATCTATGGGGACTACGCTTCCCGAAACATAAGCGGCTTCTGGTGAAAGCAGATACCGCACCAGTTCCGCCACTTCCGCAGGTTGTGCGTATCTGCCGACAGGAATTTGTTTTTCGATTGTTTCGCGGTGGTCAGCATAGAGGTTCAAAAGATCTGTGTCTACGAAACCGGGGGCTATGGTATTGGCCGTTATGCCTTTTGGGGCCAGTTCGACGGCCAGTGTGCGCATGTAACTCAGTGCCGCGCCTTTCGTGGATGCATAGATCGAATTGCCTGGTACACCATGCAGTGCCGTGATGGAGCCGATACTGATAATCCTTCCCGAACGGGCGCGCATCATCGGGCGGATGATGGCAGTGACAAGCCGCGTCAGTGACCAATAGTTCACCTGCATGATGGCTTCGGCTCGGGTCTGATCGACGAGCGCGGCCAGGGTGTCGTAGGACTGACCGGCATTGTGCACAAGGGCGTAGAGGGTCTCTTCTTCCGACAATCGATCTGACAATGTGTCTACAGCGTTGCGGTCGCCTAGATCGACTTTGTGCGCTGAGAAAGATTGGTTCGGCCGCTCAGCGCGTAATTCTTTCAACAGAGTTTCGGCAGTTTCCGCAGACTCGCGATAGATAAACTGAACGTCATACTCGCAAGCCGCAAGGGTGCGCACGATGGCGCTGCCAATTCCCCGGCTTCCTCCCGTGACTAAGACCCGTTTACCGCGATTTGAGTGTTCCAATGAAAAGCCTCCAGGAAATCAGGCGGGTTCTGCGCTTAGGATAAGGCACACATTCTGTCCGCCAAACCCAAAAGAATCGGACAGGATCGTGCTTACCGACGCCTCGCGTTTATGATTCGGAACGACGTCGAGTTCAATGTCAGGATCAGGAACGTCGCAATTGATGGTCGGCGGAATGACGCCTGTTTGAATAGTGAGAAACGAGAACGCGGCTTCTATAGCTCCCGCTGCGGTCAAGGTGTGGCCGATCATCGATTTGTTGGAACTGATGGGAATGCGTATCAGGCGATCGCCAAAAACCGCTTTCAATGACAAGTACTCCATTTTGTCGTTTTCGGGAGTGCTTGTTCCATGGGCATTGATGTAGTCGATGTCATTAATGGTTACGCTCGCGTCATCAAGCGTATTGCGAATAGCGCCGATATTGGCGGAGCCGTCTGGTTTTGAACGGGTCCGGTGAAAGTTGTCCGCTCTTTCTCCGCATCCACGAACCACACCCAGAATCTTTGCGCCGCGTGTACGGGCGCTTTCATAGGATTCAAAGACAAAAGCCGCTGATCCTTCCGACATGACAAAGCCGTCCCGGTTTTTGGAAAAAGGCTTGGAGGCTTTTTCCGGAAATTCATTTTGCGTTGAAAGTGCGGACAGAAGTGAAAACCTGACCAGAGCTTCCACGTGAACCGATCCGTCCGTTCCGACGCAAAGTGCGGCTCCTGTTTCTCCCCGGCGGATCGCCTCAATGCCGAGCTGGATGGCTGACGCGCCGGAAGCACAGGCGGTTGAAAGTGAGATGGGCTGGCCCGACGTCCCGAACCGATCGGCGAGGTGATCGCTAACGCTGCCGTATTGAAACAGGCTGTACATCTCAGAAAACTGCCCCGTTCGGGCGGCTGCCAGCATATGCGCATAACCTGTTTCCGAAATTCCATGATCGCAAGTGTAAAGAGCTTTGCGCTGCTCCCATTCAAGTTCGGCCGGTGGCGTCGCCAAAAAGAGCGGGCCAGGAAAAGATCCCTTCGTTCCGATTTCTGCCTGGGCAATGGCTTCTGTTGCCGATTCAATCGCGAGCGCCAAGGCAAGGCCCTGGCCCGATAAGGGCGCAATATCGATAAAATCAACCGTACCGGCAATCTTGGTGGACAGGCCTTCGGTTGAAAATCGCGTGATCTGAGTTATGCCGCTTGTGCCGCTGGTGAGCGCTTTCCAGTTCTCATCTTTGCCGCGGCCCAAGGGCGTAACCACGCCTATGCCGGTGACAACGACAACAGGGCGCCCCTTTTCGTCAAGCAATTCACTTTTCATGTTTGTTGCATCCCTGCACGCTACTGCTAGATCTTAGGCCACTTCTTCAACAAGAGCCATTCCCTCTCCATGAAACGGTCCCCAGGTAGTGACTATAATATGCTCGGCGCCATCGGAAGAGGGGCGCTCTAGACCTGATCTGTCAAATGGATCATAAAACTTGCCCTTCGACGCGGCGAGGGCGGCAAGCGCCAGCCCTGCCGGGAAATGCGCCTCCACCGAATGGCCGAGCACAGAGCCGAAACCCCGCAGAGCAACCTCGTAGCCCTTGTCTTGTAGGCCTTCAAGAAATGTAAGTTCCTGGCTGGTGGCAGGCTCGGCGCCGCAGGCGCCACTTAAAAGAGCAAGAGGTCCACGAGGAAGCCCGTGGCCAAGCGTCTCAAACTGCTGTTCGGCAGCGCGCATTGCGCCCCCCTCTGTTCGGTTGCACCGACCTGACAGAATGCCGGAAAGCCGTGCATAAGGCTGGGCGCCACGTGCCGAGGCATGTTTTTTTGATTCCAGGACAAGAAAGGCGCTAACGCTTCCCGTAACCATTCCACCGCCCTTAGTCTGCCGCGCCCAGAGAGGTTCAAATTCATCAGCCCACAGAATCTGCCCGAGATCGAGTTGCAAGAGCATATCCTGACGCTCAGCGTTATAAGCGCCCCCGATCAGAAAAAGTTCTCCCTGGTTGTTTTGAATTCGCCGCGCAGCGATTTCCACAACCGAGAAGCCTGACATTTCCTCGCCCATGAAGGTTCGCGAAGACCCGATGACCCCATGGACGATTGATATATTACCCGCAAGCAGATTTGACAGTTCTGAAAGAAAATGGGTTGGGCGCAAATCATTCATCAGCATTTCATTGCGCAACGATTCCCCATCTTGTGGTCCGCCAATCGTGTCAAGAAGTGCTGTATCAACCTCAATATCACGCTCACCGCCTCCGGCAGCGACAATCATGTTGGTGTTTTCAAGAAGCGCAGCATTGCCCGCAATGCCAGCATCGGACAGCGCCATGCCGGCTGTATAGGTGCCTAGCCTTTGCCACTTTCCCATCTGCCGCTGGTCGGCGCGGCGGGGGATCTGCTTTGAAAAATCTATCTCGAAAAGGGGATGAACAGGATAGGGCGTGAAAGCTGACTTCTCTAGGACCGGTTCTATTCTGGTTCCGGCTGTCAGCTTTTGCCAATGTTCCTCACAACCCTCGCCCAGAGAGCTGACCAGACCAATGCCCGTTACCCAAACATCATTATCATTTAAGTCCATGGCGTCAGTTCGTCTTTCTAAGACCAATTTTCTCAATTTGCGTCTGCATATGGCGTTCCAATTCTGGAGAGGGGAATGGCATGATGCGGAATGTCAATTGTGCATCGCAGACCTTCTTGCCGTCATGGTGTATGTGAGCTTTGGTCATGGCATAGCCTGAGCCCTCATGTTCCAATGCAGCCTTGACGACCAAGTCCGCATCAGGGGGCACGAAGGATCGCAACTTGGCTTCTTTTACGCTGGCGAGGAACGGCATTGAGCTAAACTCATTCAGTGCAAGGATTAGGTATCCGGACGCCTGGGCCATCGTCTCAATCAGAAGAACGCCGGGCACCAGGGCATGACCTGGAAAGTGTCCCTCAAACACAGGGCTTTTGTTTGGCACATGTGATCGGGCAGTAATCGAAGCCTCATGAGAATTCAGCACCTCAATGCTGTCGATCATCTGGAAATACTCAAGGCGCATACGCTCAAAACCGGCCTTTAGCTTTGTTTTGCGGTGGCAGCCAATTCATCAATCCGCGCGCAAAGGTTTTTCATGAGAAAGTAATCCTCAACCTTCGCTTTGCCGGCCTGCAATTCTTCGGTCCATCCCGCAAGCGGGATCTTGATCCCGAACGCTTTGTCGATGGCAAACGCTATATCAAGAAAATCAAGGCTATCGATGCCTAAGTCTTCCATGGCATTGCTCTCTGGCGTGATCTCTTCGAGCGGGATATCGCTCGTCTCGGAGATGATGGCTGCGACGGTTTCGAAAGTATTCGACATTGAATTCCCCATTTTACAACAATTCAGTTTGCCTAGTCGGAAAAAAGCCTCCGAAAGACAGCTATCCCCAGCACAGGTTGACTGAATGACAGCCAGATAAAGACCGCTAGATGGCACGAAAGATGCCTCATGACATCATTTCCCTTCCCGGCTGTCAATGGCCGCGCTGGGGCGGAAAAGCGCCACACTTGATCCCTTTAGCATGGATTGTGACTCAGGTGGTATGGCCATTTCGCCGTGTCTCGAGCCACAGCCTTCTATGACCCAGGCGCCACATCATCTCTCGGCTTGTTGTTGGCGGTGGGCCTTCGCGCGAATTCTGCGTTCTCTCTTGACCACGTAATGCCTGATAAGCCGGTTTGGCAGGCTGTTGGCGATCCTGACCAGGGCGCGGTTGATCCAGCCGTTGACATGGACTTGAACGTTGTTTTCAACAGCTTCAACACCTTCACGCGCCACGCGTTCCGGGTCCATCCAGAATACAGCTGCCATGTGGCTGACTTTCTTCTCCAGTCCGGCAGCGGCGAAGAGGCCGGTGCGGGTCATGCCTGGGCACAATGCCGTGACATGCACGCCGTCAAGGGCAAGCTCGGCGGCTAGAGATTCGGAGAATTTGATCAGGAACGCTTTGGCCGCGCCGTAAAATGCGAGGCTCGGCAAGCCAGGCATCAATCCGGCAATCGAAGCCACATTGATGATGCG
>JAJFIO010000010.1 GCA_021774915.1 Alphaproteobacteria bacterium
GAGTTGTGTATGTGCAGGATTGAATTTATTTACGAACTAACTGATGGTACACTTGATCCGTGCGCATTTATTTTTGATGGTTTGTTGCTGAACCGGTATTATATGCCTGCATAGTCGGCGTCTGGTTCAAGAGTGGAAGAAAGTGATGACTTTTGGATAATGACATCCTTGAATATCTACCTGACGCAATCTTATTGCTAAATTCTGACAGAGAGATTATTGACGCTAATCAGGCGGCGCGAGATCTTCTTTCGCCCGGCTTTAAAGGGCGCGACCTGGCCCTTTCCTTGCGCCATCCCGATATATTGAAAGCTGTGGACGCGGCGCTGAAGGGGCAGGCCCCTGATCAGTGTGAAATATCATTTTCCCACCCCATTTCTCGGACATTCGAGATGCGCACTTCTCGTCTGCCCGAAGCGGATGGCCCAGGCCAGGATGTGGTGGTAGTTCTGATTCTGCATGATATCACGGCGGCGATTCAGGCGGTGGCCGTTCGCAGTGATTTTGTTGCGAATGTCAGCCATGAATTGCGCTCGCCTCTGGCGGCCCTAGTTGGTTTTATCGAGACCTTGCAAGGAGCTGCGCGCAATGACGCGCAAGCTCGGGAGTATTTTCTCTCTATCATGTCTGCAGAAGCAGACCGGATGACCAGACTGATCGATGATTTACTGTCGCTCTCCGCTCTTGAGGTCAATGAGCATGTGCGGCCTCAGGGGCAGGTGGACCTGAAAAAAATCCTGCAGGTTGTCACCGAACTGCTCCTGGCGAAGGCTGAAGTAAGGTCAATGGCGATCAAGCTGATCTGCCAGAGCCCGGTCGAGGAGGTTCCGGGAGACAGCGATGAACTGATCCAGGTGTTCCAGAATCTCATCGATAATGCGATTAAATATGGCGCCTCGGGCTCCGTGATTACTCTGACGCTGAAAGCTGTGGATCGCATTCCAGATATTGGTGTGCCGGGGATAGCGGTTGCTGTGCACAATGAAGGAGAGGGCGTTGCGAGCGAGTATCTGCCGCGCTTAACGGAGCGTTTCTACCGGGTCGATAAGGGCCGTTCCCGGTCCATGGGTGGCACAGGTCTCGGGCTGGCGATTGTCAAGCACATTGTAAGCCACCACAGAGGCCGCCTCATGATTCAAAGTGCGTCGGGCAAAGGAAGCACATTTACCGTCTATCTACCCACCTCAAGTGCGGGCTGAGGTCGGTTTTCACCCCGTGGTCTGTGAGACTCTGACCCCACTGTCATAAAACTGTTAAATACCCGTCATAAAAGGATAGCGCTTGAGAGCTTAAAGCTTCTGCGCGGTGACGACGTGTGGTCGTTTCCGATATTACAGATTGAACAGGAGTGAGGATACTCATGCGCGGAATTACCCTTATGCTGGGTTTGACTCTCAGCATCGCTCTGGCGCCTAGTGCGCAAGCGCGAGATAAAATTCAAATGGTTGGCTCATCGACAGTTTATCCCTTTGCAACCACCGTTGCCGAGCATTTTGGCAAGAGCACGAATTTCAAGACGCCGGTTGTTGAAAGCACGGGCACCGGAGGGGGCTTGAAGCTGTTTTGTGCCGGAACTGAAGACAATACCCCTGATATCACCAATGCGTCACGGGCGATCAAAGCTTCGGAAGTCGAGATGTGTAAGGCAAACGGCGTCACGAATATCGTCGAAGTTAAGATCGGTTATGATGGGATCGTGGTGGCTAATTCACGTAAGGCAGATCGTCTGAACCTCAGCCGTAAGGATCTCTATCTGGCGCTTGCCAAAGATATTCCTACGGAAGGCGGAAGTTGGATACCCAATCCCAATAAAACCTGGAAAGATGTCAATCCTTCCCTGCCGAATCGCAAGATCGAAGTTTTTGGTCCGCCACCGACCTCCGGCACCCGTGACGCCTTTGTCGAATTGGCCATGGAAGGGGGCTGCAAGAAGTTTGACTTTGTGGCGGCTCTGAAGAAATCAGATAAAAACCAATACAAAAGTCGTTGTCACACCGTCCGTGAAGACGGTGCCTATATTGAGGCGGGTGAGAACGACAATCTGATCGTTCAGAAACTGGTGGCGAATCCAAAAGCGCTTGGTATTTTCGGCTTCAGCTTTCTGGATCAAAACGCTGATAAGATCCAGGGCTCTCTGGTTGACGGAGAGGAACCCGTTTTCGAGAAGATTTCCGATGGTTCTTACCCTGTGTCCCGGCCTCTTTTCTTCTATGTAAAAGCTGCGCATGTGGGTCAGGTGCCTGGTATTAAAGAATTCCTCGCTGAATTCACCAGCGAAGCGGCCTGGGGGCCGGAGGGATATTTGACCGATAAAGGCTTGATCCCCATGCCTGATACGGAACGCGCTTCATGGGCTAAAAATGCACGTGATCTTGGATCTATGTAAATGATGGTGAATGCTCATCATTCCGATATCGGTGCCCGGGGATATCCTCCTCGGGCCCGATCATTTAAAGCCAAGCTGATCGAGAAAGCCGTTTACACTCTCTTGATTGCCAGTTCTACCATCGCGATTTTGACCACAATCGGTATTGTTCTCTCCCTCCTTTTTGAAACCATCCGTTTTTTTGATCAGGTTTCTTTTCTCGACTTTTTCTTCGGATTGAAATGGAGTCCCCAGACCGCGATGAGGTCGGATCAAGTGGGGTCGTCGGGAAGTTTTGGCATCGTCCCCCTGTTGGCGGGTACGGTGCTGATCAGCGTCATCGCTCTTCTCGTTGCCGGCCCAATCGGTCTTCTTGCTGCGATCTACCTGGCTGAATATGCGTCGGCTACGGTTCGTTCTATCGTGAAACCGATCCTGGAGATCTTGGCAGGCATTCCAACGGTTGTTTACGGATTTTTTGCCGCTCTGGCGCTGTCCCCGCTTTTGCGCGGTGCAGGGGAAGCCGCCGGACTTGATATCTCATCGGAAAGCGCTCTGGCGGCGGGAATCGCCATGGGGATCATGATTATTCCCCTTATTTCCTCCATTACGGAAGATGTGATTTCTGCCGTGCCGCAATCGCTGCGCGAAGGCTCGTACGGATTGGGCGCCACCCAGTCGGAAACCATACGCAAAGTGGTTCTAGCCGCCGCTTTGCCGGGTATCGTTGGGGGCATGTTGCTGGGTGCTTCGCGCGCCATTGGAGAGACAATGATTGTGGTGATGGCGGCGGGCTTGTCGGCTAAATTAACAGCCAATCCCTTGGAGGCGGTGACCACGGTAACAGTTCAGATTGTGAGCCTTCTGACGGGGGATCAGGAATTCGATAGCGCCAAAACTCTGTCCGCTTTTGCTTTGGGTTTAACCTTACTCATCATAACACTGATCATGAATATGATTGCAGTGCATATCGTGAACACATACCGGGAAAGATATGAGTGAAACGTCTTTGACATCATCGGGTGTGGGTTTGCGTATTGCCGCTGGTTTGAAAAAGCGATACAGGGCTGAAAAACGCATGCGGGCTTATGGCTTGACCGCTATTTTGCTGGCGTTAACGTCACTGGCGGTCCTTATGGTCTTTGTCGTGGCGACGGGCTGGACGGCCTTTCAACAGACAATCATACAGCTTGAAATATCCCTGGATGAATCCGCAATCGATCCTGAAGGAACGCGTGACGAGGCGACCTTGCGGCGTGCCGATTATCAAGGTCTTATCCGTAACAGCCTAAGGGATCTCTTCCCCGATGCGGTGAGCCGCCAGGACAAACGACTTCTTTATAAGTTGATCAGTACCGGTGCCCAGTATGAACTGCGCGATCAGGTGGTGATGGATCCCCGGCTGATAGGGTCCGTTCAGACGCTGTGGGTGCTGGGCTCCAGCGATGCGGATATGTGGCAAAAAGGAAAACTGGGGTCTGAGACGGTTGATGGCGTCGGACGACTGAATGCACAGCAGGTTCAGTGGTTGCAGTTTCTTCGCGAAAAAAACCTCATACTGACCCAGTTTAATAAAGCGTTTTTCAGCAATGGCGATTCTCGAGAACCTGAGATGGCGGGAATCTGGGGTGCAGCGGTCGGCGCTTTTTTAAGCCTATCTGTGACTCTGATCCTCTCTTTTCCTTTGGGTGTATTAACAGCGGTATATCTGGAAGAACTGGCGCCGAAAAATCGTTGGACTCGTCTGATTGAGGTCAGTATCAATAATCTTGCTGCAGTGCCCTCCATTATTTTTGGTCTGCTGGGCTTGGCGGTCTTTTTGAACTTTTTTGGGTTTCCCCGCTCCTCCCCTCTGGTGGGTGGTATGGTGCTCTCGCTGATGACATTGCCCACCATTGTGATCGCGGCGCGCGCTTCATTGCAATCTGTTCCGCCTTCGATCCGAGAGGCGGCTTTGGGCATCGGGGCTAGTCCTGTTCAGGTGATTTTTCATCATGTCGTACCGCTGGCCTTGCCGGGGATGCTGACCGGGACCATCATCGGCTTGGCTCAGGCTTTGGGAGAAACCGCGCCGCTGTTGATGATCGGCATGCTGGCGTTTATTGCCGATGTTCCTCAAGGTCTGTTTGATTCTGCTGCCACCTTGCCGGTTCAGGTTTATCTTTGGGCAGACAGCGCCGAGCGGGGGTTTGTCGAGAAAACTGGCGCCGCCATTATGGTTCTTCTGGCCTTTTTGGTCGCCATGAACGGTATTGCGGTTTATATACGTCACAAATTCGAGAGGAAATGGTAGGAAAGTGCATATGGCCCTGAATATTTCTGAAAGTGCGGTCACTGTGGAGAGTCAAAACAGGCGGAGTGAAAAAAGGCCTGTCGGCGAAGTTATGCTTGTTCGCCGCCCCAAAATAACGGCCAGTAATATTAATGTATATTATGGCAATAAGCAGGCGCTTTTTGATATCAACCTTGATATTCACGAAAGGCAAGTGACGGCGCTGATTGGTCCCTCAGGATGCGGCAAAACGACATTCTTGCGCTGCATTAACCGCATGAATGATTTGATTCCAGGGTGCCGCGTTAAGGGTGATCTGGCGATCAACGGTGAGGATGTCTACGCCAAAGGCGTTGACGTGGTGTGCCTTCGCGCTCGTGTCGGCATGGTGTTTCAAAAACCCAATCCTTTCCCTAAATCGATATTTGACAACGTTGCCTATGGGGCACGTATTCATGGCCTGGCGAGTAACGGAACGGATCTTGAGGAAATAGTCGTCAAGAGTCTGGAGCGGGCTGGCCTTTTTGCTGAAGTCAAAGACAGATTGTTAGAGCCAGGAACAAGCCTCTCGGGGGGGCAGCAGCAGAGATTATGCATCGCGCGTGCGATCGCCATAGAGCCCGAAATTATCTTGATGGATGAGCCCTGTTCTGCTTTAGACCCTATTGCGACCGCGAGAATTGAAGAACTGATCGACGAATTGTCGCAGAATTACACCATCATTATCGTCACCCATTCTATGCAGCAAGCAGCCCGCGTATCGCAAAGGACGGCTTTTTTCCACCTCGGTTATTTGGTGGAGGATGGTGAGACAGAAGTCATTTTCAGCACGCCTGAAGATGAGCGCACTAAAGCATATATCACAGGACGGATCGGATAAGGACCGGCGCATGGAATCGGAACATATTGTCAAATCTTTCGACAAAGACCTGAGAAGCCTCGATAACAGCATCGCTGAAATGGGCGGTCTGGTCGAAATGCAGCTCGTAAGGACATTTGAGTCTCTTGCTAAACGTGATGTGGATCTGGCGTATGAAGTGGTTGCAAAAGACAAACAAATCGATGAAATGGAAACCGACATTCATATGTGCGCCGTGCGGCTATTGGGTTTGAGGCAGCCTATCGCTAGCGATCTGCGTGAGGTGATTGCTGCTTTTCAAACCGCGAGTGAGCTTGAGCGTATTGGCGATTATGCGCGCAACATCGCCAAGCGAACAACGGCATTGATCAAGTTACCACCAGTAGGAACTGCCGCGCACAGCATTGCCCGTATGGGCGGTGTAGTTCAAAGTATGATCAAGGGTGTGCTTGATGCTTATCAGGCTCGAGATACATCGCTTGCGGATGATATACGCAAACGGGATCAGGAAGTTGATCAATTACATACCAGCCTGTTCCGTGAACTTTTGACATATATGATGGAAGATCCGCATATCATTACAGCGTGTACGCATCTTCTCTTCATTTCCAAAAATGTCGAGCGGATGGGGGACCATGCCACCAATATCGCCGAACATATTCATATGATTGTCTTCGGGCATGATCCTGAATCGGAACGTCCCAAAGAAGATCAATCCTCATTCACGGTGGTGGAGGCTTCAGATGGAAAGCCAGTTTAAGACTAAAGTGTTATCATGAAACCGTTTATTTTAATTGTCGAAGATGAACTGCCGCAGGCGGAACTGCTGCAATATAATCTTGAAAAGCAAGGCTTTCGCACATCAACGGTGTATGAGGGTCAAGAGGCACTGAATCGTATTGAAGAAGAGTTGCCTGATTTAGTCGTGCTTGATTGGATGCTACCCGGTCTTTCGGGCGTCGACATTTGCCGGAAGCTTCGCCAACAGAAAGATACAAAACACATTCCCATCATCATGCTGACGGCGCGCGGCGAAGAGGGAGACCGTATTCGCGGCCTTGACGTGGGTGCAGATGATTATGTGGTCAAGCCCTATTCACCCAAAGAATTGATCGCCCGTGTACGGTCACTTTTGCGCCGTGCCAAAGGTGCAGAGGGGGAAGGGCGCCTTGAATATGCAAATGTTGTCATGGATCTGGGCACGCATAAGGTAACCCGCGGAGAGGAAGCGATTCATCTCGGGCCCACTGAATTTCAATTGCTTCGCGCATTTTTAGGGCGACCAACCCGGGTCTTTTCCCGCGAAGCTCTGCTGGACCAAGTTTGGGGCCGCGATGTATATGTTGAAGATCGAACGGTTGATGTTCATGTCGGGCGATTGCGCAAAGCTCTCAATCTCCCGGGAAGTCCTGAATTGATTCGAACCATTCGCGGCGTTGGGTATTCCATAGATCAGGATGCTCAGTCGAGCTAATTATCTCTAACCTTTCCAGAATTTTCCTTCAAAGACTCCAAATTACTGACATTTTGTCTCACTTGGCTTTTGAGCACGGACCCCGTAAGTTGTAGATGTATGACTTCGGGTTTTACGACAAGCCATTAAAGAGGTAACCATCTCATGCCGACCAGTTCTGTCTCTGTACTCATGATGCTTTTTGCTATTGCCAGTGCCCTTATCGGTCTTAACCTTGAAGGCTATGCCGCTCACGGTTTGGAGGTCGACGCAGGGGAATATGCGGTAAGCATTTATCACACAGCTGCAAAATATCTAATGTGGCATGTCTTTGGACTTATTTTTCTGGCTCTGCTTTATGATCGCTGGACGGATCGGCGGACGCGGATTGTGATTGGCGCCGCTGCAGTGTGTTTTGCTGTTGGCATCGTGACATTCAGCGGGGGCATGTACCGCGTGCCTTTTGGTGGAACGCTCGGGCCGGTCATTTTTGGCGCTGTGATTTTTATGGTTGGATGGGGTATTATGGCGCTTGGCGTCATCAGCGGATGGTGGGCCGCGCGCTCTGCTTCGTCCTTTTCTTGATTGGGCTCGCCCAAGGCCTGCTTCACAAAACTTCATCTTTGAAGTCGGCGAGGAACTCTTGGTTTGTGGGGAGTTTTTCCCGCTACTGACTATTTTCTAGGGGTGTTCATTGGGTGACCCTGAAATAAGAAGTTATTCCCAAAGAGAAAAAACGCAGATATATAGCTAGCTCCTGACCTCATTTTCCATGTGAAGGGGCTCTTGATGACAATGGAAAGCGCGCGTTCTACCGGGATGCTCAGTCATATAACGGATCAGCCGAAAGGCATCTATCTGCTTTTCACTGTCGAAATGTGGGAGCGTTTCAGCTTTTACGGCATGCGGGGGATGCTGGTTCTGTTTTTGACCAGCGCCACGCAAAATGCAGGTTTTGGGTGGTCAAATGCCCAAGCGCTGAACCTTTACGGCATCTATGTCGGGCTGGTTTACTTCACGCCGCTGGTGGGCGGTTATCTGGCGGATCGATGGCTGGGGCATCGCCGGGCCGTGATCTGGGGGGCAGTGTTGATGGCGATCGGCCATTTTCTGATGGCGGGCCCCGCTTTAATCCCACTCTTATTTTCCACCGTTTATGGGATTCCCGTTGAGGAGATTTTCCAGAATGCGGGCGTCGAGCTGGGTCTGTTGTCGATCACGGCGCCGGTTAGCGAAGGATTGCGCACCGCGTTGGTAGACGTCTCAGCTGTGACTTCTGCGCAAGCGGTAACCCAGCCCCTTGAGTGGGCCTATCTGTTAACGAGTTGGAGCTTTTATCTGGCCATCGGCTTTATTATTTTGGGAAATGGTCTGTTTAAACCGAACATGACGACACTCGTCGGCGGGCTTTATACCCCCACTGATTCGCGCCGGGACAGCGGCTTCACCATTTTTTATATGGGTATTAATTTGGGGGCCTTTCTGGCTAATTTAACCGCGGGAACCGTTGGCGCTCTCTGGGGTTGGCACTATGGCTTCACCATTGCCGGGTTTGGAATGCTTGCCGGGCTTATCTTTTTGTTGAAATTTCAGGCTCGATTTTTAGGAAATGTTGGTCTTGAAGCGCCGCACGCCAAGCGCAAGCGTGAAGGGCAAAAGAAGATGAAGTTGACGCGTGTGGAGCGCAATCGGATTCTGGCGATCCTGGTGTTTGGCCTTTTTTCAATAGTGTTCTGGACGGGCTTTGAGCAGGGGGGCGGTCTATTGAACCTCTATGCCTTTAACAAAGTGGATCGCGTTCTTTTTGGGTTTACGGTCCCAACGCCGTGGTTCCAATCCTTGAACCCCATGTTCATCATCTTCTTTGCGCCGCTCATCTCGGCTTTGTGGATCGGTCTCAGCATTAAAGGGCGCGATCCTTCAACGCCGCTCAAGTTTGCACTGGCACTGGTGCTCATGGGGCTCGGATTCGTTTGCATGATGGTCTCGGCGCGTGAGTGGGCGGCCACGGGCAGCACGCATATGATCTGGCTGGTGGCCGCTTATCTTTTTCATACGTTAGGGGAGCTCTGTATCAGTCCGGTCGGGCTGTCTTTGGTCAATCGTCTGGCGCCCGAGCGCATGGCATCCATGATGATGGGTGTCTGGTTCCTGTCTTTTTCGGCATCGGGCTGGCTCGCCGGAAAGGTCGGCGCTATGGCTGAAGCATTGTCTGAGTTGACGATATTCACCGGCTTAAGTGTGGCCAGTTTTGCCGCCGCCCTGATTCTGGTGGCTTTGAATAAAACCCTCATATCCTGGATGCATGAGGACGAAAAACACACATGAGTTAAGACGTGGATTTAACCGGACATGAAAAAGGGGACCGTGTTTAGTGGCCCCCTTTTTTAGTGAGAGAATAAGCGGGGCTTTAGCGCGTAGCTAGCGTGATAGAGGATTGATGTTCTTCGCCCTCGCGCCTATAGCGCAGTTCCACCACATCGCCGGGTGCAAAAGTTTTCAGCGTATCGGAATAGGCCTGAAGTCCATCAATGGCCGTGTCTCCAAGTTGGATGATCACATCACCGGCCTTCAGCCCGGCCGCTTCAGCCGGTGAGCCCTCTGCCACGCTGGACAGTTTGACGCCAGCGCCGCTAAAGGCGAAGTCAGGCACCGTGCCCGTGCTGACGGATCGCGTCTTACCTGGGCCTTGCGCTGCAGGCGCCTCAGGGGCGGTTGTCCCCTTGAAGGTCAAAGGTTCTTCCCTTTCAGACAGGTATTGGATGGCCTCACGGGCGATGGACGCGACTTTCACCATGCCCGCCGGGTCAATTTTGTCCGCTGTGTCGCTGGGGCGGTGGTAATCACCATTCGTGCCTGAAAAGAGTTGCACGGCCGGTACGCCCACTTCATCAAAGGCAACGTGGTCGCTGGCATTGACAACATTGGTAACGATTTCCGTTTGCACGCCGGTGACCGCAGTGGCGCCCATGAAGATGAACTGCCATTCTTTGGCGCTCGGCGCTCCAAAGACAATAACGGGATTGTTCCCCAGGCGTCCGATTGTATCGAGGTTTACGTTGCCGATGGTTTTGCCAGCCGGATAGTTGGCCGTGTTCTCAACGTAGTACCGCGAGCCCAGAAGGCCTGATTCTTCGCCCGTAAACGCAGCAAACACAATGGAGCGTTTGGGGGTTAGGTTCTGGCTCAGATTTTTAGCCAGTTCCAGCATAACCGCGACGCCGCTGGCATTATCATCCGCGCCGGGATGAAGCATGCCTTCATTTCCGGTGCGTACGCCGGGCCATCCGTGCCCTAAGTGATCATAGTGAGCCGAAACGACCACTGATTGATCAGTCCAGTCCGTGTTGGTTCCGGGAAGCACGGCGACGACATTCTTGATGGTGACTTCCCTCTGATCATCGCCCGTTGTTGCGGTGAAGCTCTGGAAGTACGTGCCGTCATCTCCTGCTGGTTCCAAGCCATATTCCTTGAATTGCGCGGCGATATAATCAGCGGCAAGATCAATTCCTTGGCTGCCCGGTCCCCGGCCTTCCATTTCTTCGGCGGCGAGAGTGGTCACGTGCTGGGCCATCATCTCCCCGGAGAACACCGGCGCGAGCTCAGCCAGGGCCGGTCTTTTGGCCAGTACGGCCGTGCTTTGCTCGTCGGACAGAATGGACACCAGAGGTGAGTTCACCACAGGCCATTCTCCCTTGGCAACATTAGTGGGCTCAGCGCCGGTGAAAGCCAGATAGCTGTACTTGCCATAATGGGGCAGTTTGCGCGCCAAGCCTTCCACGGCATCCAGGCGATCAGCGGTGAGCCACACCACGGCGGCTTCCGGATTGCCTGGATTTCTGACCGAGATGATGAAGCTGTTGCTATCGGTGGCGAGCTCCGTTCCCTTGAATCGTACGGCATCGCTTTTGATCTCGACGTCATAGTTTTTGACGCCGGCGGTGATCACGTCTTTGAACCGGTTGTCTAGCCCTAAAACCCACACCGCCTTGTCGACCGGTAGGGTCTCAATGTCCGCATCGGTGACAACCTCCACTTTGCCGCCCTGCTCAGACGCCCACAATGTGCTGAGTGCATCATAACGGGCGCGGCGCTCTGCGCTGGTGTTTGCGGGCAGCACCAGAAGGATTTGGTCGGCCCCAAACATTTTCGACAAAGAGGGAGGGACTTCACTGTAGTGAAGTCGTCGAAACAGGTCGAACTCCGGGTCAACCACCACGCGCAGCGGTTCGTCCTCAAGGTTAAGCGTGAAGCTCTCAGCTTTTTCGGACATGGCAACTTTATGAATTGCTGCGCCCTCTTTGGTGTAGACGGCAACAGGGATATCCATCTTATAGGCATCACCCGTTTGAGTTTGCGCGATGTCAAAGTTCAAAGTGTACGCGCCATTGTTTGTCTTAACTTTCGTATTGTTAAGCTCAAGTACCAACGAGCCAGTCCGTTTGACCCATTGGTCGAAAAAGGTGGTGAGGTCTTTGCCCGATACCTTTTCGAAAGATTTGCGGATGTCGTCAAATCCTGCGGTCTTGAATTTGTTGTCGCGGTAGAAGGTTTGAAACCCCCGGACAAACATGTCATCACCGACGGTTTCACGCAGCATGTTCCAGGTCATGGAGGATTTTCCATACCCTACAGCCTCGCTTGGCGCATTATAACGCGAACGGAATTGGGTCAGCGGAAAATCGTTACTGTCATCGACATAATCGGTATATCTTTGCAAGATTGAGCGGCGATATTCAGCGCCCTGCTGGCGTTGCTCGGCGACCAGTTGATCCGCCATATAGGCGGTCAGGCCCTCGCACCAGTTTCCGGTTTCGAAATCCACAAAGACGCCATTGCCCCACCAATTGTGCAGCAATTCATGCGGGTAGGAAGAATGCAGAATAAACGGAAAGCGGATGATTTCAGAACCCAGAAGAGTGAAGCTCGGCATGCCGTAACCGGTTTCCCAGTAGTTCTCGACCAGGGCGAATTTCGAATAGGGATAAGGCCCCACCAGAGTGCGGTACATTTCGAGGTATTGTGCGGTGGTTTCCAGGTATGTGTTGGCCAAGGTGGCATCGGGCGTGCGCAGGAAAGCCATCGCTTCCACCGCGCCGACAGTGTAAGAGTACTCGGTGAATTCAGCCGCGATGAGATAGATTTCCTCCGTCGGCGTATCAACCACCCATGTGTCCAGATGAGTGCCGTCTTTGTCCTGAACGTTAGTTCTCTTGCCTTGGCTGGCTGACCGCCAGCCCTCCGGCAAAGTGACGTCGATATCGTAAGTGATTTTCTGATCTTCGATATAAGGCACCCAGAACGTTGACCCGGCGAGATAGACGCCGCGCTGGTCGATCAGCCCTGGTGATTGAGAAAACCCCCGGGCGTATTCCGCGCCTAATTGGAGGATGGGGTTATGGATTTTTCCCGAAAGGGACAGCGTGAAACGCGCCTCGCCGGTGGGGGCCAAGCCATTCACCCGGTAGAGATTGACCTTCACAGAAGCGCGCGGGTCGTCATTGTCCCGGTCAATGCCGACATCGGCCGCTTTGGCGTCTTCTTCCACCAGGGTGAGAGTGACGCCGGGCTGAAGCGAGCGCACGGCAAGATCGGCGTTTAACTTAATCAGAGTCTCTTGCGCTCTTAAGCTCTCCGGGATGGTGATCTCATCTTGGGCGGACATCTGAGATGTCTGCGGGTCGAGTGTGATGTCCATGGCGTGATGGACGGTGGCCTCGCCGGCCCACGCAAAAGTGGACAGGATGAGAGCGTTGAAAAAAGCGATGATCGATAAGCCGTTTCTCATTTTAACCATAAATCCTTCTCGGGTGTTTCGCAGGGGCCCCCGCGCATAATCCATGTTGTCTCGCCTTGATCGTCATAAGCCCTTTGGGTTGGTGTGCCATCAAGGGGGACAGAGGGGTGAGTGTCAAGCGCGTTCGAGGTCTGAAGGGCTGAGAAATCCGCCACAAAAGTGCCCGAAGCGCTTGGGGTTCGGTTGTATATGGTAATTCAGCATTAAGAGAAAAATGATCTTTGGTTCCGGGAAATGCGAAATTATTTTCTACTCATGGTGAAAGAGGGGAGAGATTAGGGTGGAAATTTCCACGGCTTTAGCGGTAAACTACATGTAATGTCGCTGCAAGAGGCTCTGGCGTCCCATGGGAAGGGTGCGCTGGCGCGTGAGGGTAGGCGATCCACTTTTATTCATTTCACGGGGGGATATCCATGAAATACTCAACAAAACTTCTCGCTTCTGTCGGTTTAGGCGCCTTAATGGCCCTGCCAGTGGCAATTCCCGTCAATGCGGCGGTCAGCGAAATTGTCGTTACGGCGCGCAAAAGGCAAGAAAACCTGCAAGATGTGCCGTTGTCTGTGACCGCCTTTACGGGAGAGTCACTGACAAGAAAAAACATCGTCAATTTTCAGGAAGTTGCGAAATTGACCGCCGGGTTTGAGTTTGATCAAAATCTGGACCGGACGTTTGAGCGTCCGGTGATCCGGGGCCAATCTTCAGTTTTGGGTAGTTCGCCCGTCTCAACCTTTATCAATGGCGTTTATTTTAATGGTGCGCTCAATACGCTTGATCTGTCGGAAGCTGAGCGCGTTGAAATATTGAAAGGCCCGCAAACCGCACAATTTGGCCGCAACACGTATGGCGGTGCGATCAGTATCATCACCCGGTTGCCTGGTGATGAGTTTCATTTCAAAGCCTCCGCCCAAGTTGCTGAACATGACCAAACGGAATTCACCCTTGGTCTCAGTGGGCCGATTGTGCCGGGTAAGCTGGCAGTTGGCGTCTATGGCCGCAGCTATGAATATGGCGGCGAGTTCAGAAACAAATTTGACGGCAGATTACTCGGAGACGAACAATCCGATTCCATCGCCGCAACGTTGAATTTTACGCCGACTGAGAACCTCCGGATTGTGGCGCGAGGAGTTTATCAGGAAGATGATGACGGCATGCCGGCTGTGGGGCTCACATCACCTTCTGAGAACAACGTCTTCTTTCGAACTGATAATTCCGAGTTTCAGTATTTTTCAGGCGACCTCACGCAGCGCGGCTCTGATATGTTTCTGGGTGTGGCCGAGCAATTTGGTGATGCGGGTAATGAAATCCAGCGGCTTGGCGGCAGCTTGTCTGTGGAATGGGATCTTAATGAGGCCTTTACGGTGACTTCGATCACCGGTTATGAGGAAATAGATAGCGAAAATATCCAAGACATCTCCTATCAATTCCAAGGCGGCCTAGCCTTTCCTTTCATCATTACGTTTGGCGGCCCCGACCCGGTTACAGCCGTACCGATCGCAGTTGGCCTCTTTCCGCCTAATGTCGGTTTTGCACAAACCCAAACCTTCTCTGAAGAATTGCGATTGTCTTTCGATAATGGCGACAGGGTGCGCGGATCATTGGGCCTGTTTTATTTTAAAGAAAAAAACAAAGCGGATGGTCCTTTTGATGGCGACCTGCTCTCCAAAGCGGAGCTGGATACCCTCTATTTGCCGGTCTATCAAAGGGCCATTGATGAGTTATGCGCAACGGATCCCACCTGCACAAGCTCTGAATTGATCATCTTAGGGAGCGGCGCTCCTGCCATTCTTGGCGACATTTCGGGGGATCTGTCTGTGATTGATCCCGGTTTTTTTGGAAGCTCCACGGAAAACATAGCGATCTTTGGCGGTGTTGAGTTTGACGTTACCACTGCGTTGACAGTTGGTATTGAAGGGCGTTACGCCGAAGAAAAGAAGTCAGATTTTAGCGCTGACTTCACTGTCTTTGACCCTGCTCTTCGTATGGTGACATCAACCAGAGCCAGATCAGCTAAATTTAAGTCATTCACGCCGCGTTTCACAGTGGATTACCGCTTGAATGACGACAGTATGATTTACGGCGTTGTTGCGCGGGGGACCAAACCGGGTGGCTTTAATGGCGACAGTGCGACCGCTGCCGGATTGGGCACTTTTGATGAAGAGACTATGTGGTCCTATGAGGTTGGAACCAAGAATACGTTCCTGGGTGGACAGTTGCGGGTCAATGCCAGTGCTTATTTCAATCAGATTAAAGACTATCATTTGACGCAAGCTGTCATTAACCCGTTTACACTTGAGTTAGGTGCTGCGGTCGTCAATAAAGGCAAGGTTGATGTTATGGGGATAGAGCTTGAAACCGTCTTTACGCCTGATGCGGTTGAGGGCCTCACTTTGAACATGAACTATGCCTATAATGACAGTGAATTTACGAAGGGTGATGACCAAAATGAGGGGCGCTTGCTCGATGTTGGTGACGATGGCATACGGAATTGTTCATTAGGTCAAACACCGGAGGCTATATTGGCTGGAGATCCTTGTATATCTGGGACGAATCATACGGCTGCTTTTGGCTCCATTAAGGGGCGCCGGTTGCCACTCGCTGCTAAGCATCAGTTGAATGCTGGTTTCAATTTGGTGCGCCCACTCGTGGGGGAAGCTGATTGGTTTGTGGGGACGGATGTGTCTTACATCAGTGATAAATTCGTTCAGGTGCAAAACCTGGCGGTGATCCCCGATGCCACCCTGGTGAATGTGAATTTCGGTGTCTCTAACGAGAATTTCCGGGTCACCTTCTGGGGTAAAAACGTCTTTGATGAGGATGCTATCTCCTCAGGCACCCGGTATATCGATGTGAGCAACTTCTTTGATCGGGCGTTCTGGGTGGCGCCGCGCCGCGGGTCACAATGGGGCGTGACCGTGAATGCAAACTTCTAATCAGCTTTTACCAAAGTTGGAACGTATCGGGCCGCTGGTTTTCGCCAGCGGCCCTTTTTCTTTTGAGGTGTGGAGGATGAAAAAAACCCCGGCGTCATTGCCGGACTTGATCCGGCAATCCAGAGGCGGCTTGGTTGGTTTATTAATCAGTATGCGGTATGTTTCTTTGGCCTATGGGTCCCCGCGTCAAGCGCGAGGATGACGAAGGAGGGGGCGTGGGTGACAAAAAAGGGGTGCGGCATGAAAAAAGGGGGAGGCACATGCGTGCTTCCCCCTTATGTTTTGTTTTGAAGTCTGTAGGGCTTTACAGCGGGCAGCTTTTGCTGGCGCGGTTCGCCATCACCTTTGTGATTTGCGCCATCATTTCTTCATTCGTTACATAATCTTGCGGCACGGGGTAGGTGACGAGTAAAAATGTGCCGGTGGTCATGTCTTCCGTCTTGAAAGAAGGGGCTTTGGGGTCTTCCGCTTGAATGGGGTTGATCACGGCGATTTTCAAATCAGGCATGCGCAATTGTAGACGCTCCACAGTGCCGAGGAAAGATTCGCTATGGAAACTGCCATCGAGGTGCACGACTTTGCGTCCCGGATTGTCTTTCAAATGAAGATAGATTTTTTCCGCCATAGTGTCATCGCGGGTTGCTTGCGCCGCGAAGCTTTTCAAGGCCGTATCAAGATTGGGGCCGGCATGCGTCGCGACCGTTTTTCCGCCTACATTCTCAGCCCCTTCTTCATCTTCGCCGGTGTGGGAGACGTTGACGCCGAGAAAGCTCATATACTTGTCTTTATAAGCTCCATCATCCAGATGAAGCTCTGCTGCCGCCCAGGGGCGCTGCTCGGGGCTGAGTTTGTCGAGGGCTTCGGGGCCCATTTTCCCGACACAGCGCACGATCCATGTGGGTGCTTCCGCCGCGATGACCGGCAGGCCGCGTTCTTTTGAAAACTCAACAAGCGGACGATAACTCGTTGGGTAATTATCCCAGGCGCGGCCCTGATCGCGCAGCGTCTCCTCACCGATTTTGCCCGCAAGGAAATCGTCAAGAACGGGCTGCACATCG
>JAJFIO010000091.1 GCA_021774915.1 Alphaproteobacteria bacterium
CCGTCAAGAACCGGCAGTGCCAAAAATTGAGATAGACCAATTCCGATAAAAGCAACCACAAGTCCTAGCATGGCGGCACTGTCTTCGAAAAGGACAGTGAAAACACTGGGATCTTTACTTACTCGTACCGCTTCAAAAAAACCATGTGTCCCCATGGTTTTACGAAACTCTTTAAAGGCGACAAACCAGGCTCCTGCTTCAAAAACCATAGCGAGACTGAGCACGATATAGTTGATCAGGGGGTTGGTAATCGGCTCCGGCGCCAGTGCTTTATGGACCCCCTCATAAAGAGACACTCCCGCCCCTAGTCCAAAAATCAATATGGCCACCACGAAGGACCAAAAATAAAGCTCCATTCCATAGCCAAAGGGATGTCTTTCATCAGCCGGGATTTTCGCCCGCTTATATCCATAGAGTAGCAGTCCTTGGTTGCCCGTATCGACAAGGGAGTGAATAGCCTCACTCAGCATAGCGGAACTACCTGTAAAGACACTGGCAACAAATTTGGCAACGGCTATCAGTGAATTGCCGATCAAAGCCGCGAAAATCACTTTTTTCGAACCAGAAGTTGCCATCTCAAACCGTGTCCGCTTTTGTCGAATCTTGCGAACCCTTTTTTTCCATCAATGCAATAAGAAAAATGGATAGCTCAAAAAGGGCCAAGATCGGCAGACCCAAACCAATTTGGGAAATAGGGTCAGGCGGCGTTAAAAGGGCTGCGGCAGCAAAAGCGCCAACAATAAAATAGCGCCGTTTTTTCTTGAGAGAGTCGGCGGTCACAAAGCCCGCTTTGGCCAGAAGGGTCAACAGAACCGGCAATTGGAAGGCAATGCCGAAAGCAAGAATCAACGTCATCACAAGGCTGAGATACTCACTAACACGTGGGAGCATCGAGATGGCCGCCTGCCCCGCACCTCCAGGCTGCTCAAAGCTCAAAAAAAACGACATGGCCAACGGCATAACGATAAAATAAAGCAGCCCTGCCCCAAGCAGAAACAAACCCGGAGTCGCCACCAGAAATGGCCAGAACGCTTTGCGTTCATTGCGATAAAGCCCTGGCGCCACAAACATATAAAGTTGAAAGGCTAAAATCGGGAACGCAATAAACACAGCACCGAACAGCGCCAGCTTCAACTGAGTAAAAAAGAATTCCTGGGGCGCTGTATAAATTAACTGAAGATCAGGTTTATCTGCTGCCGCCACTTCATAAGGATATAACAGAATATTAAAAATGGTTTCCGCGTAATAAAAGCATACAGCAAATGCAATCGAGATCGAGATCAAAGAGACAATCAGCCGACTGCGCAACTCAATGAGGTGCTCGACCAAGGGCGCCTTGGTGGAATCGATATCATCATGAGTCACGGTTTTAACTCAGAGATATGCGCCTCGGATTCGCTGCTTACATCTTTGTTAGGTGTTGATGACTCAAGCTTTGTATCATCTTTCTTTGTTGGATCTGCGCCGCCAAAGGGATCATCTAATGTTTTTTTGATATCTTCCACGGGCCCAGAAATGGATTTTTCCAAATCCCGCTTAATGTCCATGAGAGGGTTGTTGGTTTTCAGATCCTCCACCTGTTGCCGCAATTCATCGAGTTCACTTTCACGCATCATGTCATCAAAGCTACTCTGAAATTCACGCGCCATGGCTCGGGCCTTAGCCATCCATTTGCCCAAGCCTCGCAACATGCGCGGCAAGTCTTTAGGCCCCACTACTATAATTGAGATCACAGCGATCATCAGAAGTTCAGCCCAGCCAATATCAGGTAGCATGATATGACCCTCACCCTGTTTTACGGTTCGCTATGAGGCGCTTTTTTCCTTATCGGTCACATCCAGGGTTTCGCCGGTCTCATTGTCAATGACCTTGCCTTCTTGCGGCTCGTCCTCAGACCCCTCATCCTCCTTCAACCCCTTGCGGAAACTCGTGATGCCCTTGGCGACATCGCCCATAAGATCTGAAATCTTGCCGCGTCCAAAAAGCAGCACCACAAGGACAATCACAAGAAGGATTTGCCAAATACTAAGACCCATTTGCTTACTCCGATCCAACGCCAAGTGATTGGTGTATAAGTACTTTCTGCGGCGCGATACTGTCAGACTCCGCACAATGGTGCAAACCCTGGACATAAGATTCAAAAATTCTTCACGCCGAATGTCCAGTTTAACAGATAAACAAAGAGATTTATTGCTTTTTTAGGGGACCTAGCCTTCAACCTCATCCTCGGGCTCATCAGCTTCAAATGACTCACCCAATTCAGCCATATCTGTGCCTTCCAAGAAATCAGTCTGAAATTCAGGCGCTTGCCCATCCTCATCATCGATTTCATCCAGAGAAGCCTCTTCGTCGGCACTGGACTCTTGAGGCGTAGGCACACGGAACCCAGGGGGAAGGCGCCCATCCAAAAGGCCTGCCCCTTTCAACTCCTCCATGCCTGGAAGGTCTTCTAAACCCTCTAAACCAAAATGGTCGAGAAAATCATCCGTCGTACCATAGGTCACCGGACGGCCTGGTGTACGCCGGCGTCCGCGCAAACGCACCCAACCAATCTCCATCAACAGATCGACCGTTCCTTTACTCACCGCCACGCCCCGAATATCTTCTATTTCAGCCCGGGTCACCGGTTGATGGTAGGAGATAATGGAAAGGGTCTCGATAGCGGCTTTTGAAAGGCGCCGAGGCTCAACACGTTCACGTTCCATCAAAAAACTTAAATCTGGTGCCGTGCGCAACGCCCAACACCCCGCCACTGTAATCAATACGACCCCTCGATTTTGATAAAGCGCGCGCAATTGTTCCAGCAGGCCCCTTACATCCGCACCCTCGGGCAATCTTTCTGCTAGACTCGCTTCGTCAAGGGGCTCAGCCGCCGCAAAAAGCAATGCTTCCAGCATACGCAAGTGCTGGCTCGACTCCCCAACCCCTTTACCCTCTTCTGCGGCACTACCGAGCTTATCTGGGTCGTCGATCATGATTTCAGCCTTGGTTGTGGCCGGTGTTTCACGCTCTTCAGCTTCGTCCTCAAGGGCATGAGGCGCATCCAAATTATCACCCGCGTCTATATTCTGTCTCTCCACTTTATCCGCCTGCTCTATAAAGTTGTTTCCTGATCGCGCTTGCGTAAATAGATTGGCCCAAATTGCGTAAGTTGCTTGATCTCCATATGCCCGTCTTTAACAAGCTCAAGACTGGCTGTAAATGTACTGGCTTTTGCTGAACGCTGCTTCTGTTCCTTGTTCGCAACCGCATCACTCGGGGCGCCGGCCCAGCTCTCCGGCAGCAGAGAATCCAGTGTACTCCATTCACGGATTTTACCGAACATGCGCTCAATTCGTTTTCGGGCGTCTTCTATGGCAAAAACAGGCGGACGTTTGACCTTGAAATCTTCATGACTGATCACCGTGATGCGCTGATCCGAATAGGCCTTGAGAAGGTCATAAATCGTCGCCTGATAGGATGGCGTTCTGATCACGCGCAGGCCTTCCGGCATACCGCGTTGAAAGACATTCAAACCCAACCTGTCGCGCGCCATCAACCGGGCGCCAATATCCCGCATGGCCTGCAATCTCTGCAATTGGAACGCCAGACGGGCTGCAAGCTCCTCTCCTGTGGGTTCCTCACCTTCCTTCTCAGCTTCAGGCAGTAACAGCTTGGATTTTAGATAAGTAAGCCACGATGCCATGACAATATAATCAGCAGCCAATTCCAGTTGCATACGCTTGGCTGCCGAAATAAACGCCAGATATTGCTCAACCAGAGCCAGGATAGAAATTTTCTTGAGATCGACCTTCTGAGCCCGGGCCAGCATAAGCAGGACATCAAGAGGCCCCGCATAGCCGTCGACGTCGACAATCAGCGCTGCGGTCATGGCCGGCGCAGTCGATATCGCCTCCTCGGCGTCAGTATCATTAAGCGACTCATTCATGGGGTACGACCCTAGAACATTTCCAAGGCTAATTGAATCATGAAATTGCTCTAAATTCCTAGTTTGGTCGCCTTTTCTGAAGGAAAACCGGACCACCTCGGTCTTCACCGGGGCATGCTTTTCCTGAATACATTTTATCTTATTTTACGTGGCGATGTGGGCCTGAGACCCTGAGAGCAAACCGGCCAGACGGGATAGCGCCTCATCAGGCTCGAACGCAATATGGCTTAGCCTCATACTCGAAAGCGCCTTTTCAGCCCGCTCCTGTGCTTTGCCGCTCAAAGCCGAGACACTGCTCGCCACGGACCTCATCTCACCCATCTCACCATTGCAATGAAGCACCACATCACAGCCTGCTTCCAGTGAAAGAGCAACGCGGTCTTCAAACGGACCAGTGAGCGCCTTCATTGACAGATCATCACTCATCAGCAGACCATCAAAGCCGATGTGACCCCGAATGACCTGCTCAATGACGGTCAAAGACATGGTGGCGGGTCGATAGGGATCGATGGCATCGAACACCACATGGGCAGTCATAGCCAGCGGCAAATCCCTCAAAGCGGCAAAAGGCACAAAATCTGTTTTTTCCAACTCCCCCCGTCCGGCTTCCACATGAGGCAGATGCAGATGAGAGTCGCTCCGTGCCCGGCCATGGCCAGGTATGTGCTTTATGACCGGCAGCACTCCAAGGTCAAGGAGCCCCATGGCAGCCGCACGGCCTAATTTCGCAACCACAGATGGATCTGTTCCATAAGCGCGGTCACCGATAATCTCATGGCTATCTTCGACGGGCACATCAAGGACAGGCAAACAATCAACCGTAATACCCAGCTCGATGAGATCGTGAGCAATCAAGTGGCTATTGAGACGAATCGCCTCTTCTGCACTGCCCAGATCATCCGCCAGGATTTCACCAAACCGTGCGGCAGGCGGCGCCTTATACCAGGTTGGAGATTGCAGTCGGGCTACCCGCCCACCTTCCTGATCAATGAGAATGGGAAGATTATCACGGCCGGCGAGATCACGAAAAGAGTCCGTAAGCGCCCGGATTTGTTCAGGCGAACTGCAATTCCGCTTGAACAGGATATACCCCCAGGGATCCGTGTCCTGGAAAAATGCCCGTTCCTCTGCGGTCAGTTCAATGCCCGAACACCCAAAAATGACAGCCGCCTGAGTCACGAGTACATTTCTTTCTGCAAGTCAGCTAGAGCGTTTTCGCCATTTAGCTATGAATGAAAACGCTCCAGGTTCTTGTTTGGTCGCATTTTCTTAGCGCGAACCGGTTCCCACTTCGCTTGAAAATACTCTAAGGTTTCGTAACGAAGCAGTCCTGCCCGCGCGCTTTAAGTGTTTCGCACAGATCCACCGCTTCCGGGCGTGATGCAAACGGGCCCACACGCACACGATAATAAGTCCCTTTCGCCCCCAGGTCAGCCGTCTGAATTTCCAGTTGGAGGTCGGTCAGAATAGGGGCGTGTTTTTGCGCAACATCATCCAGTTTTGACTGGGCGAGCGCATTTTGCGGGACAGAGGCCACCTGAACAACATAACTTCCCGAAGACGCAGGTCTCGTCTGCACAGAGCCGGTGGCAACATTATCCACAGGAATCAGGACTTCGGGTTTATCAGCTGGCATAGGGACAGCCAGATTTTCAGTGGACAAGATCATCTCTTCCATTGTTTCCGGCGCGCCTTCGATAGAGGACACAGGATCGGGTCGCGGAACGATGACTGGTTCAGAACTTTCCGGCGCGCTCTCGCTGGGGGCGGGTGGCACAGATACCGTGGGCGGCGCTTCGGCGACATCCCGCATTTCCGGCAAGGCCTCAGGCACATCATCCAACATGGCCACACTCTCTTCGGGCGTGGCAGGCAACTCAGTTGGTTCTTCTGGCGGCGGCAAAAGGTTTTCTTCCCTTGCCGTCTCTTCATTATTCCCGTTCAGAACCAGCGTGTCCTGATAAGGCTCTTCAAAACCGCCAGGGTCAATCGGGTCGACTTTTTCGGGGCCTGTTTCAGCGACAATAACCGGGGGCGCCATACTCTGCCCCTGGCGCAATCCCTGCTGATAAGCGACATAGACCACACCACCGAAAGCGGCCAGAACGATGACCGCCACGACAAAGAGGAACGGTCCGCGGCTATAGGCCTCTTCCTGTTCGTCAGCATCATATTCTTCAGATTCGAAATCATGTTCTTCGGGCAACGGAGCATAGCTCCCACGTTCGATGTCGCTCATTGTTTCCGTGCTCCTGTAACCCGCAAAGCGCCTTCATCGGCGATCAAGATGGGCTCATTATCCGAGGACGAGTACTCAACATCACTTCCCGGCAAAATCACCCCTGCTAGTCAGTATCCCTCTTTAGACGAATCAAAGCCTCGCGATCAATCCTATCATTGCATACTAGAAAATTTGGCGTCCATAACCTAGCTTATCGGCCAAAAAAGAGTAAACAAACGATCCGGCATTCTCTAGATGCTTTTAGATGCCTTTCTCAAGCGAAAAGAGGCGCTTGTGCTCCTCCAGGGCAAAACGGTCCGTCATTCCGGCAATAAAGTCGCAAACAACACGGGCGGTTTTAGGCGTTACCGGTTCTTCGCATTGAGCGCGCCATTCAGTGGGCAGGGTTCCTGGTTCATTGAGAAACAGCTCGAACAAATCAGCCACGACACGTCGTGCCTGACTCATCATTCTATTGACCTTATAGTGGTGATACATACGCTCGTTAAGAAATTGCTTTAACGCGCTGTCATTTTGCTTCATCGACTCTGAAAACACAATCAGAGGCTCGCCGCATCGCCTGACGTCCTCAACCGATCGCAAATCATGGCGTGCAATCCGGGTGCGGCTGGTCGCCAGTGCATCATCCACCATGGAGGAAATCAGGCGCCGAATGGATTCATGGATCAACCGGCTCAACTCAAGACCGGGATAAGTTTTCATAACTTGCATAAAAACCTCACCGACCAGAGGCACAGTTAGCAGATCATCTACCGAGAACAGACCGGCCCGCAGGCCATCGTCAATGTCATGATTGTTATAAGCAATGTCATCAGCAAGAGCCGCCACCTGCGCTTCCAATGAGGGATGCAGATCAAGCTCCAATTCATCCAGATGTTCGAAGGCCCGCAATGCGGCTGGCAAGTCAGGGCTCGCACCTTCTGTAAAAAGAGGCCCGTTGTGCTTGACAAGCCCTTCCAAAGTTTCCCAGGTGAGATTCAGTCCATCGAATTCAGCATAGCGGTGCTCAAGCATTGTGACCACACGCAGGGCCTGGGCATTATGGTCAAAGCCTTCATACAGCGCCATGCGTTTGGAGAGCTCATCTTCCCCCGCATGCCCAAAGGGCGGGTGCCCAAGATCATGGGCAAGCGCCAATGCTTCCGCCAGATCTTCGTTCACGCCCAACACCCGCGCGATGGAGCGGGCGATCTGTGAAACCTCAAGCGAATGGGTTAGCCTGGTTCGGTAATGATCGCCCTCATGGTAAACAAAAACCTGAGTCTTATGGATCAGACGCCGAAAAGCGGTGGCATGAATGATTCTGTCCCGATCCCGCTGAAAGCAGGCTCGGGTGGCGCTTTCAGGCTCGGCAATAAATCGCCCCCGAGAGTGTTCGGGACTGGAGGCATAAGGGACTAAAATGCTGCTCACAAGGGATCAATGCCCCCTAAAATTCAGGAAATTGGCCAATTTTACACTCTTTGCCTATAAAACAGTAGATGAACAGACATCACCCCTCTCACCCTGTTTGACAAGCCTTTTATTGTGGACCCGAGAGACTATGTTAAACTGGAATTTAAGTGATTGCGTGAAAGGCTTACCCCTGATGACAGAAACAACAGAAATCGACCCCCAAACG
>JAJFIO010000092.1 GCA_021774915.1 Alphaproteobacteria bacterium
GTTTCCCTGCCCATGTTTTTCACCAGCAAAGAGACGGGGCTGTATTTTTTGAATATGACGCTGATACCGGGCATCCCACGATCCTTGCCCGGTACGTTTGATGCCAACACGTATACAGCCATCAATGGATCGCTGTGGACCCTGCCTGTAGAAGCTCTGTGCTACACGGCACTTGGCTTTTTTGGAGTGCTTGGATTACTCGCTAGGCGCCGCCTGGCAAACGTGATGTTCGGAATTGCTTTTGTCTGGGGGTTTGTTTTCCCTGAGACCATACCCCATCCGCCTTTTGGCCACTTTGACGAATGGCTGCGTGTAGCGCTTTATTTCGCCCTCGGTGTATTTTTCTTTATCAACCGGCAATTCATCCCCTTGACACCGGTCATCGCTATCGCCTGCCTCGTTCTATACTTCGTCTGGCAAGGCAGGCCCTATTACGATTTCATGACGTCTTTTGCGCTGGCCTACATGCTGCTTTACTGCGCCTATGCATTGCCTGTCCTCCCGCTTGACCGAACTTTAGGCGATCTTTCTTATGGGGTCTACATTTATGCGTGGCCCGTACAGCAAACAGCAGAACTTCTGTACCCTGACAATAATCCTTATGAAAACGCGATCTTGAGTGTCGTGGTGACCCTCATTCTCGCGAAACTGTCGTGGGTATGGGTAGAAAAACCCAGTCTTAATTTAAAACGAAAACTCCTGGCAGGGAGGGCCAGGGATAAAGCGCAAGCATTACCGGTGACGGCGAAACGCTAATTCAGTTTTCTGGAAATGCGCAAGCCGACGACGCTATGGCGTATTTTCGTTGTGAAGCCAACGCGGTAAGGAGAACGCAACGGCTCTACTAAAGGATCAATTTCTTCTTCAGCCTGCAACACGCTCGGACGGCAGGCGTCAGGGCTCCAGGCACGGCCTGCAGGATCATAGTTTTTTTCCGTCCAGCACGCATCCGCACCCTCATCAACAGTGCCGTAAACGCCATAGAGGCGAAAACCGTCTTGCGCATAAGAGCCGAGGACTGCTGGCTGCACACGATAGGTGTCCTCTATGGCATATCCCTCAGCTTTAGAAGACACATCATGACGGCTCATAGAGCTTCGGAGAAAACCAAATTCAGGATCAAAAGAGACTGCGGGGGCGAGCGCGTCGCCAGCTAAGGCATAATCCCATTGAGCTTCACTTAAAAAGACTAGGCTGGGTATGGTGTCACCAGGCATACTATCATTGTACCGGTCAGCCGCCTGAAGTAGGCGAGACGGTTTGCGCACAGGTCGGGCCTCAATGTGATTGATTGTATGCCCGCGGGTCCTACAATCCATGCAGGGTGCGGCTCCGACAGCAATCCCCTTGACGCTTTGAGAGGTCACCGCAAGCGCGCTCACTCTCATGGCCGTGTTTTCAGGAACTTCCCGCGCCATATCCGCAAAGCTTGTTCCCTCGAAGACCGTCAGAAGACCCCCGATCAGAAACAGCACCACAGAAAAAACATGGAATGCCAGCGGCATCGTTTTCCCCTCTTTGAATCAGCCTGCCTGATACGCCATGCCAATTCACCCATTAACTCTATTCCTGGCTGAATTATGGGCCAGCTCTGAAGAAATGACAACTGGGAGCACACGAAAATATGGCGACACTTGTGTGAAACAGCCGCTCCTAACTCCATCTACCCCTGTGAGGCAACGCCATCCCCTTCAAATCTCTTGCAAAATCGATAAACGCCTTTGAAATCAACCCGTCCCGTCAAGCACTACCCCCTGATCCGCAGCTTCGGCAGCCCCACCCAGGTCCTCAAGCCTTCAGGCCCATTTACGGTGCCACCAATTGATCAGGCCGGTCACGCTGAGAATAATCGCCAGGATGGCGGCAAGGTCGTTGACCCAAATAAAGCCAGTGGTGATCATCATGCCGGTGTGCAGGTCTTCAATCATCAGACCAATGGGCATGCCTTCGACATTGGGCTGGGAGAAGGCAAAGGGCCTGATATCGCTCAAAAGGCCCCCGGTAAAAAAGCCGCCACTTGATTTGTAGACCCAGCTATCGCCGATGCGCGCAGCATCTTGAAACATCAGCCGCAGCCCCAGTCCCTCAACTTTCGCCCAAGGCCCGCCGCGCTCCAGCTTGATAAAGTTCGGGCCCCCATGGGTCCCCATAAACGCAACGCCATCACGGTAATTCACATGGGGGTGGCCTACAAGCTGCTGAACCGGCAAGGGAGTTTCCGGATCATAAGTCCATGTTTTACCGCCTGGAGATGTTTTGAGCAGACCAAGCCGGGTGGCAATCCAAAATGTGTCCTGTTCTAAACCCGGGATGATGGCATGAACCTCGCCATCGAAATCGGAAAGATCGTAACTACCCGGCAGTATGGTTTGACTCAGACTGATTTCCTTTAAATAAGGAATCAGAGGACGCGCATGGTCAAGAAAAATGCCTGACAATGACAAGGTAATGACGGGAATAAAGACGAAAAGCCCCAGCGTTGGTCCGTGAAGACGGAATAACCACCGCAGCGTGGAACGCCTCGTGCTGAGCTTGGGACCTCTTTTGCCCTGCCAGCGCCTTGGTAAAAACCAGAAAAAGAATCCGGTAACCCCTAAGATGACCAGAGCCGCACCGGCGATATCGTTCCACAGAAGCGTCAAGGTTCCGTCAAATAAACCTTGTCCCACATGCCAATCCTGCAACAGGCGCGCTAAGGAAATATCAGGTAAATTTTCCACCGCCTCAGGCAGAGGAACCCAGGAGACTGTCTGCAGAACAGGGTCGAATATGAAAGCCTGAGAATGGTCGACAACGCCCAGCAACGCGCCGCTTTGTTCATCCTGCCCCAAAAAATTGATCAACCGACCCGGCAAGACGACTTCACGCGCCAGCCCCTGAGCGCCTTCGACGCGCCACAAGCCCTGATCGGTCGCGATCCAAACCCGATCCCACGGAGAAGTGAGGTCGTTAAACATGGCCAGCAAGCGGGGCGTTCCGTCGGCGCCGTTATAGGCGACGCTTGCCCAGTTTTCTCCCCCATCAGAGGTGCGCCACAGACCCCGTTCGCCGCCAGCAATCATCTGACGTGTATTGTCCGGATTAAGGGCAAACTGCCTCAGGAGTGTGCCCTTAACCTGTTCACGCATCATTTGTTCGGATGCGAAAGCTTGCGTTACCGGATATTGCCGGAACCAGCTCCACTCATGGTGGTCGAGCACGATGCCCGTGAGCCCAAGGACGGCAAGCCATAAAAATGCGCCAAGGCCGACCCAGCGATGCATGAGGTGTGCGATCCGGCGCAAGGCCCCTCCCCCTGGTCATGAATCTGTCCAATTCGGACAAGTGTAATGCCCTGCGTTCCTCTGTGCAAACAGGCGTTCTGATACCTGTTCGAATTAGATTATCCCGTGATCTCAGTCTTTGAAAAACAACGTCACTTTCAAGCCGAATGAACGTTTCTGAAAGAACATTGATGTAACAAGAACAAGCGCTCTCACGCATCCGTCATGCACAGACGACAAAGGGAGTGAGGCATACATTTTTTCAATAATGGGAAATATCCCATAATAAATTTGTGAAAATTCTGGATAATTAACCATTATACACAGTATAGTTCATAAATTACGGGGTTGATCCCACAAAATTCAATCACTAATATAAAGACAACTCGTAATCGTGGGAAGGATCCCTATGTATGTCTAGTATTGACGACCTGATTGCACGTGCAGAACGCTTGGCCGAGAACAAAAAACTGTCCATCACGACCATATCCAGAAAGCTGTTGAATGACGGCAAAGGATTGTCTCGCCTGAAAGCTGGTGGACAATGCACGTTAAAAACGCTTGAGACGGCGCTTGCAAAATTAGCGGAGATTGAAGCGGCGCCTCAAGCGGACCGTCCTTTCTCTGCTTCAACGGCCCCGGCGTCACCAAAACCTAATGCTGGCCCTTCGCCTCAGCTGAGCCACCTCAAGCGCTTGGAAACTGAAAGCATCCACATCATGCGGGAGGTTGTCTCGGAAGCTGAAAAACCGGTGATGCTTTATTCGGTGGGGAAAGATTCCGCCGTCATGCTTCATCTGGCGATGAAAGCGTTTTATCCCTCAAAACCCCCTTTCCCGGTCATGCATGTCGACACCACCTGGAAATTCCGGGAAATGATTGCCTTTCGTGATGAATGGATCAACAAGCTCGGTCTCGATCTGATTGTTCATGTCAACGAAGAAGGGGTCCGCCAAGAGGTTGGACCCTTCACCCACGGGTCACAAATCCACACGGACATGATGAAAACTCAGGCCCTGAAACAAGCTCTCGACAAACACCAGTTCGACGTTGCTTTTGGCGGGGCGCGCCGTGATGAAGAAAAATCCCGCGCGAAGGAACGTATTTTCTCGTTCCGCTCATCACAGCACAGGTGGGACCCTAAAAATCAGCGTCCTGAGCTTTGGGATATTTACAATACGAATATTCATAAAGGCGAATCGATAAGAGTCTTTCCGCTGTCTAATTGGACCGAACTCGATATCTGGCAATATATCTACAAAGAGAGCATTCCGATCGTCCCGCTCTACTTTGCCAAAGAGCGTCCAGTGGTGGAACGCGACGGCACGATGATCATGGTTGATGATGATCGCCTGCCACTCAAGCCCGGTGAAAAACCTGAGATGAGAAAAGTGCGTTTTCGCACTTTAGGGTGTTACCCCCTCACAGGTGCTGTCGACTCGTCGGCCGAGACCCTCCCCGAAATCATTCAGGAAATGTTGTTGACGAAAAGTTCAGAGAGACAAGGACGTATGATTGACCATGATCAGTCAGCATCCATGGAGAAGAAAAAACAGGAGGGCTATTTCTAAATGTCCCACCACGCCGCCCTTGCCGAACAAGACATCATGGCCTACCTCCAAGCTCATGAAGACAAGAGTTTTTTACGCTTCATCACATGTGGCAGCGTTGACGATGGGAAGTCGACATTGATTGGTCGGCTGCTCTATGATTCCAAATTAATCTTTGAAGATCAGCTGTCTGCCCTTGAATCCGACAGCAAAAAACTGGGCACTCAGGGCGAAAAAATTGACTTCGCGCTACTTGTTGACGGGCTTGCCGCAGAGCGCGAACAGGGCATCACCATTGATGTCGCCTATCGCTTCTTTTCAACCGACAAGCGCAAATTTATTGTGGCCGATACGCCTGGTCACGAACAATATACGCGCAACATGGCAACGGGCGCCTCCACCGCTGACATCGCAATTATCTTGATTGACGCACGAAAAGGGATTTTGACCCAGACCAGGAGGCATAGTTTTATTGTTTCGCTTCTTGGTATCAAAAATGTCATCGTCGCCATCAACAAAATGGATCTCGTCGATTACGCGCAGGATGTGTTTGAAAAAATTGAAGCTGAATATAGAGAATTCGCCAAACAATTGACGTTTGAAAGCATTCTTTGCATACCGATGTCGGCGCTTGAGGGCGACAACATCACGGAAAAAAGCCATCTTACCGACTGGTATCAAGGCCCCGCTTTGCTTCCCTATCTTGAAACAGTGGATGTTTCATCCAACCTGTCGGACAAACCCTTTCGCATGCCGGTTCAATGGGTGAATAGACCCAATCTTGATTTCCGTGGTTTTTCCGGAACGATCGCGGGAGGGGCCATTCGGCCAGGCGATGACATTGTTGTCCTACCATCCGCCATACGGTCATCCGTGAGTAGAATAGTGACGTATGGTGGAGACCTCGAAGAGGCGGGACCCGATCAGGCGGTGACACTCACTTTGGCGGACGAAGTCGATATCAGCCGAGGGGATATCATTTGCGCCGGCCAGGCGCCGGCCGAGCAGACAGATCAATTCGCCGCCCACCTTCTTTGGATGCATGAAGATGCGCTACTGCCTGGGCGGCAGTATCTTCTCAAGACGGCCAACCGGACGGTGCCGGCAACCGTGACCGAACTCAAACATAAGATCAATGTGAACACGCTCGTTAAGCAGTCAGGAAAAACGCTTGAGCTGAATGAGATCGGTGTTTGCAATCTGTCCACCACTCAACCCATAGCTTTCGACAATTATAACGACAATAGAAAAACGGGTAGCTTTATCCTCATTGACCGACAGTCAAATAATACGATCGGCGCTGGGATGATCGACTTCTCTTTGCGCCGGGCTCAGAATGTCCATTGGCAACATCTGGAAATCGACAAAGCCGCACGGGCGCGTCAAAAGCACCAAAAACCCTGTATGCTTTGGTTCACCGGATTGTCGGGGTCCGGCAAATCCACGGTGGCCAACCTTGTTGAAAAACGGCTGCATGATATAGGCCGGCATACCTATTCTCTTGATGGCGACAATATCCGTCATGGGCTCAATAAGGATCTTGGTTTCACCGATGCCGACCGGGTGGAAAACATACGCCGCGTTGGCGAAACGGCAAAGCTGATGGTGGATGCGGGCATGGTTGTGCTTGTTTCCTTCATATCTCCCTTCGCCAGCGAGCGGCGTCTGGCGCGCAGTCTTGTTGAGAAAAACGAGTTTCTCGAAGTCTACATCTCAACGCCTTTGGAAGTCTGCGAGCAACGCGATGTCAAGGGCCTTTATGCTAAAGCCCGGCGCGGCGAGATCAAAAATTTCACTGGGATCGATTCCGAATACGAAGCGCCTGAAAATGCCGAGATCGAACTCGATACCTCCGTAATGACCGCCGCTGAGGCCGCAGAAGAAATCGTCAAACATCTGGAGGCGTCCGGCTATCTGGAAGGCTGAAGTAGTGTCGTCACATCTGCATGATTCGGCCATCAACGCCGAGGGCAGCCTGACGGATCGTCTCCGTTAGCGTGGGGTGGGCGTGGCAAGTGCGGGCGATATCTTCTGCCGATGCGCCGAACTCCATGGCAAGCGCGGCCTCGCCGATCATATTGCCAACTTCCGGCCCGATCATATGCACGCCCAGAACCCGGTCGGTCTCGGCGTCAGCCAAAATCTTGACAAAACCATCCGTATCAAGATTGACCCGCGCCCGCGCATTGGCGGAGAAGGGAAATTTGCCGACTTTGTAGGTGATGCCCGCTTGCTTTAGTTCTTCTTCGGTTTTACCGACAGTGGCGACCTCTGGATGGGTGTAGACCACTGACGGGATGACATCATAATTGACGTGACCGGCCTGCCCCGCGATCACTTCAGCGAGCGCCATGCCTTCGTCCTCGGCCTTATGGGCCAGCATCGGCCCGTGGGTCACATCGCCGATGGCATAAACCCCTTCAATATTGGTGCTAAAACCCTCGACCGGAATAAACCCGCGCGGGGTGACCCGCACACCGACATCTTCAAGGCCAAGTCCCTCAGTGGTGGGCTTGCGGCCGATGGCAACCAGCACCACATCGCATTCTATTTTTTCAGCTGCGCCGCCTTTGGC
>JAJFIO010000093.1 GCA_021774915.1 Alphaproteobacteria bacterium
AGGAGGTTTGTGGCCACGCCGCGAATCTTGTTCTCAAGCTCTTCATCAAGGCAGCGCCCTTCATCGGTGAAAAGTTTCTGCACCCCGGCGACGGAAACCGGATTGGGCAGGACGATGGCGCCGATGTGGGAGAGGATGCAGCGCAATTGCTCAAGTGTTTTGATGGCGCCGATCTGTCCAGCCGCCACACCCAGCATAGCCACCGGCTTTCCTGCCAAAACGGAAGGAAAGCCGAGATTTTCAATGATGAGTTTGGTCATGCTGCTGGGGCTGCCGTGATACTCAGGCGTTGCGAAAATCACACCATTTGCCTCTCTCACCATGTGTTGTATGGCGCGCGTCTCAGCGCAGTCTGGGTCCAGCCCCGGGAAGGGTAACGGTGTCACCGCCGGGTCGATCATCTCAAGTGTGACATTATCGTATTTTTGCAGCTCATCATTGATAAGAGCGAGGGCGCGGCACGTGAAGTTACCCGGCCTGGTTGTTCCCAATATGGTCACGATTCGTAAGGAGCCTTGAGCTTGCCCTCCCATCGTTTTCACTCTCTTTCCGTTTCTGATTTTATGCCTGAGCACACTATCCTAATAGACTTGTTCCGAATATGCCGAGAGGAGTTAATGAGCCTGACGGTGTCCCCGCGATTGAGTGCGCCGCAACACTCTATGGGGCCGATTGGATTGAGATGGGAACGGATGCGCTGACTTTCGGCGCTAAAGGGACCTTGAAAGAGATCGTGCCCTCATCGTTTATCCTGGTTGAAAAAGATAAGGTTTTGTCGGGAAAAGCAACTGAATTACTCAATAAGTGGTTGTAGTTATTAAAAGATATATCTCTTCATAGTGGAATTTAATTCACTGAGAGTGGGTCTCTCCTTGCTTTCACAGATGTTGCACAATGGCAACGATGGGGAGTCTTTTTATAATCTGCATGCTTTAAAGTCTTGAAAGTCATGGACAAGAGCACAGGGCCTGCGTACCGTTTCCCCAGCAGCACAGAATAATGTGCTCTGCATACGAATATGCCACTTCAGGTCAATGCCAGTTGGGGGGTGCATTGATATATAAGGTGGGGTGGCAAAGGCGGGTCTTTTAAGGCCCGCCTTTTCGTTTTGTGCAGCGAGACTCTGGGGTTCGCGTCATGCGGCTTTCGATCGTCACCGAAAATTCAGTACGTTGAATTGTTAGCTAAAACCACATTGTTTTTACAGAAGAGACTGTTGAAATTCAATTAGATCCGTAGGCATATCAATATCAAATGCGACGCCGGGTTCATCAGGCATGTCCATGTACATCACTGAAGCAGTGTGTTTGCGAAGTAAGTCTTTTGCTCCCTGGTCGCCGCTCAACAATTTTATTTCCGGAAAAAACTGTTTTGCCCAGAGTATCGGATTGCCTTGAACGCCTTTGTGTGTGGGAGCGCATATGGCGCAACGGCTAGCAGGATCAAAGGCCGCTATGAGTCTGCCCATGACTTGCGGTGTCACTCTCGGCATGTCGCCTAAGCAGATCAGAGCTGCGTCAACAGAAGAGTCCAGTGCGGTTATTCCCAGGGCAAGAGAGCTGGCGAGACCTATGGCGTAGTCAGGATTGCAAACGAAAGAGACGGGTAGGCCGTGCAGGGCGGCTTCAAGGCGCTTGTTGTCATATCCCGTCACCACCACCACATGATCCGCGCGGGAGCGAAGAATATTCTCGACAGTATGGCGGATGATCGGCTGACCCTTGGCCGTCGCCAGGAGCTTGTGGGCGCCGTCCATGCGGCGCGATTGACCGGCCGCGAGAACCAGGGCAGTGATTTCAGGCGCCGTCATTCTCGCCTCCGGCGTTTCCTTCTTCGTGCAGTTTGTTTTTACGTAATACGCATGTCATTTCGGCCAGGATGGAGAGGGCGATTTCGGCGGGACTTTTTGAGCCGATATCGAGGCCGACAGGACCGCTGATTTTCTCCAACGCCGCCGCTTCATGGCCCAATGCGGCAAGCCGCTTCAGCCGGGCGGCATGGGTTTTACGGCTTCCCAGAGCGCCGATATAAAAGGGGTGTGAACGCAGGGCTGCATCAAGGGCCGGATCATCCAGCTTGGGGTCATGGGTCAGCGTAACAACAGAAGTGCGGCTGTCAGGTTTGAGGTTTCGGATAGCCTCGTCGGGCCAGTCAGTGATGATTTCCACGTCCGGAAACCGCTGGTCAGTCGCAAAAGCCGTACGTGGATCGATAAGGGTCACGGCGTAGCCGCTGATGGCCGCCATCTGGCAAAGGGGCTGGGCGATGTGCACGGCGCCGACCACAATCAAGCGTAACGGCGGATTGAAGGGGTTGAGAAAATATGTGTTCTGCCCCCTTTCGATGATGAGAGGTTTGTCTTGGCTGAGCGCGCGCCGTGCTTCCTCACGCAAGTCCGAAGGATATATCCCGTGGTCTTCATCGAGATCAGTGGGGGCGCTGATCCAGGACTGGCCAGTCTCAAGATCCGTGATCAGTGTGACGGGTTCTTTTGCCTGCCTTGCATTGATGAGTTGCTGAAGAGTGTCGGTTTTCATGTGCTTTGGAATGTTTCTTAATCTACAAATTCTATGAAGATTTTTAGAGTGCCGCCACAAGCCAGGCCCGTCTCCCAGGCGCGCGTGTTGGATATTCCAAATTCGCACAGCTGTGTGCCGCCAGCCTTAATGATGTCAAGTGCGCGCTCCACCACTTCGCCTTCAATGCATCCTCCCGAGACCGAGCCGGAGAACGCGCCGCTATCATTGACGGCTAGTTGGGCTCCGGCGGGCCGGGGAGCAGAGCCCCAGGTTTGGATCACCGTGGCCAGCGCCACGCCCTGTCCTTGCCTCTTCCATTGAAGGGCCTGTTGCAGAATGTCATCACTGATTGGTGTCATGGGCATTCCTTAAACTCGCGCCAGCGCCGTGGTGACGGCTTGCCGCGTCATGATCCCGATCAGGTGCGCGCGATAGGCTGCGCTGGCGTGGAGATCATCGTTGAGCTGTTCAGGGTTGATGGAAACGCCGTCCAGTGCGCCGGGCATAAAAGAACGCGTCAACGCCTCGGCCAAATCTGTGGCCAGAAACACCACCGGGCCGGCGCCGGTGACGGCGACATCAACGCCATTTCGGGTTTTGGCGACATAAACGCCGACAAGGGCATAGCGCGATGCGGGATTGGGGAATTTTGCGTAAGCGCTGGTCTCTGGCACGGGAAATTCAACCCGCGTGATGATCTCATGCTCTTCAAGGGCGGTCTCAAACAAGTCTATAAAAAAGTCTTGCGCTTTTATGTGACGCCGCGTGGTGTGAATAAGTGCGCTGAGCGCTAAGCACGCTGCCGGGTAATCTGCAGCAGGATCGTTATTGGCGATGGAGCCGCCCAAAGTGCCTCGGTTGCGGACATGGGGGTCACCGATCTGACCGGCAAGGGCGGCGAGACCGGGAATGGCCTGTTGCACAATGGGTGACGTTGCGACGTGCGCATGGGTCTCCAGGGCGCCGATGGAAAGCATGGAGCCTACATGTTGAATGTCTTTCAGGGCGCTAATCGCAGCAATATCAACGAGGTCGCTGGGATTAGCGAGGCGCTGCTTCATCGTGGGCAGTAAAGTGTGCCCGCCGGCAAGAATTTTCGGATCGTCATAATGGGCAAGTAGGTCTTGCGCCTGGTCAAGCGTTTCGGCGCGATGATAGTTGAAGGCGTACATCATTCACTCCGTATTTGATCGGCTGCGGATTTGATGGCCTTCACGATGTTCTGATATCCGGTACACCGGCACAAATTGCCTTCCAGTTCATGACGGATTTTCTCCTCATCAAGCACTGGGTTGCGGTGGATCATATCGAGGGCAGTGAGAATCATTCCAGGCGTACAAAACCCGCACTGCAGGGCGTGGTGTTGCTGAAAGGCGGCCTGCACAGGGTGCAGGTCTTCACTGATCAAGCCTTCAATGGTGGTGATGTCGCTCCCCTGCGCCTGGAGGGCCAAAACGGTGCAAGATTTGACCGCGCGCCCATCCATCATCACTACGCAGGCGCCGCATTGACTGGTATCGCAGCCGACATGGGTGCCGGTTAGCCCCAGCGTATCGCGGAGAAAGTGGACCAATAATGTTCGGGCTTCTCCGTCGATCTGAACCGGTTTGTTGTTTACTGACATAGTTGGGATAGACATATCGCTCGCATCATCAAAATTGGGGGAATCCATTTGGCAGCTTATCCGTAATCAATGCCAAAGCGATAATGAAAACGATCAGTCCGCTGATCCAGACTGCGGGGGACAAGCCGGACCCTGTCTCTGCCGACTGTGCAGGCACGGCAATGGCGTTGCGGTGCGCACCGCCATTCAGGGCTTTGGGGCTGGTTGTGCCTGGCGATTGCGCGCCAGCCAATTGTGCAAAAGCTTCAAAAAAATCGTCGGCCATTTTTTTTGCAGCTTGGTCAATCAGCCGTTGGCCGACTTGAGCCAGTTTACCGCCGACACGGGCCTCCACGTCATAGTTGAGCACGGTCATGTTGTGTTCTTCAGTCAGGCGTACACGGGCGGATCCTTTGACGAAGCCGGCGGCTCCTCCTTTGCCTTCTCCCTGGATCGTATAGGAATCGGGGGGGTTGAGATCGCTAAGGGTAACCCGGCCTTTGAACTTAGCCTTGACCGGCCCGACTTTCGCGGTGGCGATCGCGTCCATCTCCATCTCACTCGTCTGGACAATTGACTCACATCCGGGGATGGCTTGGCTCAGAACGGCAGGATCATTGAGCGCGAGCCACACCGCATCGCGGCGCGCAGAGATATGATATTGTCCCGTCATTTTCATATCTTATGCCTTGGCCTTGGAGTGAAGTTTTAAAAAACGCATGATCTATCCTGTCGGAGCTATAATCTGAATTCACTGGGTGATCCGATCAACGGCGCAAGATAAAAATAAATGAGCGGTTCATGTCTCCGCATTAAATGAGTCGTCCGTTTCTTTTTATTGTACCGCACAATGATTCGAAACGAACCCCGTCAATCGCATGGAGATGACGTGGCGAAAGGACATTTGGAGGCTGTTCTGTGAAGTTTTGTCATGTTGAGTGCGAGAATCTCTTCAGAAATAGTAAAATTGGCGATCCGACACTTTCAGAAGATGACATTTTCGTGTTAACCTTAATCTATCGGCTCGTCTCAACAATTGATTCATAAGGGCTATTTTCCGAGGATGGATGAAGGTGTTTCGGTCTCCTCAGATGCGGCAGATGATGCATTCGAGGTCAAAGGCGTCGTCAAATGGTTTGATTCGGTTAAAGGGTATGGCTTTATAATTCCTTCCGATGGATCCACTGGAGATATTCTTCTCCATTTGTCGTGCTTGAAAGAATCTGGTCACGATGTTGCTCATGAAGGAGCAACAGTGGTGTGTAAGGCTGTGCGTCGACCAAAAGGTCTTCAGGCTCTGCAAGTGATTCAAATGGACAACTCAACGGCTGTCGCGCTTTCAAATGATGGTGATAGCCGGGATCATGAGGTTGCGCTACATGTCGTTGCGTCTGGAGATTTTGAGCGCGCCTCAGTCAAATGGTTTAACCGGGTCAAAGGCTATGGCTTTATAACGCAGGGAGAGGACAAAGCCGATATTTTTGTCCACATGGAAACCTTGCGTCGATACGACATGCGCGAACTAATTCCCGGTCAGCGCGTACAGGTCCGTTATGGTCAGGGCCCCAAGGGTCTCATGGTGGCCGAGATACGCGAAGACGAAGACCACTAAAGTACCGCTCACATGTCTTTCCTGGCGCCTATGCACAGATATTCACAGAGCCAATTTTTTGTCATTACTCATGCACGCTCTTTTGTGATCTCATGAAAATCCTGTCTGGCGTTGTTCTATTTCTGGCTCTTCTGGTCGGTGCGGGGTGTGATGCCTCGGATGGCCTGGACACCGGCGCCGCGCCGGGCCGCGCCGAAATGGAATCCCTCACCATCGTCTCTCAAGATGGCATCCCCCATGTCTTTATGGTTGAGTTGGCCGATGATGACGCGGAGCGGGCCAGGGGGCTTATGTTTCGCCGGGAAATGGCGCCCGATGCCGGAATGCTGTTTGATTTTGAGCAGGACCGCCTTGTCTCCATGTGGATGAAAAACACCTATATTCCGCTGGATATGCTGTTTATCAGTGCCGATGGAGCCATCGCCACCATTGCGCAAATGACCGAGCCCCATTCTTTGAAATCGATCTCTTCGCGTGTGTCCGTGCGGGCAGTTCTGGAACTGAATGGCGGTACCGCAGCCCGGCTGGGCATTTCCACCGGAGATCGCGTGGAGCACAAGCTGTTTGAGCCTGGGGATTGAACTTCCCTGAGGTCCAAGCTTCTTCGACAGTTGACAACACCCCGCAAAACCCCCAGAAGTCAGCCGTCGGGGCGTAGCGCAGCCTGGTAGCGCATCTGCTTTGGGAGCAGAGGGTCGGGAGTTCGAATCTCTCCGCCCCGACCATTTTGCTTTATTAGCCACGATCAGACTTGTGCCCTGTCCTCACGCCATGGGACTTGGAGTTCGACTGGCAGTCTTTTTGAGCCTTCCGTTATAGCCGTTCCACAGCACAGAGGAAGCAGCCGTACTGTGCAGTGCGAAAATGTGCGTAAGCCACTTCCGGTTCACGAAAGACCTTCTCAAGGGCGTTTTGTGCGTCCTTTCCCTGCACTAAACCGGAGTGGAGGTAAAGGAGTTCATGATGCTGGTTGTAAGTGCGCAAACCCACATGATTATGGGTGACGACCGGGGGTAAATGGTTGATATCTGCATAGGATTGGCATTCATCCGAGCAAACAAAAACTGGCCCTACTTCACTATAGGGTCCGGGGGTTTTGAAGGGCGTATAGGCGAAAAGAACAATGCCGCTATGCTGTTTAGCATAGCCTAAGCAGTGCCTACAAGGATAGGCGTTGGGGTAAGCTGCGGTTCTTATGGATAATTCGTTGCCGTAATCATCTAACATGTGGACGCGCATATGTTGAGCGATGCTCGTTGAGATAGGAATGACTTTGTAAGCATTCATAGTACCGGATTCCTTTTTAGAAGTGATCGAGATGACTTCTGAGAGGAAACCGGAGAGTACATCACATAGCCACCCGATTCTTGCGGTCAATGCCCGGAGGAGAGGCTGCATTGCTACCTTCATGCAGACATGGATGTGATGTAGTGCCATTGGCAGCCTCTTGCTGAACACCCTAGGCTTACCTATAACAGTGAGATCAATGTGAGCGTTTTTTGAGTCTGATTTTTAACCTCTGCTGAAATTTGCACGACTTTTAAGAAGATGAGGAACACCATGCTGGCACGGATCTACCAACCCGCAAAAACCGCTATGCAATCTGGTAACGCCAATACCAGAGAGTGGGTCTTGGAGTTTGAGCCGGCGATTGCCCGGCGCCTTGATCCTCTGACGGGCTGGACGGGCTCGGCCGATATGAACGGCCAAGTGCGGCTCACCTTTCCTTCACGGCAAGAAGCCATCGCTTATGCCAAACGGCGCCAGATCCCTCACCAGGTGTTCAACCCGCGGCCCCGCCGCCGTGTGCTCAAGGCCTATGCCGATAACTTCAAATTCGGCCGGGCCGAGCTCTGGACCCATTAAAGCCGCGCTTTATCGTGACGGCGCCCTGCCTCTGGTTTTCCTTCAATTTCTCGTTAAGTCTCTAAAAAGCCCTACGTTTTTGCCGTTAACCATTAGAGGGCCGGGCTGGTCTTAGGCCGAGAAATTCCGTAAGCTCAGGTTCAATGCCGCGTGAAGAGCGTCGCGTTCGGATGATGGAAAGGCTTTAAGATCTGATGCCGATTGTCGTTCAATCTCTTGCTGAGTGGGAAGCTGCGGGACAGGTGGATGTGCTGTCCGTGGTTATACCGGCTTACAACGAAGAAGGGCATATCGCAGATACCATTGAGGGTCTGGTGAGTGCGTTTGATGCGGCCGACATCACCCACGATATTCTGGTGATCAATGATAATTCCAACGACCAGACGGAAAATATTCTAAAAAGCCTGGCCAACAAACATGCCGGTGTCCGCTATCTGAACAACGCTCCACCCAATGGTTTTGGTTTCGCCGTGCGGGCCGGGCTGGCCGCCTTCAAGGGCGAGTGCGTGGCGATTGTCATGGCGGACGGTTCCGATGACCCCCAGGACGTCGCGGCGTTCTATCAGAAGTGGCGGGAAGGTTTTGACTGTGTTTTTGGCACGCGGTTTCACAGAAAAAGCAAGCGCGTGGATTACCCGAGGTTTAAATATTTTGTCAATCGCCTGGGAAACATCTTTATACAGATACTTTTTCTGACAAAGTATAACGACACCACCAACGCGTTTAAGCTCTATGGCCGGAATGTTATCGCCGGTTTGCAACCGCTGCTCTCAAACCAGTTTAATCTAACGGTTGAGCTGCCTCTCAAAGCTATGGTGCGCGGCTATGAATACGCCATCGTACCCAATAACTGGTATCAAAGAGAGCAGGGCGCATCGAAATTCAGGATCAAAGAGATAGGGTCGCGCTATCTGTTTATTATTCTTTATTGCTGGCTCGAAAAAAGACTATCGCAACGTGACTACGTGAAGCAACACGATAAGCATCATCTCCAACTACAGGTGTGGCACCGATGAAACGAGACGATCTCCTTGCTCAATTCTCCTGGTATCTGTTGGTCGGCGGATCTGCGTTTGTCGTCGAAATTGCAACCTTTATTGCGTTTATGCTGGTCGGTTTTCACTGGCTACCGGCGTCCATTGCGGCATTCATTGTTGCTCAGACTACCAATTACTATCTGTCTTATCTTCTGGCGTTTCGCCGGGGGCGGTTTGGCCGCACGACTGAGATCACGCGCCTGCTGGCCGTGTCTCTGGTGGGGCTGGTACTCAACACGGGTTTTGTCTGGTTCTTTATCGTTCTGGGCTATCTGCCGCTCGCGGCAAAGATCACAGCGGTGCCGTTCGTTCTGGGTTGGAACTTTATAGGGCGGCGGCTCTTCGTCTTCCATAAGGAGATGCCGGAGTTGACCTATGAAGTGACGGAAAGCTTGGTTGACAGGTTGCGGATGTGGTTTCGCTCGGTCTGGAGTGGCGCCGAAACGCCTGTTTCTACCGAAAGGCCGGGTCCCGAGCGGCTTTAAAGGCGACTCGTCCAAGCCGGCCCAATTTTCTGGACATCGACCAGCGCATGCGGCAAGAAGGGCTTGCGCATCCTTAGAGTGGCCCCGTAGCTCAACTGGATAGAGCATCTGCCTTCTAAGCAGAGGGTTCCAGGTTCGAGTCCTGGCGGGGTCGCCAGTTTTCCTTGCACCAGAGATTTAACTCCGGCGGGCGATTTTTTGCAGCAGCACGGAGATCAAAATGGCGGTGATGAAATAGCCGAGGATGACTTGCGCCGCCACGATGATCTGGCCTTTGGCGTTTAACGCGAGGACAACATCGGAAAAACCAAATGTCGAAAACGTTATGGCCGAGGCCAGATAGGGCGTGTACCATTGCACCGGATCGGCAGCGAACCGGACGAGGTCCGGGTTGAGGCCATAAGCCAGGCCGAAGGCGAGGATGCAGAACAGTCCCAGCCACAAGACGCGCGACAGCGACCGGCCATAGTCGATGAGCGACCACAGCCACAGCATCAGAAGCATCGGCGAGCGGCGCCAGCGTGAGGCCAGCGTGTCGATATAATCCTGGTCCAGAGCATCGCGCCGGAAAATCGCATCGCCAAAAATGGAATCAACGCCGCGCACGCCCTGATAGCGCCCCCTCATAGAGTGCCGGTCATACTTGATGCCGATCACGCCGGCATGATCCAGATTGGCAGCCTGCAGATTGGCGTGACGTAAGTCCGCTTTATAAAGGTTCGCCCGGTTGAGATCCGCAAAACGCAAATCTGAACGCAACAGGAGCGCTTCTTCCAGATTGGCGCTTTCCAGATCCGCGCCCGCTAGTGTCGCGCCTTTGAGATTGGTTTGACACAGATTGGCTTCCGGCAGATGAGCGTCGGATAGGTTGGCGCCACTGAGATCCGCACTGTCGAGATTTGCGGATCTGAGATCGGCGTGGGCAAGATTAGCTCGGCGCAAAATGGCGTGCGATAGATTGGCTTCGGTAAAGAGAGCTTCATGCAGGTTGACCGTGTTGAAATCCACGGAGGAAAGGTCGACGCCTGCCAGATTGATGCCCGAAAGGTTGATCTGCTTGGAGGACGCATCCCACAAGGGGGAGCGCTTGACCCCAGGCTCGTTCGACAGTTCCAGGCCGGAAAGGTTCGGCCGGACATTCCAGTTTTCCTGCCGCCAGGTGTTCCAGGCCTCAACCCCCAATTTGAGCTTGGACACGTGCTCCGCGATAGCCATTGCCGGTTTCCCCACCGTTACCCACTAGGC
>JAJFIO010000094.1 GCA_021774915.1 Alphaproteobacteria bacterium
CACGCTGCCTGAAATTATTGCTGCGAAGGATTTTTCACTGGCGGAAGCGGCTCGTCCGGCATTGGGGGAATACGGTCTCTGGTTCACCGTCGCCCTCGCGATTATCGCAACAGCCTCCGGTGTCATTGCCAGCGTTTTTGCCGTCTCACGAATGCTCACTATGTTGACGGATATGGCGTTGATTCCGCATCGGCATTTCAAGATGCCGGGGCCGCTGCGGAGTCATCTGCTGGTCTATACGGTCGTGTTCGCCATCGCGCTGACTGTTTTTTTCGACTTGACTCGGATCGCAGCGCTTGGCGCCATCTTTTATCTTGTCATGGATATTGCGATTCATTGGGGAATCTTGCGCCATATTCGTGAAGAGGTTCAAGCGAGTGCTTTCATTCTCATGACTGCAATCACTCTGGACATTGTTATCCTTGGGGCATTTGTTACAATAAAAGCAACGAGTGACATTCTCGTTATTATTGTTGCCGTAATCGGCCTGGTTGCCGTTTTCACCGGCGAGTGGCTTTTTCTTCGCTCGCGCACGCCATCACAAAGTAAAATGAAACACCATCAGTAATGATTGGGAGCGCTGGGACCTCGTCTCCGCTCCTCGGGATAACATTGAGGCGTCGCCGTCCTCACCCCATCTTCCGCACGATGACCGATCCGGCGGAATAGCCGGCGCCGAAAGAGCAGATGAGGCCGATATCGCCGGGTTCGAAATCGTCTTTGTGCTTATGAAATGCGATGATTGATCCGGCCGAGCTGGTGTTCGCGTATTCATCCAGAATATTCGGCGCTTCTTGCGGCGCAGGGTCGTGGCCGAGGACTTTGCGGCCGATAAAATCGTTCATATGGATATTGGCCTGATGCAGCCACAGACGGCGCAATGCACTGGGCGCGATGTCGGCTTGCTTGAGGTGATCGAGGATCAGGTTTGAGACCATAGGCACCACATCTTTGAAGACCTTGCGGCCTTCTTGCACGAATAATTTGTCCCGAGCCCCAATGCCTTCGGGCGCGGCGCGATTGAGAAAGCCGAAATTGTTACGGATGTTATTGGAAAATTTTGTTTTGAGTTTGGTGCTGAGGATCTCGAACGCGCCGGGCGCTGTGGCCGTTGTATCCGCTTCCAAGAGCACGGCGGTGGCGACATCGCCGAAAATAAAATGGCTGTCGCGATCCCGGAAATTCAGATGGCCGGAGCAAATTTCCGGGTTGACGACAAGAATGGCGCGGGCACTTCCTGTTTTGATCATGTCGGCGGCAGCTTGGATGCCGAAGGTGGCTGACGAGCAGGCGACATTCATGTCAAAGCCGAAGCCCTCAATACCCAGCGCGTCTTGCACCTCCACCGCGATGGCGGGATAGGCGCGCTGCAGATTGGAGCAAGCGACGATCACCGCATCCACGTCAGCGGCTTGTTTGCCGGCGGCGGCCATGGCGTCTTTTGCGGCCAGCACAGCCATTTCGGCGAGGATGGAGAGGTCTTCGTCGGCACGCTCAGGGATATTAGGCGTCATGCGGGCGGTGTCGAGAATGCCCTCCTTGTTCATCACATAGCGCGATTTGATACCGGAGGCTTTTTCGACAAACGCCGTGCTCGACGGCAAAAGGGCGTCAAGCTTGCCCGCTTCGATGTCGGCTTTGTGACCGGTGTTGAAGTCTTCGACATAATTATTGAAGGAGGTCACCAGCTCATCATTGCTGATGGCGTGTTCCGGCGTGTAGAGCCCCGTTCCGCTGATCACGATTTTAGTCACGGGCCCCCCTGTCTGTCGAACGATTGACTAAGATGATGAGCCTAGATCAGTTGGCTGACAATTGCCAGAGTGCGGTCCAAAGGGATGAACACTCTACCCCCATGTTTTACGACTTGAGATCGATCACGATGGTTTGGTCTTTTTGGTCCACGGTAAACTTGACCTTTTCGAAGGCGGGCGGCGCGAATTTAACTTGAACATTATTGGAAAAGCCAAACGGTTCGCGTGGCTTGCCGATTAAGTTGCGGTCAAGCTTGCCATCGGCATCCTGATCATGGACGACACTGACGGCATAATCCCCGGCGGGCAGGTTTTCAAAGTTGAGAATAGTATTGCCGTCCGGTCCGGTTTCTATCTGTTTTTTAATGTAAGGGGATTTGAGGAAGGTTGATTCGGAATTGAATACGGAGACCTTCACCTGGCCAATGGCCGGGAGCGTATGTGTGACGACAACGGTCAGCGTGAAAAGTGCCGGCTGAGCCTGACTGGGGCTCAAGCTAAGGGCCAGGCCAGAGCCAAGGGCGGCGATCAAAAAAGTTTTAAAAACTTTATTCATGGTGAAGACGAATTTCATTACTTGCACTTTTGTCACTACGCTTGTGTTTTACCTGGACACAATGAAAATGGCGCCGGGTGTCTCCCGGCGGGGCAATCTTTCATCATGTTCTGATGTTTCCCCAATGTTTACCCGATATTAACCGTGGCGTTTGTCTGCGTCGAGTCACCAAAGGGGGCGCATTCAGCACAATGGCGTGAGGTGGGGGTCACAATTTGTGACAAACTTGTCGCAAATTAGCGGGATCTGGGGGGTTTGGACAGGGGTGCATGGCGAAAACAGTCTGTGGTGTGGTCGTTGACCATGCCCACCGCCTGCATGAAGGCATAGCAGATGGTGGGACCGCAGAATTTAAATCCTCGGGCTTTCAGGTCTTTCGACATGGCTTGGCTTTCAGGCGTTTGCGCGGGGAGCTGGCTCATTTTTTTCCAGCGGTTTTGACGGGGCTGGCCGCCGACAAATCCCCAGAGATAATCTGAAAAAGGACCTTCCTGGTTTTGGATCTCAAGAAACGCTTGGGCATTGCCGATGGTGGCTTCGATTTTACCACGGTGGCGCACAATGCCCGCATCTTTAAGCAAGCGGTTGACATCGCGCTTGCCATAATTGGCAATCACCTGCGGATCAAAACCGCCAAATGCTTTTCGGAAATTGTCGCGCTTGCGCAAGATGGTGATCCAGGCGAGTCCGGCCTGGAACCCGTCGAGGGTGAGTTTTTCAAACAAGGCCTGGTCGTCCCACTCAGGCACGCCCCATTCGTCATCGTGATAGGCCTGGTACTGCGGGTCATCGCCCGGCCAGGTGCAGCGGGTGATTGTTTTGGTCATAGTGAAATCCAGTCTGGCGTGACGATATGTAGTGTGGCGTCACCGGCGGTGAGGGCGAGATCCTCTTGCCGGGCTTTTTGGGCGCGTTCCAGGCGAATGAGGGCAATGGCGCGCGCGCCTTGTCCGCTGTGAACCGTGCCCACCACCATGTCACCGGCAAGAATGTCAGTGCCGGGCGCGGGCAGGGGGCCTTCGACATCGACGGGCAGAAGGCGTTTGCGTAGGCTTCCCTTGCGTTTGGTGCGCGAGGTCGTCTCCTGTCCGATATAGCAGCCCTTGTGGTGATCGACGCCGTGCAGCTCATCAAAATTGCTTTCCAGCAAAAACGCTTTGTCATAGAGGATGTCCGCGCCGCCCTGGGGCACGCCGAGGGCCAGCCGATGGGCGGTGTAGGCGCCGGGCTCCAGTATCGGTAGTCCGGCTTTCCGCAATTGGTCTTCGGCGCTGTCGCGCGGCAGAATGAGGCGTGACCCCATGGCGGCAAGGCGCGGATCGATGAAGGCGATGCCGTTCAGCGCTTCCCATGCCTGCCCCGGTTCCGTTTTGTCTCCGGCAAAGCGTGTGGCCGCTTCCCCAATGAGAGCGACCGAGTGAAAGTCCCCGGTGACATCTTCCAACTCAATCTGCGCCCGCAATTTATACATCATCAGGCGTTTGAATAAGCTTTGGCGCGCCCCGCCATCGCAATCGAGCAGAAAGGCATCTTCCTTTTCGACAATGAAAAAGTCGTAGAGGAACTTGCCCTGGGGGGTCAGCAGCGCGCCATAGAGTGCGCACTCAGCTGAGACGCGCTCCATGTTATTGCTGATCAGGCCTTGCAGAAAGCCGCGGGCTTGGCTTCCGGAAATCCGGATGATGCCCCGGTCATTCAGCAGCGCGGCGCCGGAAGGTGGTGTTTCAGCCATGGAAGGTCTTTCAAATGCGTGGCCTCAAGACTTAAGGCGAAGCGCGCTCAGGTTCAAGCCACGCCCTTCAGTTGCGCGCATCGCCCCGCCCCCCTATAACCGAAAGATCACGGTGAATGAATGGGAGAACGGCTAAAGTGGCGCAAAACTACGATCTGGTGATCCGGGGCGGCGTCGTGGTCAATCACGATGGCGTGGGGCCGCGCGATATCGGCATCCGGAAGGGGCGGATCGTGGCTTTGGGGGCGCTGCCTCACGCCAGCGCTGAGCGGACCATTGATGCCACGGGGCTTCATGTTCTGCCCGGCGTGATCGACAGCCAGGTGCATTTTCGCGAACCGGGCAACGCCCACAAAGAAGATCTGGAAAGCGGCAGCCGCTCTGCCGTGCTGGGCGGGGTGACGGGTGTGTTCGACATGCCCAACAACACTCCACCCATCATTGACGCCAACGCGATGGCGGCCAAAAGCCAAGCGGCGACCGGCCGCATGTTCTGCGACTTCGCCTTTTACGCCGGTGCGACGGGCGACAATAATAATGACCTGGCCGAGATGGAGCGCATGCCCGGCTGTTGCGGCGTCAAAGTGTTCATGGGCTCGTCCACCGGCTCTCTGCTGGTGGCGGAAGACGCCGCTCTGACGCGCGTGCTGGAGACCATTTCGCGCCGCGCCGCCTTTCATTCCGAAGACGAAGCGCGGCTGATCGCGCGCAGCGCACTGGCCGAACCGGGCAAGGTGGAGACCCATGCCGTGTGGCGCGATGCGGAAACGGCGCTCACCTCAACCCGGCGCTTGCTGTCTCTGGCGCGCGAAGCGGGCAAGCGCGTGCATGTCCTGCATATCACGACAGCAGAAGAAATGGATCTGCTGATGGAGCACAAAGATATCGCCAGCGTTGAGGTGACCCCCCAGCATCTCACTCTCACCGCGCCGGAGTGCTACGCGCGCCTCGGCACACGCGCGCAGATGAACCCGCCTTTGCGCGATGAAGCCCACACAAAGGGTCTGTGGCGCGGCTTGCAAAACGGCGTCGTTGATGTCATCGGTTCCGATCATGCGCCCCATACGCTGGAAGAAAAGTCACAAGAATACCCCGCCTCGCCGTCGGGCATGCCCGGCGTGCAAACTCTGGTGCCGGTCATGCTGACCCATGTGGCGGCGGGGCGGCTGAGCCTTGAGCGTTTTGTCGACCTCACCTCTCATGGCGTGGGACGGCTTTTCGGGCTGGTGCGCAAAGGGCGCATCGCTTCCGGCTATGATGCCGATTTCACACTCGTAGATCTGAAAGCGGAACGTGTGATCGAAGACAGTTGGATCGCCAGCCGCTGCGGCTGGACACCCTATGCCGGATTTAAAGCCACAGGCTGGCCCAAAGGCACGATCATCCGGGGACGGACGGTGATGTGGGAAGACGAAATTCAAGGCGCCGCCAACGGAGCTCCCATGCGGTTTATGGAAGCTTTGCGGTGACCGCCCGGTCCGTCCAAAAGCCTGTATCCCATAAGATTCGTTTAAGAAATTACACCCAAAAGAGGCCGCGCTTTGGACTTGTGAAAGTTAGCGCACGAGACGCTATATAAAAATTTGGGGGTAAAATGAAACGTGCGACGAAATTTCTGGCATCCGTTGCTCTGGGGTCGCTGATGGCGCTGCCGGTGGATGTGACGCCGGCCTCAGCAGCCGTTAATGAAATCATCGTTACCGCGCGCAAGCGGGTTGAAAGCCTGCAAGAAGCGCCGGTGTCGGTGACCGCCTTTACCGCCGAGTCGATCGCCCGTCAGGGCCTTGCCAATGTGCGCGAATTGGCCAATCAAGTGCCGGGCTTTAACCTGCAAGAATCTTTCGGCCGCCGTGACGAACGGCCGGCGGTGCGCGGCTTGACGACCATCGGCACGCCGGATTTCGGGGTTGAATCGGGAACCGCCATTTTTGTTGATGGCGTGTTTATGAATTCCGACACCACGGCCTTAGGGCTGAGCGATCTGGAGCGGGTGGAATTCGTGCGCGGCCCGCAAAGCGCGCTTTACGGCCGCAATGCTTATGCGGGCGCCATCAATTTGATCGCCAAGACGCCCGGCGATGAATTTGAATTCGACGGTCTGGCGCGCTATGCCGAGAATGCCGAATGGGAAACATCCGCGCGCGTCGCCGGACCGATCATTCCCGGCACGCTGTCGGGTTCGCTCTTCGTGCGCCATTACGAATATGGCGGTGAGTTCATCAATCCGGCGGATGGCGAGAAACTTGGCGACCAGGAAACCAATTCCATCGCCGGCGCTTTGTTCTTCGACACGGGCGCCGGGCTTACCATCAAGACGCGCGTCGCGTATTGGGAAGACAAAGACGGCCAGCTTCCCAGAACCCAGGTCGAGCGCAACGAGGTCACCGATGATTTCGGCGCTAATGCGTTCTTTTCGGCTGATGGGGTGGATCGCAATACGTATTTCCAAGGTGAGTTGCCGATCCTTGACATGAAACCAAATGAGACCGATCAGATCGCCCCGACAGTGGCGCCGGGCATGGAACGGGAAACCTTTATCGGCACGCTGCGCGTCGACTGGGACGTACTGGACGGCTATACCGCGACCCTCCTTGCCGGTTATCGCAGCGAGAACCGCACCCTGGGATCGGAATTGGCGCCGAATAACCTCACTGAACCGTGCGACGCCGGCGCCGGCCTGCCCGCGTTTAATCCGGACTGCACGGTGGCGGCGCTTAATTTTCTGTCGAGAAGCGACGATATATCCCTGTCGGGACTTGAATTCATCTCCGGCCGCAAACAAGAGCTGGAGGAAATGTCTTTCGAGGTTCGTTTTGCCTCGCCGCAGGAAAACCGGTTCCGCTGGATGATTGGCGGCTTTTATTACAACATAGAAATAGTGCCTTTCGATACCTTCGCCTTCCGAACGGCGAATCTCGGCATTCGAGAAACCGATAACTGGGCGGTGTTTGGTTTAGGTGAATTCGATATCACCGGCCGCCTCACCACCACGCTGGAGCTGCGCTATGCGGAAGACAAAAAAGATGTCAGCGGCCTCTTTATCGACGGCGAAAATACATTTACCTCGTTCAATCCTAAAGGAACGATCAAATATGACGTAACGGATGAGGCGTCCGTTTACGCCAGCGTTGCCAAGGGCAACAAGCCGGGCGGCTTTAACGATCAAAGCAATATGAGAGCTGCCATCGGCGATCCCAACGTTGTGTTCCTGACAGGCGAGCCTTTTGCCACCTTTGAGGAAGAAACCTCCTGGGTTTATGAGATCGGCGCCAAGACCGCGTGGTTTGACCATCGCCTCGTGCTTAATGTTGCGGGTTTCTATGCCGATATTGAAGATGCTCAACTGACCAACACCTATACGGCGATTGTCGATGGCCGGGGAACCGGATTCTCGCAGGTCCTCAATATCGATGAGATGGAGGTCTGGGGCGGCGAGATTGAAGCCCAGTGGGCGCCAGTCGAAGATCTGTTCTTTACCCTGGGTTATGCCTATGTTAATCCGGAATTCAAAAAAGGCGGCACCATCGATCAGTTCAACCTGTTCGGCGATGCCAGCGTCGCCGGCAACAAAATGCCCCGCGTGTCCCAACACGAGTTCAACTGGTCCAGCGAATGGCGCCGGGAGATTCCCGATTACGAGTTCGATTTCTTTGTCAATGTCAACGGCTCTTATGATTCCAAACGCTATGTGCAGGTTCACAACCTGGCCACATTTGGCGAGGCGATGATAATCAATGGCCGCATCGGCCTGGAAACCGAACGTTATTCCCTCGCCTTCTTTGCCAAGAACCTGACAGACGAAGACGCTTATGTGGACGTTCAACGCTTTCGCGATTGGGTGCTCGGCAACCGCGCCTTTAACGGTACAAAACGTCGGGGCCGGCAGATAGGTATCGAAGCCCGAGTCACTTTTTAACAAACTTTCTCAAGAGGCGATGGGAGGCGGACGCAAGCCGGTTTTCACTTTGCTTGAAGATTCTCTAGAGTCGTTTTCGTTTACACGGTAACGCTCTAGTTATTATATTGCTCACGCCAACGCGCTAAAGCGCGCGGCTTCGCGGGAGCGGCGCAAAGCGCCGGGCTGCCTTTGCAGCCTTAAGTCGTTTCCGTATAAACGGAATTTGCTCTAATGCAGCGTGATATCGATATCCGCGTAGCGCATTTCCTGCGGGGTGATGATGCCGGAAGCGGCGACGCGCACGGAGTGCAGCGGTCCATCAAGATTGTTGTGCCAGAAATCCAGAAATTTTATCAGCACCGGAAATTTGGGCGCCAGATCCAGTTCTTGCCAGAGATAAGTCTGCAAGACTGAATTATGATCCGGCAGATGATACAAAATTTCCGCCGTGGTCAGACGATAACCTCTCGTGACGAGGTCGAACTTGTTGCGCCCGGCTTTCAAACTCGTGTTCAAAGACATGCCAACTCCTTTACCTTTACTCATTTACCAACGACACTTTACCCTTGATAGTCTGGGCAAAGAGTCTCAACAAAATGTTAGAATAAGGAAGGGCGGTGCGTCACCACTGTCCTTAAAAAAACAAACACTTTATTAGCGCTCTCTTGCGGCGAGTGCTGAAAGCGGCATAATGGCGAGAATTCAACAGCAAAACACCTTACCCAAGAAAGTCCTTTCAAACATGTCCGAGAAATTCCGCGCTCTCCTCATAGAAAAA
>JAJFIO010000095.1 GCA_021774915.1 Alphaproteobacteria bacterium
ATCCAACAGCCGGGCAACAAATCGAAGTCGTTCCTCCATAACCGAAGTCTCTCTCCACGGCATCAACACCTCCCACCAAATGGCCAAAAGTGTTACCCATGTCTCCGGTACAAAACGTCACCTATCTCTCAGGTCGGGCACATGCCAACTCTGCTCTGTTTTCGGGAGCCGCTGCAAAGCTGCGGCAGTTCCGCGCTGTCGGGCACGCAAGTGGGGGTTATTGGTAGCGTATATGAGGCTGTTTTGGAGCAAAAAGGCGCTCTTTCAGCGCCCTTGCTCCGGCGTCCAATGATTGACCCCCAGTTCTGGGTGTGATGGTTTAAGTCAGCCCGAGGCGTTGCCGCTGCCCGGCCCAGCTTGGTGGTAGATTGGCGTCAAGCAATGCGCTTAAAGTGAGTGATCGAGGCTGGCGACCCGAAAGGATCGCCTGGGCAATGTCGGGTGCAAGGAAAGCAAGATGCAGCGTGGCGCGCAGGTGAGAGCGCTCGACATCGGTTTGTAGTGAGGGCTCTGATATTGATTTTACAGAGCCCGCTTCAATCATGTCCCGTCAGACATGCGCCCGCGTGAGCGCTTTGACCAGATTGGGATTGATCTTGCACCTCATTTCAGCCAATTATACTATCTCAACGTGGCTGCGTTCAAAGGGGTTGGGTCACCATAAGGGTTTCGTCAGTGTGTGCTATGGGCGCTCAGTGCCTTTTTGTATCTGGGTCTCTGCTCGCATCATCGCTGCACGCGGCCCGATCCGTCACCCGACATCAGTTTTTCAACTTCCGCCAGATTCGTTAGGTTAAAATCTCCTGGTATAGAGTGCTTGAGGCAACTTGCTGCAGCGGCAAATTCCAAACTCTGTTGACGGTCTTCATAGGCAAGAAGTCCGTGAATCAGCCCTGCGGCGAAACTGTCCCCGCTTCCTACGCGGTCGATGATATCAGTAATTTCGTAACGCCTTGAGAGACGGAAACCACCTTTGTCGCGCAGGCAGGCAGACCAACCGTTACGATCTGCGCTTTTCGATTCACGCAACGTGATCGCCATAACGGAGAGGTTTGGAAAAACTTCCATCATTTTGGCTGTGAGTGCCTCATATTTTTCAATACCCAGCTCGCCGGATTGAACATCGATTGTGTCCACCGTTATGCCAAGGGATTTTTGGCAGTCTTCCTCATTGGCGATGCCAATATCTACATAGCGTACAAGTTCGGTCATAACCTCCGGGGCGGACTTGCCGTATTTCCACAGTTTGCCGCGGAAATTGAAATCGCAGGAAACGGTGATGCCTTTTTCTTTTGCGGATTTTACGGCTTCAAGGGTGAGTTCGGCAGCGCTTTCAGACAGTGCGGGCGTTATGCCGGTTATGTGAAACCATGCGGCATTTTCAAACGCCCTATTCCAATCGATATCGCCAGGCATCGCTTGCGCCATAGAGGAATGGGCGCGGTCATAGATGACTTGGGACGGGCGCTGATTGGCACCGGTTTCAAGAAAATAAATTCCTAAGCGTCCACCTTTGCGCACGATGAAGCGGGTGCTGACATCAAAAGCCTTCAATTGGCGGATACAGGCATCGGCAATTTCATTGTCGGGAAGCATTGATGCGAATACTGATTGATGGCCAAGCCGGGCAAGGCTAACCGCTACATTCGCTTCCCCGCCGCCGAAGCTGGCTTCAAGCATCGCAGATTGAAAAAATCGCTCATGGTCAGGTGATTTAAGCCTCAGCATGATTTCTCCACATGTAACAATCCGTGCCATTACCATCTTTCCATCGGTTTGTTCTGTGTTGGCCTAACACAGAAAGAATTACGTACGAGTGCTGCGGGCCAATGCGATGGCGGAAGCGGCGAGAGACGAAATTTCATCATATTTTTCTTCCCGCACGAGATTGTTTGGAGCGATCCAGCTTCCGCCGCATGCGATGACGGCATCAAGGGATAAATATTCCGCAAGATTATCGGCATTGACGCCCCCTGTGGGCATGAACTTCATGTCCTGGAATACAGAGGCCAGCGCTTTTAGAGCCATTGGTCCTCCAGCAATTCCGGCTGGGAAAAACTTGACGGCCCGCAAGCCGAGATTCCAGGCGTGCTGTACTTCGCTTGCCGTGACACAGCCGGGAAACACAGGAAGTCCCGCATCTTGCGCGGCGTCTACCACCCCTTTGTCAAGGCCGGGAGAGACTATAAACTGCGAACCGGCGTCAATGGCGATTCTGCATTGTTCGGCATTAAGGACGGTGCCGGCGCCAATGAGAATTCCGGGGATTTTAGTCATGGTTTTGATAGCTTCTGCCGCAACGGGAGTGCGCATTGTCACTTCAATGATTTTCAAGCCTCCGGTCTTTAACGCTGTGGCAAGTGGCGTGGCTTGGTCAAGTTCATCAATAACGAGAACAGGTACAACCCCTTGTGCCTGAATTTTCGAATGGAAGTCACTCATGATTGTATTGTCTTCTTTTCACAGTGAAAAAATTTGATCATGCCTGCTGTCGTCAATTTGCCCTTTCCGGGGGGGAGGCTCATATATATTACTCATCCAAAGATCTATATACATTGCACTCAAAGTTATGGAAACCTTGCCTCTCAATGTTTCCACTGGGATCATTTTGGTAGGTTTGAACTCAGGCAGACCAGCTTATGTCGTCTCAAAAGTAGGTAATTTACGCTATTTTTCCGGTAAACCGAACTGATAGCTTACTGACTAAGTCCCGGGTGAATTTGTTCGGATGCGGTTTGTACGGGTTTTTAGACCTGCACCTATTTTCTTGGATCGAAGTCTACCGCATAAGGTTATATGTGTACGCATTTTACGAAACGAGTATTAGAAAACGGCCTATCGAAACGAATTTCAACTGTCGCAGTGCAATAATGCTAAATTCGATCCAGAGAGGATAATTCATGAGTTCCGATGAGACGTTCGATGTAAACCGGGCATCTACCATATGGGCCATATTGTTGCTGGCGGCTGTTACACCTGCCCCTGCGGTTTTAGGGCCCTTGCTGGTCGGGGCTTATGTGACGAATCTGGGTTTTACTGTCCAGGATGCGGGTTATCTCATCGCCTCGGAACTCATCGGCGCGGCCCTGTCGACCTTTTCGACTTTGTACTTCATAGGGCGCGTTGGGTGGCGCAAAATCCTCTATGTCTCAATCTCAATCATCATTGTCGGGTATGTAATCTCAAGTGGTTTAATCTCCATTAGTATGGCCCCAAAAGAGGTTTTGATGCCGGTGAGGTTTATCTCAGGGTTAGCGCTTGGAACCGTCATGACAATGACCATCGTGGTTTCAGGCATGACGAAAGATCAGGAGAGGGCCTTTGGGTATTGGTCATTGGGGCAGATTATCTTTGCGGTGGTTGGATTTGCAGTTCTTCCACAAGTCTTTCCGGTAATAGGCATCAAAGGTTTTTTCCTAATCATGGCTGCAGTTATGGCTCTTTTACTGCTTCCAGTTCGCTTTATGCCGCCTATGGGAACAGAAGAACATAAACAGGGTCTGAAGAGCCTTCCCCCAGAAGCGAAGCGACTGGTTCCACTGGGGCTACTGGCGCTGTTGTTTTTCTACACCGCCATTGGTGGTGTCTGGGCTTATGTCGAACGGATCGGTGATGCGGCCAAGCTTGAGCCAGATTTCATCGGTTACACGCTGTCAGTGGCTTCGCTCTTCGGCGTTGCGGGTGCGGGCGCGGCGACATGGCTCAGCACACGCTTTGGCCGTCTATTGCCTGCAGTTATCGGATATACAGTGATTGGCGTTGGTATGTTGCTGGTCTTTGGCCTTCAAAGTGCGGTGTTGTATGCGATTTCTTCTCTGGTGTTTAAATTCGGTTGGTGGTTCACATCGCCCTATCTTTTGGCGAATATGACTAATCTCGACCCTTCGGGACGAACAGCGATTTTCACGAATTTTGTTGTGGCATGTGGCATGGGGCTTGGCCCGGCGGTCGCCGCGACGATCTTGAGTATGACGCAGGGAGAAAGTGGCAGTCTTAACTATAATGCGGTTGTTGTTTTTGGCGTAGCTTGCCTGTGCCTCTCTCTTCCGCTGCTCTACCCCATCATTCGCGCCAACACGCGAATATCTTGAGTTTTCAGGCCTTGATAAAAAAAGAAAACCGCCTTCATAACGCAGGTAGAGGTAGTTTACGCGAAGAAGTCATCTCGTTGCGCAGATCGAACGTTGGCGCGCCTATTTTCCAAATGGAGGGGTGACTGAGGAACGCACGATAACACCCCATTTTTATGTAAGAAAAATAGGCCATTTACGCTATGGCTCCGGTCAAAATGGCTGATACTTTGTTACTCACATGCAAAAATACTTGTTTTGAGCGCCTTCTTGCCAGAATTGTAGTGGGAAGTCTGAATCATAAATCGATTGGTATTGGTGGTCAACCAGGATGGATACTGCGCAGGGCTTGATCATGAAACAAAGCAAAACTGAATTGCTGTCAGCCTATCGCGGCATGCGCACGATACGCATATTTGAGGATCGAATGCATGTTGAATTTGCTGGCGGAGGAGTTCCGGGTTTTGTTCATCTCTATGCCGGTCAGGAAGCGTCTGCTGTTGGAGTCTGCGCAAATCTGACCGATGCAGATATCCTTTTGAACACTCACCGTGCACATGGTCCTGCCATTGCGCGCGGCGCCGACATTTTTGCTGTAGCGAAAGAGATTTACTGCCGTGGCGATGGACTTTGTCGAGGACGAGGGGGGTCTGCGCATCTGCATGATGTGAAGTCGGGATTGTGGGGCGCTAACAGTGGTGTAGGAAGCGGGGTTGCTTTGGGCTGCGGCGCTGCTCTGGCTGCTAGGAACAATGAAACGGGAGGTATTGCTGTTGCACTGGTAGGGGACGGGGGTGCCAATCAGGGTGTTTTTTTGGAGGCGATGAATCTCGCGTCGATCTGGAAACTACCTGTCGTGATCATGGTTGAAAACAACGGTTATGCTGAAGCCACGGCAGCGGATTACGCCATCGCTGGCGGAGATATACATAAAAGGGCCGCTGCCTTTGATATGCCCGGTGTCGTGGTGGACGGCCATGATTATTTTGCTGTCTATGATGCTGTTCTTGAGGCAGCCGAAAGGGCACGGGCTGGACATGGACCAAGTCTGATTGAAGCCAAGCAGCGACGCTATTATGGTCATTTTGAAGGGGACGCACAAAGCTACCGGCCAAAGGGAGAAGTAGAAGAATATCGTAAAAATAGGGATTGTTTAAAACAGTTTCGGCAGAAAGTCATATTGGATGATTTGATTGCGACAGCTGAGTTGGACGCGATTGATGGCGAAGTCGGTGAACTCATAGATCGTGTGTATGCTGATGCGATAGCGGCGCCGTTCCCGTCTGAAGGAGAATTCATGCAGTACATATACGCAACGGATACTTGAGACGGATTAGTAGATGTCAAAAAAAACGTACCGTCAGGCTATCAATGAAGGTCTCGTGCAGGAAATGCATAGAGATCCATCGGTTATCCTTATAGGGGAAGATGTCGCCGGTGGGGCTGGTGCTGGTGGGGATGTCGATGCATGGGGCGGGCCCATGGCGGTCACGAAGGGATTGCTCAGTGAGTTTGGTCCCAAACGGGTTCTGGATACGCCGATCAGCGAAGCGGCTTATATGGGATTGGCGATAGGCGCTGCGGCAAGTGGACTGCGCCCTGTAGCTGACCTCATGTTCAACGATTTTATTGGTGTTTGCTTTGATCAGATTGTGAATCAGGCCGCCAAATACCGTTATATGTATGGTGGTCAGGATAGGATTCCGCTGACGGTCCGTACCATGATTGGCGCAGGGTTGGGAATTTCCTCTCAGCATTCACAATGCCTGTATCCGGTTTTTAGTTATTTTGCCGGACTTAAAGTTGTCATTCCTTCGGGGCCTTATGACGCTAAAGGGTTGCTGGCGAGTGCCATCCGCGATGATGATCCAGTCATCTTTTGCGAACATAAGATGCTGTATGAGATGGTTGAGGAGGTGCCTGATGAACCTTATGCGATTCCCTTTGGCGAAGCAAAATTTGTACGTGAGGGAGAAGATGTCACTATCGTGGCTTTGTCGCGCATGGTGCATATCGCTATGGAGGCAGCTGAATCCCTGGCAAAGGAGGGGATCGGCTGCGAGGTCATTGATCCCAGAACGACAACGCCACTGGATACCGAATCGATAATTGAAAGTGTTGAGGAGACCGGGCGCTTGGTCATCGTTGATGAGGCCGGTCCGCGTTGCGGCATGGCGTCGGAGATAGCGGCGGTTGTCGCTGAAGAAGCGTTCTCAGCATTAAATGCACCAATTATTAAAGTGACACCTCCTTACACGCCAATTCCGGCTGCGCCAAATCTTGAGAAACTTTACATCCCTGATGCGGGCCAGGTCATCACAGCCGTGCATAAAGTGATGGGAAGGGAATAGAGCGTGGGCGACAGCAATATTATTGCCTTGATGATGCCCAAATGGGGCATGGCCATGGCAAGTGGTAAGGTCGTGGATTGGCTGGTTGATGAAGGCACTCAAATATCGGTGGGTGAAGAATTACTAGAAATTGAAACAGAAAAAACAGTGAACGTTCTGGAAGCGATCGATACGGGCACATTATCCCGCATTACCGCCCAGTCAGGCGATGAGTTGCCTGTTGGCGCTTTGTTGGGCGTGATCACTCAAGGCGGAGTAAGTAGTAAATCTGTTGAAGCCTTTATTTTGGAATTTCAAGAACGCTTTGTTCCTGAAGAGGTCAGCGAAGAGGTTGACACCGCACCTTTGAATGCGGATGTCGATGGCCTCTCCATTGCTTACCGCAAGTATGAGGCGAAGAATGATCAGGGAAAGCTTCCGCTTTTGTTTATACACGGCTTCGGCGGCAATCAGGATGGATGGATGTATCATGCTGCAGAACTTAGTGAGAACCGAACGGTATATACAATAGATCTTCCAGGGCATGGGGCGTCGGAAAAAGAGGTTGCCGATGGAACTTTGCCCAACCTGGCGAAAGCGGTTTATGGGTTGATGGAGACGGTTTTAGAGCCGCGCGTCCATGTTGTCGGGCATTCACTCGGTGCGGCTGTTGCAGTAGAACTCGCCATCCAGTTTCCGTACCAAGTAGCATCCTTGACGCTGATCAGCGGCGCGGGGGCAGGCACTAGTGTCGATAAACAATATATTGAAGGATTCATATCAGCAAACCGGCGCAAACAGTTAAAACCATACATGCAGCAACTATTCGTAAATTCAGAATTAGCCACGCGTAGCATGGTCGAGGATATGTTGGATGCAAAACGTATCGAAGGCGTGGAAGAATGCTTGCGCAAAATCTCTGATGCAGCGATTATTTCGTTAGGTGACGTCGATATAAGGGGTAATTTAACGCGGTTAACAATGCCAATACAAATCATTTGGGGTAAAGAAGATCGGGTTGCTTCTATAGTAGAAGCGAAAAATTTACCCGCAAGTATAGAAAATATCATCGTCGATGACGCGGGTCATATGGTACACATTGAGGCGGCTCGAAAAGTGAATAATTTGATCGCAGAATTTATTAAATCAGTTTAAGGGCGGCACTCAAAAGCATCTTTCTGTTATGACCCGTGATGGCTTGACCACTTTCTAATGGAAAAACTCAAAGAGCGATGAAACGTTTCATAAATTCAAAGAGTGACATCGTCACGGAAGCCTTGGACGGATTTTTAGCGACCACCCCCAATGATAAACTCGCCCGTCTTGATGGTTATCCGCATACGAAGGTGATCGTTAGAACGGATTGGAATAAATCCCGTGTGGCGCTCGTTTCAGGTGGCGGGTCAGGGCATGAGCCCGCCCATGCGGGTTTTGTTGGCGAAGGTATGTTGACGGCGGCTGTATGTGGCGAAGTTTTTGCATCTCCAAGTGTTGATGCTGTTCTTTCAGCCATTGTGGCGGTTTCGGGCGAAGCGGGCTGCCTTCTTATTGTAAAAAATTATACGGGAGATAGGTTAAACTTTGGCCTTGCGGCGGAACGGGCAAAGGCTCTGGGCTATAAGGTAGAGGTTGTGATCGTCGCGGATGACATTTCCATTCCGGGCGCGCACCAGCCGCGAGGCCTGGCCGGCACGCTCTTCGTTCATAAGGTCGCCGGATATTTGGCGGCGCGAGGGGCGCTGCTTGAGGACGTGGCGCAAGCCGCAAGGGACGCCGCCGCCTGCAGTTATTCTATTGGCCTGTCTCTTGAAACATGCACCGTGCCGGGGAATGCGAAAGACGATTACCTGAAAGATAACGAGGCTGAACTTGGCCTTGGAATTCACGGGGAACCCGGTGTTACAAAAATCGTTTTTGATACGGCAGCAAAGTTGATGAGGATGGTCTGTGATCAACTGGAAAAGGTTGTTCGTTCCGACAAGGCCCGCTATGCGGCGATCATCAATAATCTGGGGGCTGTACCGCCACTTGAAATGGGAATTCTTGCGCATTCTCTTTCGAAGACGGCTCTGGGCGGACATATAGACATCGTTATTGGTCCGGCGCATCTCATGACTTCATTGGATATGAATGGATTTTCGGTCTCTATCATGGAATTAGACGCGCCGCGGAAAAAGGCGCTTTTATCAGATGTTGAAGTATCAAATTGGCCGGGCCTTCGCGAAGGCGGCACCGTCACAATCTCGGCGTTGCCGGACATAGGCTCCAGAAAAAAATATTCATTCGTAGCAAATGAAACCGTGCAGGCAGTTGTTTTAGCTGTTTGCAATAGGTTGGTCTCAGCGGAAGGGGAGCTCAATGAACTTGATGCCCGCACTGGAGATGGTGATACGGGAACGACATTTGGAAACGCTGCTCGTTACATATTAAGTGAGCTTGAGGAGATGCCTTTTGGCGACGGGGCGGACATGTGCGCTACACTGAGTGATAGACTTTCCCAGAATATGGGCGGGTCGAGTGGTGTTCTAATGGCAATCCTGTTTGCTGCGGCAAGTGAAGCTTTCCATCAGAAAGCGAGTTGGCCATCAGCCATAATGGCAGGTGTCACGCGGATGATGAATTATGGCGGCGCGAAACTTGGCGATCGGACGATGCTGGACTCGCTGCTGCCGGCGCTTGAGGCCCTTTTGAATGGGAAATCCGTTTCTGATGCTGCCAACGCAGCGCGTGAGGGGGCCGATGCAACGGCAATGATGGACCAGGCACGAGCGGGGCGCTCGGCTTATGTTCCTTCTGAAAATCTACGAGGTGTGACGGACCCAGGCGCCGAAGCTATTGCACTCGTTTTTGAAGAAATATCAACGATAGTATAGCTGAGCAGTTTGTGACTAATTACCGTCAGATAAGCCTAAATTTTATTCAACCAATTCAATTTGTGCGATCATATCAGAGTAGGAGGGGAATTCGTCATAAATAGGCTTTACTGCTGCCCGAAAAGGCGCGGTATCAATTGTTGAAATGGTGACGTTTGCAGTTTTCATTTTTTCTTTGGCCTCTAAATTTGATTGCCTCATGAAATCACGTTCGAAGAGGGCGGCTTCATGTGCTGCTTCCGAGATGGCTTTTTGATGCTCAGGGGAAAGCGAAGTGAATTTGGCGTGATTCATGATCAAGATTGCTGGAGGACTTAAATGATTATCTTCCACATAAAACGGGGCAACTTCATAATGCCCAGATGTGGAATAGCTGACATAGTCATTTTCAGCACCGTCAACAACGCCTGTCGAGAGTGAAGAATAAACCTCGCCAAAGTTCATTGGTGTGGGAACCGCCCCCAATAATTCGATCATTCGAATGGTAATGCGGGAAGGTTGAACGCGGATTTTTAAGCCCTTTAAATCTTCAAGGCTGTTGATGGGTTTGGCGCGTGTGTAAAAACAACGAGACCCGGCCTCCATATAATCAAAGCCGATTAAGCCAATCTGATTCATGTCGGTGCGTACTTTATGGCCCATCTCACCATCCAGAACTTTATATTTGTGGTCGTAGTTGCGGAAAATGTAGGGTAATGTAAAAACTCCGATGGAGCGGCTGACATTGGCCAGGGCGACTGAGTTGATCCGGGTTAGGTCTATTATTCCAAGTCGTACCAGTTCAATCGCATCGGGTTCTTGGCCTAACTGTGCGCTGGAGTATACCTTCACCTTGACACCGCCGCCTGTTTTTTTCTCCACTAGGTCGGCAAACTTCCGCATAGAAATTGTAACGGGATTGGTGTCAGGCAAAGCTTCGGCGAGGCGCAAAGTGATTTGTGATCCGGGCGCGGGCATTTGCGGTAGCCAATTATTCAAGGCAAATACGGAGATGGCAACAAATAGGGTTGTGAAAAATATTTTATACAAGATATTAGCTTTCTTGAGTGAGTGGAAAAACCTCAGAGGAACCATTATTTTGTAAATTACCTTATTTGCCAACTAGAAGTTGGTAAAAAAATCATGTCTCAATGCAATGTTGAAATTATCAAGAAAACTTGTGTAAGATTGAAAAACTTCTTTACCCTAGCACATCACCCAATATATTGCGCCAGCCACTTTTTGTTAGTAGTTGATATTTGGAATTGAACTATGAAAATTGATGTTTCTGAAAACGATAATGAACTTGGAGAGAAGGCGGCGAGGAAAGGTGCTGGGATCCTTCGTGCCTTTGCCGATGAAAAAGAACGGTTGGCACTGGTTATTCCTACGGGGGCAAGTCAACTTTTTATGTTTGAGCAGCTTATTGTGGAGTCGGATATCCCCTGGGACCGTATTGATGTGTTCCACCTTGATGAATATGTGGGTATTTCTCCGAGTCACACAGCCAGTTTCCGTCGTTATCTGAGAGAGCGTTTTGTTGCCAAGGTCCCCAATCTTGGTTCTTTCCATGAGATTGCCGGGGATGCGTTGGATGTTCAGGCGGAAATTTCCAGATTGAATGATCTGATCGGCTCGCGGGATATCGATCTTTGTTTTGCGGGGATCGGTGAGAACGGACATTTAGCTTTTAATGATCCGCCAGCGGATTTTGAAACTAACGATCCGTATATTCTGGTTAAACTTGATGAAGGGTGCCGCAGGCAGCAACATAACGAAGGTTGGTTTGAAAACTTAGGCGATGTTCCGGACCATGCCATAAGTATGAGTGTAAATTTTATTATGAAAAGCCGCAGATTGATCATTTCAGTACCGGACGCACGCAAGGCTGAAGCGGTGAGAAATTCTCTTGAAGAAGAGGTTTCCCCGCGATTTCCTGCCTCTATTTTACAACGGCATGATCACTGCGATCTTTTTCTCGATCGTGATTCTTCAAAATTATTAAGACAATAGACGTCTGGTGATAACGCATTCGATCAATAAAGTTTCTGAGTTTTCCATGGTGCCCCGAGCGCTTGATACGGGCCTGGAATTTCTCGTGGCTATTACGGGTTCCGATGGTCGAATTGCAGTTTCAAAAAGCAATGCCAAAAAGACTCTCACGGCAGAGGAGGGCGTTATCCGCTCTGCCGGGCTCTTCGATCTGCAGGTCAATGGTTTTAACGGGGTCGATTTTAATGATGAGAATATCACCGCGGATGATATTGACCGCGCGTTTTCAGGCATGCTGGAGACCGGTGTTACAACTTGTTTGCCAACGATCATTACAGCATCGGAGGAGACATTAAAACGCAGATTACTTTCATTGGATAACGCAATTACAAAAAGCCAGCTGGGCCCCCTCATGGCGCCTGGTTATCACCTGGAGGGACCTTTCTTAAGTCCTAAAGAAGGATATGCAGGATGCCATCCTCCGGGAGACATGGTCTTGCCATCGCGTGACCTGGTCAGAGGGCTTGAGAAAAATCTTTCCCGACCGATCTTGTATGTGACGATCGCCCCGGAACTTGAGGGTGCGCATGAGTTTATTGCCTGGGCGGCATCTCATCATAAAATTGTCGGAGTGGGGCATTCCGCGCTGAAACGAAATGATCTTTCTTCCGCTGTAGAAGCAGGAGCAGTGATATCCACTCACCTGGGGAATGGCGTTGCGCAGATCTTGCCAAGATTTGATAATCCGGTCCTCTGGCAGCTTTCGGAAGACAGAATTTTAGGCGCGTTTATTGCGGATGGGGTGCATATTCCTCCTGAAATTCTGAAGTCTTTTATACGCGCCAAAGGCGTAGAGCGTTCTATTCTCGTGACGGATGCGATAGCGGCGGCGAAATCTTCGCCGGGCAAGTATTTTCTAGCTGGAATGGCGGTGGATCTCAATGAAAAGGGTGCCGTACACGTGTCGGGTAGCCCCCTGTTGGCGGGATCTTCTCTCAGAATGGATCAGGCCGTTGCCAATATTGTAAAATGGGGCATTGCGGACTTTCGCTCTGCTTTACGCATGGCTTGTGCCAATCCGATGACCTTACTCGGTCCCATCTGCAAAGCTCATGGAATAGAATTGAGCCTGGGAGAAATCGTCTGGGGAGAAGATCATCACCCTCGCACCGTCAGCTTGGGCTCCTATGAATGGCATGACAATTAAGTGCGTGGGCCGCGTATGCTGAGCGACGCCTTATTCCAGTGCCTTAAACGCGTCAGATTTTTCACCGCTTCCTAAAGAGCGATAAGCCTGTGTCAGGGCCGTTCTGAAGATTTTGCTGGCTGTGAGCGATGCCGGAAAGACTGCTTCCAGGGACAGAAAATCATTAAGCAGTTCAGCATGGCCATTTGCGTCGCGCCAGCCAATTGCGATTAGTTTGTCGGCTAAAGGATCAACTATGGGGGAATTGATCAGCGCCTTGCGCCGTATGACCTGCATCCAAGCGGCGATGACAAGGCATAGGCGCTCAATTGGCCGACCCGCTTCTAAATTTTCACTGATGACACTCAAAATCCGGATGGGTAGTTTTTGCGAACCGTCAGAGGAAATCTGCACTAGCTTGTGCTTGATAACGGGGTTCTGAAAACGCTTTAAGAGCGAGCCGATATACGTCATGAGATCGAAACCGGACGTTGATTTGAGCGTCGGCAAAATTTCCCTGGTCATCATGCTGTGGATGAAACGGCTGAGCTTTTCTTCATTTATGGCTTCATAAACCGTGTCAAATCCTGCCAAAATTCCTAGATAGGCGAGGGCGGAATGGGCGCCGTTCAGCAGCCTGAGTTTCGCTTTTGCATAAACCTCGACAGCTCCGACCATTGTGACCCCGGCGCATTCCCAATCGGGCCGTCCCAGTGAGAACTGGTCCTCGACGATCCATTGGGTAAAAGCCTCGCGCCCGACAGGCCAGCTATCAATTATGTTTGTGGCGCTGGTGACATGGTTGCGCAATTCGTCATCAGTTTGAGGTGTGATGCTGTCCACTATGGTGCGGGGAAAGCAGGCTTCATCTTCAATCCATGTGGCGAGATCGGGCGAAATGTGAACGGCATACTGACTTACGGCTTGGAACAGACGTGTGCCATTTTCCATCAGATTATCACAGCTGACAACGGTATAGGGTTGAACGCCTGCTTCACGGCGCAATCTGAGAGATTCTACAATGTAGCCAATAGGACTGACCGGAGTAGAGGGGGATGATAAATCTCTCTGTATATTCGGATGATTAAAATCAAGGGCACCGTCCGTACCTAAGCAATATCCTTTTTCCGTAATTGTCAGCGTAACAATCCGCGTATTGGGATCTCTCAGCCGGCTTAAGACTTGCGCGGGTTGATGGGGGGCGACCAGAATATCCTTTATGGAGCCAATAACCCTGTAGGAAATTTCCTGATCAAGCGTGACAAGCGTATACAGAAAATCCTGGTCTTTGAGTGCTTCCTTCACACCAGCGCTGTTTAGAGATACGCCGCAAATTGCCCAATCTTTTTCCTGGGATAAAATGTCGTCGATATAGACAGCCTGATGCGCGCGATGAAAAGCGCCGGGCCCCATATGAACAATTCCAGTTTTTACGGCAGTCCGGTCATAGGAAGGGCGTCGTATGCCGCCTGGCAGGGAGTTTAATATTTTTTGGGAAAGCTTTTCCACCATATCAGTCAAGTTCTACATTGCTATAGGGCATATCCTGTATGACTGAGCCATCAGGGAAAACATATATGCCATATATCGAAGTAGGTCATTTGCGCTATTTCTTCAACCATTGTAACTGATAGCCTGCCAATGAAAGCCCAGGCTGGTTTTGCGGAAAAATGTGTGAAAGAACAAAAACAGATCAAATTTGTCAGTTTATACTTTATAGAATGTAACCTCATAATCCATTATTGCAAAAAAAGGAATCGAGATGAAGATCATGATTGAACGTGCTCTTGGCAATCACCTTTTTTTCAATTTTCATAATATTTTGATTGCGTTGTTATGCGTGCTCATTACTGGGCCCGCGCCCACTCATGCCGAACCGAATTCAACTGATTTGCAAGAATGGGCTGGGCGATATGGCATCATTCCTGTTCCGCAGAGCATAAAACAGAAGTCGGGAATTTTTGAAATTACGCGCAATACGCAGCTGTTGATTAACAGTGATGAGGCAAAAGGGATTGCAGATTATTTTCAAAAATTTATCATTCCGGCGACGGGTTATAAATTAGAAATTCAAGAGACAAACAAGCCGCAAAATGGCGCTATTAACTTATTGATTGAGGAAGACTTTTCCTCACCTGAGGCCTACACGCTTTCGGTCAAACCCAAAAGAATAATAATCAGGGCATCAAACAAGGCAGGATTGTTTTATGGCGTACAATCGTTGCGCCAAATGCTGCCGCCGGAGATTGAAAGTAATTATCCAATTAACGATGTAAAGTGGGGCATTGCCGCTGTCAAAATTAAAGATCGCCCGCTTTATTCTTATCGAGGCATGCACCTTGATGTGAGCCGCCATTTCTTCCCCAAAGACTTTATCAAGCGCTACATAGATTTTCTTGCGCTTTATAAACTGAATTATTTTCACTGGCATCTGACCGATGACCAAGGATGGCGTATTGAGATCAAAAAATATCCCAAACTGACCTCGGTAGGCGGCTGGCGTCCGCAGACGGTGATCGGGCACCCTTATGACCGGGTGCATTTTTATGATGGAAAACCTGTTGGTGGATTTTATACACAGGAAGATATTCGAGAAATCGTCAAATATGCTAAAGAGCGGCAGGTGACCATTGTGCCTGAAATTGATGTGCCTGGCCATACATCAGCCCTGCTTGCCGCTTACCCACAATTGGGCTGCATCAAGAAAGATTATAAGGTCAAGACGGAATTTCATATTTTCCGGGATGTTATTTGCCCAACAGAAGAAAGTTTTTCGTTCCTTGAGGGTGTCTTTGCCGAGGTAGCGGAACTGTTTCCTGGCCCCTACATCCACATTGGCGGTGATGAGGTCATGAAAGACCAATGGAAGGCCTGCGAGAGTTGTGCCGCTCTGATGAAGAGGGAAGGGCTTGAAAGTTACGAAGAATTGCAAAGCTATTTCGTGCGCCGAGTTGAAAAAACCATCAACGGCCTTGGCAAAAAAATGGCCGGGTGGGAAGAGATACTTGAAGGCGGTATAAATCCAAGTGCCACCATCACGACCTGGCTCAACCCAGAACAAGGCATCAAGGCAGTCAGGCAAGGCCATGACCTTATTATTGGTATGAGCGACAAGCTCTATTTCAACCAGTTTGAATCCTTGTCATTCGACGAACCGATGTCGTCCAGCTGGCAGCCGCCAATCGCCCTTCGGGATATTTATGAATATGATCCGATGCCTGGCGGGTTAACAGAAGAGCAGGCGCAGCATGTCTTGGGTGCTCAAGGGCATGTCTGGGGTAATTTTATCAAGACACCAGAACAGGTTGAGTATGCCTCCTTGCCGCGAATGAGTGCCCTTTCAGAAATTCTCTGGTCGCGTGAGAGTGATCGCTCCTGGACCAGCTTTCTGGCGCGTCTCGATAATTCTTTTAGACGTTTGGACTTCATGGAGACCAACGCTTCAAGAGCAGTTTATAAAGTTTCTGGCAAACATAAAATTGTTGATGGCGCGCTGAAATTGGATTTGATGGTAGAGGGTGAAAGGCAAGTTATTCGATATACGCTTGACGGCTCTAAGCCGAATGCGCAATCGGCGCTTTATTCTGCTTCTTTAGTATTCACAGAACCAGCAATTGTAAGGGCTGTTGGACAGAATAAGGAGACGGGAGAGATGTATGGCGATTTCAGGCTATCAGTGGCGCCACATAAGGCCCTTGGAAAGTCAATAAAGTTTCTGCAAGCTCCAAGAGCGCTCTATCAACCTGGCCCCCAAAAAACTATACTCGATGGCGTTATGGCTTATGATAGGGTTTTTCACCCCACCGAATGGGCTGAGTTCCTTGATGGCGATTTAGATGCTGTCATTGACTTTGGTGAAGAAACGAACTTTCACAGCGTGGGGTTGGGATATGAAGCTGGACGATACCGCCGTCTATTCTGGCCACAATCCGTGGAGGTCTTGATCTCCAATGACAGTGAAACATGGGTTTCAGTTGCAAAGGTGGGTGAAGAGCGGATCGTGCAGAGCAGCCCGTTCCTGAATATTGAATTTGAGGAGGCAAGAGGGCGGTTTTTGCGGGTGATCGGCGTGAACGATAGGGAAGTGTACAATACGCGGCTTGAAAAGAAGGCACCTGTATCGATTTATATTGATGAGCTTGTCGTTCACTGAGATCTTCAGTAACCAGCTAATTCGGTAGCATCAGACGTGATACCAGACTGGTTCTGTTGTGAACTTGCACCTTATCGTAAATTGATCTGAGGTGGTTTTGAACAGTTCGGACGCTTATGCATAGATCATTCGCAATCTCATGATTAGTCATTCCCGTGCTAACAAGATGGGTAATGTCAATTTCACGGCGTGTCAGATTGAACTTTGAAAAGAAATTCTGTGAATTTGCAATTGAAGGCTTGTCGTCAAAACACACCATAAAGCGCAAACCTCTGGATCCGGCTTCATATGCATATATATAGCCGGTAACATGCTCTGTGCCTTGTTCTATTGTGAAATTAATGCTCTGATTATTTTGCGCATCTTGAGATAAGTTGAAATTCTTCTTTATATCTTTGCAGCACTGGTAAATTTGTGCTGGAAGAATGTCAGTATTCGTGTTTATGGATTTCAGTCCTAAATGCGTTGATATCTTGAGGGTCTTCTGAGCATTTTCGTTAATGTAAACAGGAGCAAAATCGTTGTTGAGGGTGATCACCCCTTTGTTGTAAAGCTTATCAGTAAGAGTGCTGATTATCTCATGGCGCTCAGTTAACATTTCTGTCAACTTAATCTTCTGTGCCACTGAAGACAGGTAGGGAACGAATGCCTCTACCTTTGCGGCGTCTTTAGCGGAAAACGCCCGTGACTTCTTTGAGCGGTGTAATCCAATAAGGCCAATTGGATCAGATCCGTTTTTCAGGCCGATCACCATCATGTGGTAAATAGATTGTGGTCTCAGGAAGTCACGATAAAAATCCGTCCGTACATAGTCTTCATGGTTTACTGTATTGTTGGAAGTCAGAAGCCATCCATTCTTGGATTGCAGGAGGCCTAAAAGACGGAATACGAAGGGGTCAGCAGTTTGGTATTGGTCACACCATGTTTTGGGTGCTTCTTCTGGAACGCCCAATGAGGCGCCGTCTACGAATCGCCAGCCAATAGAAGAGCGGTTTACATCAAAAAAGACGCTGCTGTCAGCACTCACCATTTTCTGAATTTGCATAAGTGTTTGCTGTTGTAAATCAGCAATCGACTCACAACCCAGAGCAATTTCGTTCAAGTCGAAAATGTCATTCAGATCTTGTCGTTGTAATTCGATCATCTTACGGGTTAATGCTGACCGTTAGCTCCGGCAATTTATGCAATGAGCGGTAATAGTGGTTAACCATACATCCATGGTGCACCGACATTTAATGTAAGATGGCAGCACCGATATTTTGATCAAAATGATACCATGCCGAGTTGGGATTGTCACCCATACCAACTGCCTGATGGATTGCCAGGAATGGGGCATTAAGCCCGGATTTGTGCTAATATGGTAACAGCGCTAATTAAAAAGTGAGGGCTCACCTTAGGATGATCCGCGCCTTATTGGTTTACCCGCCCTCTGGCCCGTAGTTTGGTGACCCGGCTTTAATCCAGCAAATTGGGGAGAAATAAAGTTAGCCCTGGGACAAAAGTGATCAACATGAGAACGAGAAACATAACCAGGTAAAATGGGATCAGGTCTTTGACAGTCTTCTCAATGGATACTTTGCCAATAGAGCAACCAACCATGAGCGATGTGCCAACAGGGGGGGTGCACAGGCCAATGCCCAGATTGATCATCATGATGATGCCAAAATGAACGGGATCGACGCCTATTTTTGTGGCAATGGGAAGCAGCATTGGCGTCAGTAGAAGAATCAACACCCCCATATCCATTAACATGCCCAAAACAAGAAGCAGCAGATTGATAGCGAGCATGGCGAAGACGGGGCTTGAAGATAAAGAAAGGATCATGCTCGCCAGAGATTCGGGTATTTCAAGATAGGATAAGAGGAAGGCGAAAGCCGATGAGGTCATGATGATTGCAATGACTGTGGCGAGTGAGCCTAGCGACTTTTTTAGAACGAGAATGATTTTGCCGAGAGGCATTGAGCGATAGACAAACCGCGTCACAATCAAAGCGTAAACGGAGGCAACTGCGGCGGACTCTGTGGCGGTGAAAATCCCAAGCACAATGCCGCCAATAATAATGACAACTGCAAAAAGCCCGATGGAAGCCTCAAGGCCAACCTTGATGGCCTCTTTGAAGGAGTAGGTCTCACCTCTTGGGTGGTTCTGGCGCATCGCCAGAACTCCGCAGAGAGCTATCAACGAACCTCCCAGTATAATGCCCGGGACGTAGCCGGCCAGGAACAGTTTTTCCAGAGGGATGCCACCGGCGGCCAGGGCATAATAAATCATGTTCTGGCTGGGGGGGATCAGGACGCCTTGAACGGATGAGGTGATCGTGACTGATACTGAATAACTAGGTCGGTATCCGCGTCTAATCATTGAAGGGATGAGAAAGGATCCAATTGAGGCGATATCGGCGACGGAGGAACCTGAGATGCCGCCAAACATCGTGCTGGAAACAATATTTGCCTGTGCAAGTCCGCCGCGCACACGCCCAACAAGAGTATCTGCGAATCGAACCAGACGGTCTGATATGCCGCCTTCCCCCATTATTTGGCCGGCCAGTATAAAAAATGGGACAGCTAGAAAGGTAAAGCTGTTTAATCCGTTTACCATCCGATGCGCGACAACCACTGTAGGGATGTCGAGATAAAATGCCGTGGCAAGAGAAGAAATTCCAAGTGCAAAAGCAATCGGCACGCGGAAAAACATCAAGAACAGGAAAAGCCCAAGAAGGATCAAGGTTGCTATTGCTTGGTGATCCATTTGCTATACCTCGAAATTCGAAATGCCGTCATCTTTGCCGGGGTAGTGATTCAACAGGACGTTTCCAAATGCATTGAATGCCATAAGCACACCTCCGAATTGGAGGGGGTGGTATAGCCAGGCTTTGGGAAATTCTGAGGCCGGTAGATACTGGCCATTAACAACATTTACCAATATTTCGGCGTTGATGCTGATGTTGAGAGCAAAAAGAATAATGAGGACCTCCACGCTGATGTTTACAACATGTCGTACAGGAGTTGAGAGGCGGCTCCAAATAACAGTGATCGCCATGTGAGTGTGTCGATATACGGCAATCGCGACGGCTAGCATGCCGAACCAAACGAGGAGTAACAGGGCGACCTCTTCAGTCCAGCTAAGAGGGGATCTCATGACGTATCTCAAGAACACCTGAACTACAATGATGCAAACCAATGTCGTCAGAAGAATGTGGCAAATCCATTCAGCAAGCAGATTAATTAAATCAAAAAACTTCTTTGCATGGTTTCGCATCTGCTTCTCCTTAACAATCGACGTACGTTGTAAAGAAAAATTGGAGAGTTCGGCAAGCTGTGATTCTTTCTGATTGCGATCAAGCTAATATAATAAGCCGCGTGGGTTGTGATTTGCATCTTGCTCAATTAAGCCCCTCGTGCCTCAAGTTAATGGTTAAGGGCATAATACATTGAAATATAAATGTATTTTTAGTGCGCTTTAAAAAAATCAAGGAATTGATGTGCTGTCTTGATTTGAGTAATTTGCGCTATACGCCCAAAAAACAATAGCTGATAGTTTGAGGCTCTAAATTATGTTTTAATAAAGGGGGATACTTTATGACGAGATCTCAGATCAGGCCTTCCAGGCTAATATCGAAGACAGCAGTTTTCGGTTTGTTGTGTGGGGTGGCAGCATCTATTGCTCCGGCCCATGCGATTGATTCAATTGTAGTGACAGCAACCAAACGCGCTCAAAACTTGGGTGATGTCCCTGTCGCTGTTACGGCATTAACTGCGGAGATGATTGAAATCAACAGGATCGATTCTGTTGAAGATATTGCTCGACTTGCCACATCAGTGAACTGGCAAGGGGGGCTCACGGCGTCCAATGCCACGGTTTCCATTCGTGGATTTGGTACCAACGCTTTTGGTATTGGTATCGAGTCAAGTGTGTCAATCGTTCAAGATGGTGTTGTGCTCAGTCGCCAAAACGAAGCTTTTGGAGATCTATTTAATCTGGATCGCATTGAGGTTCTTCGGGGACCACAAGGTACGCTATTTGGCAAGAACTCATCTGCGGGCGTGGTTCATTTGATTACGAAAGCACCGTCCAAAGAGCTTGAGGGCGCTGCGGATGTGTTTTACGGCTCTTATGACGAAGTTGTGACGCGTGCAACTCTGTCGGGCCCATTGACTGAATCAGGCAGTGTGGCTGGTCGTGTGACCGGGTTTTACAAAAAGGTTGGTGGCAACGTTTTCAACAGATTTGATGGGGAAACGATCAACGGTATTGATGACAGCTATGGTATTCGTGGCAAAGTTTCCTTTGATGCCAGCGACAGGCTGAGCCTCCTGGTGATTGCCGACTATACCAAAACGAAAACAGATTGTTGCGCTGAGACGGTTCGTTTCCTACCGCCAGGCACAAACGTGTTTGGTGACCCGACCCTTAACGTCAATACCGCAATGGCTGGTATAGCCGTTGGCGAGGAGAATCGGGAGACCTCTCTTGATGCGCCGACATTTGGTGATTACATGGGTTGGGGAATTTCCGGTGAAGCGAATTACGACTTTGATGGTGCAACGCTGACATCAATTACGGCCTATCGGGAATGGGAAGAAAGTACCAACGCTGATATCGACTTTAGTCCGCATGGTGCCTTTCTCATAAATGGCGGTAGTAAAGAGCAGAAAACCTTCACGCAAGAACTGCGGTTGGCTTCTACAACTGAGTCGCCTTTTCAATATGTCGTTGGCCTGTTCTATTTTAATAATGATACGACGCAGGACTTTAACAGAGACTTGTTCGGTCTTAGCTTTCTAGAGCAACTTCTCGACTCAACTATCGACGTCAATAACTATGCGGCTTTCGGAGAGGTCACATATGATCTGTCAACCGGTACGAGGCTCATTGCCGGTGGTCGTGTTCAGCGGGAAAAGATTGAATATTCTGCGACGGCCTCTAGATTCAGCTTCGATAGTTCAACAGTTGTGGGTCTGCCAACGTCCTTTGCAGAAACAGAGGTTATGGCCAAAGCGGGAATCCAGCAGGATATCGGCGAGAACAGCATGGCGTATTTCACCTTCTCGCAAGGGTATAAAGGGCAGGCGCTTGATTTGACGACCGGGATCACCGATGCAAAAGCGTTTCTTCAACCGATTGCGGCGGAAACGGTCGATTCTTATGAAGTGGGTTTGAAAGCTGATTTCTTTGACCGCCGTCTGATCATTAATGCTGCTGCGTTCCTGTCAAATTTTGACAATTTCCAAACACAGGCATTTGATGATGCAGCGCTGACTTTCCGTATTCTGAATGCAGGTAAAGTTCGCTCTAAAGGTATTGAGATTGAATCTCAACTTTCTGTTTCAGAGGAATTAACTCTAACATTCAACACGACTTTCCAGGACATAGAGATCAGAAAAATTGTGGGCACAGGGTGTTATCCCGGCCAAACAATCGCCTTGGGATGCGTGGGAGGACAACAAAATATCTCTGGAGGAACTCTGCCGAACGCGCCGGATGTTAAGATATTTGCTGGTGCAAATTACGAAGTGCCACTTGGGGGTACTGGATATATAGGGTTCGCTAATGTGAGCTATTCCTGGCAGGATGAGGTGCAATACTCCCTCAATCAAAACCCGCTAACGGTTCAGGATTCATTCGGTATCGCCAATTTGAGCTTTGGCGCACGTGGCGAAGATTCAGGCTTAAGCCTTACGGTTTATGTTAACAATCTTTTCGACACGAGCTACGCATCGTTCATTCGCACACCTGGTGGAATTTGGGGTGGCTCAACGGCCCTCACGCATCAAATTCCGCGAGGTGCTAAGCGTACCTTTGGAGTTAGGGCTGGCTTTTCGTTCTAACTTCCACAACAATATCGATATGAAATCCCCTGAAATATCGGTATGAATTGAAAGAGGCGCATCTCGAAAGAGATTGCGCCTCTTTTCTTATGTTTTTGAGCGCTGTAACCACCACAAGTGAGGTAATAATTATGCTGAAAAGTGTGCTTCTCGCCATGGTGGGTAATATTTTTTTTCCTGTATTTGCCTGGGCAGATGGAGATCCCACGCCCACAATGTCCGTGAATCACACCACCGAAGGTGCAGCCCGTATTTTGCCGGATGAAGGAATTGCTGGTGAATTTGGCTCCTGGACGGTTTCTTACGTCGTCGGTGACCAGGGGGTCGAAACGGGTGGCGGCATAAGGGTTCAATTGCCTGATGAATGGCACTCCGGGCCGCGAAATTCGGCGACACGGCTTCAGACAAAGAATCCAATGGCCAACAACTACATCACCGCCAGAACGTCTAATGGTAATGTCAAAATAGCACTGATCGTCGAATCGGAAAGCGACGACATTTTGCAAAAGTTTGAAAAAGTTTCCTTGGACGGGCGAACGGAAAGATATGTTTTCGTAATCCGTGTTCTGGTCGAAAACGGCAGTCTTGAAAAGGGGGATGTTATTTCCGTGACTTATGGCGACCGCACTGGGGGTTCAGCGGGGTATCAGGCGTCATTTATTTCCACAACAGGTTTGCCGATATTGATCGCTGTGGATGGTGATGGAGATAACAATTTCGAGCTATTGAACAATGCGCCGACACTTACGGCACGACCCGGAGCAGCGGATGAGATGTGGGTGAATCTGCCATCGCAAGCCGTGGCGGGAAAACCCGTGAAGGGGATTATTTCTTTGGTTGATCGTGGCGCGAATCCCATTGATCATGCAGTGATCCTCGAACTCAGCCAGCAGACTGGAGTGGCCACTTTTCCAGAAGAATTATCCGTTGTACCTGGTAAGGGATATGTTCAATTTGAAATTACGCCCAGTGAAACAGGCGTTTTTCGATTGAAAGTGAGAACGAAGGATTTCGAGCTTGAATCCATTTCCAATCCGATGATTGTTTCAAAAACTGAAGTAAAAGAAAAAATTTACTGGGGCGATTTGCATGCTCACACGCATTTCAGTTGGGATGGTGTGGGTTACCAAAGTTACGATTATGCACGCTACATAGCTCGATCAGACTTTTTGGCTGTAACAGACCACTCCTTTTTTCCGGAAAAAGAGGGTTTGTTGCGCGGGTTAAGCGATGCGACCTGGTCTGAATATACTGCGTTGGCTAATAAATATAATGACCCGTCAAACTTCGTCGTATTACAAGCTTATGAAGCTTCTTTCGGCGCGCCTTATGGACATCATAATGTCTATTTCCGCAGTGAGCCGGGCACGCTGGAATTTCCCAATCGCATAACTTTGCCCGAACTATGGAAACGATTGCAAAAGGGGAAGGCGATCACGATACCGCATCATACTGCTAAGATGCCAATCGGGGTCGACCTTTCTACTCACAATGAAGATCTACGGCGCAATGTCGAAATGTACTCCGCTCATGGATTAAGCGAGGCTTATGACCCATCTCATCCACTGGCTTTTGAGCAAAGTATTTTTACCTCAGATGCTCAAACGTCGAAAGAGAACATGAACTTGCAGGATGCGCTGAAAATAGGATTGAGGCTCTCTGTGATCGCCTCTTCAGATGAGCATCATTCTCGTCCTGCGCAACCTCACTATGGTTTAGCGGCGGTGCGCGCACCTAAGTTAACTAGGAAGAAGATATTCGACGGATTGTATGAGGGTCGAACCTATGGGACGACAGGCGCGAAAATAATTCTTGATTTTAACATAAACGGCGCAGCGATGGGTGAAATAGCCAAGGCAAGTACCAATCCTGAAATCAAGATCAAAGTTGTCGGAACAGATGAGATCGATTGGGTGGAGCTGTTGCGTTATCAGGATGGGGATGAAGATTTTCACGTCATTCAACGATGGCGGCCGTATGCGTGGGATTTTGATGTTGCCTATA
>JAJFIO010000096.1 GCA_021774915.1 Alphaproteobacteria bacterium
GTGCTTTGTGCTGGCGGATCTGGAATATTACTGGCGGCACCGGCTCATGCACCGTTCGCGCTGGTTCTGGGCCGCGCATGTGGTGCATCATTCAAGCCAGCACTATAATCTGTCGACGGCCTTGCGCCAGTCCTGGACCGGTCCGATCTCAGGGCTCATTGTGCTGATGATCCCGATTGCCTTTTTAGGATTTCACCCCGCGTTGATCGCGTTCGTGGCCTCGCTCAATCTGGTCTATCAATTTTGGATTCACACCGAAACCGTGAAGCGCCTGCCCCGCTGGTTCGAAGCCGTGTTCAACACGCCCTCGCACCACCGCGTGCACCATGGCCGCAACCCCCGCTATCTTGACGCTAATTATGCCGGAACCCTGATCATCTGGGACCGGATGTTCGGCACCTTTGTGCCTGAAGAAGACAGCGATCCGGTGCGCTATGGCATTGTCAAAAATATCGGCACCTTCAATCCCTTGCGCGTTGCCTTTCACGAATATGTCGGCATCACTCATGATGCGCTGCAGCCCGGTCTGACTTTAGTACAACGGATTTTATATGTCTTCGCCCCGCCCGGTTGGAGCCATGACGGCAGCCGCTCAACGGCCGCCGGCTTGAAGGCGGAATTCGTCGCCCGGCACCCAAGTGAAGCCGGACGGCCCGGCCTGCCCCAGAGCGCGGCATCTTAAACACCAGAACATTGTTCGGTTAGTCGGGCTGCAGGCCGTTAGACCTGAGAGAGCGCACCATCGCCTGCGCGATGATTTCATTGCCGTTCGGCCCGACATGGTGCCAATCGATATAGATGGGGTCTTGCACCTCATCAAATGCATTGCCGAGAAAAAAGATGTTTTCATGCCTCCGGTTCGAAAACCGCTTTTTGGCGACCTCGTAAACAGCCTTCTGGCTGGAGACCAGCGTGGGCGATTCCCCGTCGATGGTCATTTGTTCATAAGATGTCAGCGGACCCCGCGTCAGACTGAACAGATTGGGCTGCCAGAAAAAATAGGCTTCAAAACCATACTCTGTGGCCAAGGCTTTGACCTGGCGGATATGCGCCTCGTAGGCGTCAACCACGCCAACACTGTTTTGAGGAATTAAAGGCGCTATTTTTTCATCCCAGGCCCCAAATTTTCCTTTGCCGGCAAATAGGTTAAAAAGTTTTTTATAATTAGAGCGGCTGATTATTTCGAGCACGATGGGTTTTTTCACACTGTCGCGCAATCTCAGATTATGAGGATCACGGGGGATGGCGGGAGAATAGGCGCCCGCATAGCCATCATTAACGCCGTCATAAAAAACAACCACATCAGGCACATGGCCCTGCGCCAACAGAAGCAAAAGCGCATTCAACTCCTGGGCGGAGACGTAAGCCGATTCGCCGTAATTATAAACATCGGCCCCGGCGCCCAGCATGGCCTGCACATAAGACGGGATGGTTTGCCCGTCCGGCGCGCCGGTGCCCCACATGGTCGAACCGCCAAACATGAAGATTTTTTGACTGCTCTCAGGTGGCGCGCTCTTGACCGTACGCCTGACGCCATCGCTGTCGACATTGATAAACCTGCCGCTGAATTCATCGCGATTCCAGTGAATATAAGGTTCAAAATGATCGCCCCACGCTGTGTTAAACTCTGTCCAATAAGCGATCCTGTCGGGGTCGTTGTCATAGACCGGCGATTTGAAGCGGGCATCAACTTTGGCGCTTTGCCCCGTGCCGATATAGTTATACAGGAACGCCGCACCGCCCAGCAGATAATGACCCACAACAAGCACCAGCAGGACAGCGCCCGCCATCTGACAAAGAGCGCCGATAATTGAAAAGAATTTCTCAATTCGTTCAAGGTTAGTGGAAGAATTCATTTATCAATCACATCGAAATGACGGATGAGCAAAACACGGTTTTAGAAAATCGTATAGATGAAGGGCGCGAGCGCAGACCCTTGTGCAAAAACGAGCAAACCACCCAGCAGCAGCAAGACAATCATGATCGGCGCCAACCAGAATTTTTTGCGCACCGAAAGAAATTGCCAAAAATCAGTCAGAAATTCCAACATCAGAACGGGGTCTCCATATTCTTGTATCGCTTAGCTTTGGGCGTCACACGATAACTTTTTATTTCCGGGTCAAATTTTCGTTTCATGGGATCGCCGCTGATCCAGCGCATCGCAAGGCCCATTGGTGTGATCATCACATAAAAGACCAGGCCAAGGATGATCCGGCTGGTCACTGCATTTATGGCCAGGGCAAGCTTCATCCACAACGTAAAGAACAACTGCAAACTGGCAGGCGCTACAACCGCCCACAAAGCCAGTCCCGAAGTCAGTGCAAAGGGCCATATATGCCAGCTCATATCGAACAGCAGGGGCGGCACGAGCCCTAAAATCACAGTAAAAGCGCCGGCCAGCGTCAACCCAAACTTCCGTAAATCGTCTTTTGTTTGTATATCTTCACTCATATCGCCACTCTACATCAATCCAGCTCGAACGTCTCTTGCCAGTTTTCATCATCCTTCCAGGCGGGTTGATCGCTTTTACGCAAAATATGGTTTTCAATCACCAGCACATCCATTTCCGTACGCATGAAACAGCGATAGGCATCACTTGGTGTACAAACGATGGGCTCTCCGCGCACATTAAACGACGTGTTGACGAGCACCGGGCATCCAGTCACCTGATTAAATTGGGTCAGCAAAGCATGAAACGGCGGATTGGCCACCCCATCCACGCTCTGCACCCTGGCGGAATAATCGACATGGGTCACGGCGGGAATTTGGGAGCGCGGAATGTTAAGTTTCTCAATGCCGAAGAGCTCTTTCCCCTCCTCGCTCACCGGTAACCGCCGGTCCGCCTTCACATCAGCCACAACAAGCATATAGGGGCTGGGCTGATCCAGATCGAACCAGTCCGATGCCTTGTCAGCCAGAACAGCCGGGGCAAACGGCCGAAAGGATTCGCGGTATTTGATCTTGAGATTCATCACAGATTGCATTTTAGAACTGCGCGCATCGCCAAGGATCGACCGCCCGCCCAGCGCCCGCGGGCCAAATTCCATTCTGCCCTGAAACCAGCCCACGACTTTTTCCTGAGCAAGACTCTCCGCGGTCAGGCGAATGATCTCTTGTTCATCGTGAGAGTCAAAACGGGCGCCCAGGCTTGTCAGTTCCTGTTCCACCGCCGCGCTCGAAAAACCTGGCCCCAGATAGGATCCCTGCATGGCGTCGTGCGTGTTGACGGAACGCTCTTTACCATGATGTTGATGCCAGACCGCCAGCGCTGCGCCCACGGCGCCGCCCGCATCCCCTGCCGCGGGCTGTATCCAGACATTGTCAAACACACCCGCTTTGATCAATTTGCCATTAGCCACACAGTTTAAAGCCACGCCGCCGGCCAGACATAAATTCTTTCGCCCTGTTTCTTTGCGCAGCGTTTTGCCAAGCCTGAGAACAATTTCTTCCGTGACATTTTGAATGGAGGCCGCAATATCCATATCATCCTGGGTCAAGGGGCTTTCGGCTTTGCGTGGGCCGCGACCAAAAAGCGCAGACATCTTGGCGTTGGTCATGGTGAGGCCAGTGGCGTAATCGAAATACTCCATAGCGAGGCGAAACGTGCCGTCTGCTTTCAGATCGATCAGATTGTCCATAATCAGATCGACATATTTCGGTGTACCATAGGGCGCCAGACCCATCAGCTTGTACTCACCGGAATTAACTTTAAAACCGGTGAGATAGGTAAAAGCCGAATAAAGCAGACCAAGGGAGTGCGGCCAGTCGATCTCCCAGAGCAATTCCAGCTCTTTGCCGGAGCCATCCCATGCAGAGGTTGTAGCCCACTCGCCCACCCCATCCATACATAGCACAGCGGCTTGCTCAAACGGGCTGGGATAAAATGCTGAGGCCGCATGCGATTGGTGGTGCTCGGCAAACAGGATCGGCGGGAGATGCGGCTTGCCCGCCTTGGCGTCACTCAGTTTTTTAAACTCTTTGCGCATCAGGTTTTTCAGAAACAGTTTTTCTTTCAGCCAAACCGGCATGGCGGCAAAAAACGCGCGGAACCCAACAGGCGCATAAGACAGATATGTTTCGAGTAGGCGCTCAAATTTGATAAAAGGCTTGTCGTAAAATACGACTTGATCGATATCCCCAAAGCTCAGTCCGGCTTCATCAAGGCAATAGGCGATGGCGTGAGCCGGATAACCGGCATCATGTTTTTTGCGGGTGAAGCGCTCTTCTTGTGCAGCCGCAACGATTTGACCGTCTATGAGAAGCGCAGCGGCACTGTCATGATAGTAAGCTGATAGTCCAAGGATCCGCATGTGACGAGTGCAATCTTTCCCACCTCGGGTGCGCACAGGATGTTTAAGCCCTGCTCAGCATTCCGTATTAAAACCGCCTTGTTTTAGCATAACCAAATCGGGATGGTCGCCCCTGTTCACCACAACATTAACCATCATAAAACTTATATTGGAGAGAGCTTCGTGACGAGATCAATACTTATTTAATAGCGAGGAAACCTTCAAAGCAGATATATTTTTGCACGCTCATGATGTCGACGAAACCTGCGCGCTCAAGCAAGCCAACATTGCCCTCGGTTGAAAAAGGCTCCAAGATTCCTTTGAGGCTTCTGGTCTTGGAGAGAATTTCTTCCGCACTGAAACCTTTTCGAACCTTAAAATCACTGTAGAGAGAAGACAGAATATCCTGGAAGCGGGCGTCCGGCCCGCGCACTTTTTCGAACATGATAAAAGCGCCGCCCCAATTAAGGGAATCGTAAATGCGCTTGAACAGGTCTTGCCTATCGCGGGGCGGCACAAACTGCATGCAATAATATGACACGAAAAGATCGGCTTTTTCATAGTCGAACAGGCGGATATCTTCATTGAGGATGGTGATGTTGTCGTGTTCTTTGCAATGCTCTTTGGCCTTGCCGATCATCGCCGCTTCCACATCCAGCCCAACCCATTTGGCACTGGGCTTGTTCTGATTATGCGCGGCCAACTTTTGCAACAGTTCGCCGGTCGAAACACCCAGTTCATAATTCACGCCGCCATCAGAGCAGAAAAAATCGCTGAGTTGACAGATAAGGTCATGACCCTCTTCGTAAAGAGGCACCGAATGCTTGATATGATCGACAAAGGTATCGGGCACATCGCCTCCGAAGCTCCAATCCGCATTCTTGGCTTCGATATTGTGACCAACTTTACTTTGACTAAGTGTCATCTTTGCCATTCCCATTGTGAGACAGTTTGAAGAGACGTTCCAAACAAAGCGCCAAGATTGCGTTCCCGGCCGCCATTTAGCCTATCCTCATTCAAGTTCCAAGCCAATTGTCTGCCCCTCTTCGCCCGCCTGAAATTTATCCAATACATGCGGCATCCTGCGGGTTTCCGCAATATCGTGAATGAGGCTGAAATAGCGCTCCAGAGCAACGCCCTCGCTCCACCTGGCTTGCATTGCGCGGGCGCCCGCTTGGCCCATTTTGTCCCTCACGCCCCGATCCCCAGCCAAGGTCCCGATGGCCGCCTTTAGATCCTCGCGCGTTTCAAAAAGCAGCCCCCCGCCGCTTTGATCGACGATCTCCGGGTAAGGCCCGAGACGGCGCGCAACAATCGGCGTCCCCTCGCGAAAGGCTTCCAGAACCACCATGGGAAACACTTCAAAACACTTTGAGGGGGTGATGGCGGCAATGGCGTTTTTGTATAGCGCGCGCAGCTTTTCCGGCGCGGTTTGCCCGAGAAAACGCACTTTACGGCTGCCACCCGCCAAATCACGCAAAGTCTGCTCATACCCCCCCGAACCGGCAATCCAAAGTTCGGCCGGCGCGTCATCGCCAAACAGCGGGATCACATCTTGTAACCCCTTGATAATTTCAAGCCGCCCGACAAACAGGAAATATGGTTTCTGCTCTTTGTCTTCAGCCTCAAGAGGGTCCGGTCCGCATTCCGCATCGGGCAGAAAAGACGGCATGATCGTCATCGGGCGCTCAAAGCCAAATTCCTTATGCTTGTCCGCGCAGAACCGGCTGAGAGTTACGAAGGCATCCACATGCGTGCTCTCACGCTTTAAAAGCGAGCTGGCGCGCCAGGCTTGCGGAAGGCGGCGATGCTTGATTACACAGCGCAAGCATTCGCGGCCTGTGCAAATTTCCCGGTTGTGACGCCACAGGATATGGCTGGGGCACACCAGCCAGTGCTCATGGGTGGTGTAGAGCTTGATCCCATCGCCAAGCCCAAGAATTTTCGGGCCGCCGACCAGTGAGATATTGTGAAAGTGAATAACATCAAACCCTTGGGCCAGGATGCGCTTGATCTCAGCGCCATGAATGAGCGGACGGCCGAGCTGCTGCGTAGCTAGGCACGACAACGCCCCTAGGGAACTTTTCAAAGAGTGAACGCGTACGCCCTCGGGCTCAGGCTCGGGTTCAAGGTCGCCCAGCGCACCATCGCTCAGCATAGCATAAGCATCGACATCATGAATGATATCGACCTCATGACCGCGACCCGCCAAGGCATGGGCGAGGCGCCGCACAAACTGGCCGTCTCCCCCAAAATTGTAAGGCGGGTAGAAGGTCGTCACCATGGCAAAGCGCAAGGCTTTTGCGGTCATTCAGCTTCTTTCTCATCGACGGGAGGCCGCTCAAGAACTTTTCGGCCGGTAAACATCGCCGAAATAATGCCGCCGCCCTGACGCATGTCTTTGAGAACCACGCTTGCAATATGTAGGCCGATCATCGCCAGCAAAGTCCAAGCGACGTAGAGGTGAATATTGCCAAAGGGAATTTTATACTTTTTCATCAGCGCATAGCGTTCCGGGTCTACATAGGTTTCGTCTTCAGGCATGAGCGTGGATGGATCAACCCCCGGCGCCGCCACATAAGAGGTCACCAACCAGCCAAAGGGCGGGTAATAGATATCTGTCCCTGCCCGGATTAATCCTGTCGCAGCCTGAGTAAGAAGGAGAATAAACATCAGCGTCACCGACAGGCGCCCCATCGGGCCGCGGCCGATATATTTGATGGGATCGCCCGCCTTGAAAGACCCAAGATCAGACGTGAGAGACTTGAGAGAGCGCTTATTTGGCAGCACGGCGCGCCACCTCGCGTGAGCATTGCCGACAAACCCCCATAAAATGCGCCCCGCAAGAGACGTCACCAACACATAGCCCGCCCAGGTATGGACTGTTTTCAGCGCCAACTTGGCTTCGCCACTCATAATCGACAGATCTTTGCGATACAAAATGAGAAAGCCGAAAAATAGCAGCGCAATGATGGAGACAAAATTGACCCAGTGAAAGACCCGCGTCGGCGCATCCCAGACGGCATAGGATTTTAATGGTTTATCGGCTATCGGTTTATCAGACATGGGCTAAGCTCCATCCACTTTTGCGGGACAATATCTCACGTGAATGATATTTAATCCTTTAAAGCGTGCAAGAATAGCCGTCGGTCAGATATTTTTTAGCAGATAGACAGTCCCATTATCCTCATACGCCCTGTATTGACGCAATTTGAAGGCCTCGCAGCGCGAAGCGCCGTCGTGCAGCGCGTAAGATATGCCGTGACCAGGGCAGAAGATTTGGCTCTCGTCATGATAGCCGTCTTCCAGATCGACCCCCAGATGTGGACAGATGCGCGAATAGGCGCGAATCTCATCGCCATCGCGCCAGAGAAGCGCTTTGGCATTTTCGAGCGTGACCGACATTTTCTCCCCCGCCCGCAAATCCGCCGCAGGGCAGATCGCCACCGCTTCATCCCGGCTCAGGCGCGCCGCGCATTCAATCTTGACCGTGCGTTCCGCCTTGGCGGCCGGACGCTCGATGATGGAAGGCTCACCGTGATATTTCTTCGCGGGAAAAACCGACATGGAGGAAAACTTTTTCTTCGCCAGGTCATCAGACGAATACCAGTGCTCAAAGTTAAAAGGTGCATCGGAATTAAAGCGCGGCGTATGCGGATTGAGCCTGGTGGTAATGGCAACGCGCGTTTCATCAGAAATATTAACCTGCGTGCCATGAAGCGTTTCTGGGTTAAAAACCAGTAATTGCGCCGGCTTCATGGCGACCTTGACCGGCCGGGTCACTGGAATGCCGCCAGCCAGATACATGCTTACCGGATCATAATCCACTTTTTGGCCAAACATATCCGGGTACAGAATAACTGTATTATCCTCATTGACACCCTGGATCGACCACCAGAGATTAACCCCGTCATAAGAATGGCCATACCATGTATCGACATGCGCCGCATGGGCGCGGGCGGGAACCGGCAAATTGCCATGATAGGATATGGCATCATATTTGATGGTTTTATTTTTTTCCGCAAGTTTCTTATCTTTGCGCTTTTTAAAATAGTGCCCTATCAGACGCCAGTCTTTCAAAGCGGAGAGCGCCAGACCCATGCGCTCGGAAAGCGGATAAGGCGGATCAATCACTTCGCCTGCTTCACGCGCGACCAAAAACGGATAATGGATCCGCAGCATGATCAGGTGATCGAGATAGAACGTCCCTTTGAGATGCAGATCATCCCGCCCCACCCGGTATGACCAGTAGTAAAGATCATTGCGCAATTTTTTCTGCAGGAAGGACTCGAGAAGGTGAATTTTTTCTACGGGAAAATATTTGTGGAGTTGGCCCAGGCCTTCCGCCTTGATCTTCTCGCGGCATGCCGCCCCTTCCAGTTGTTCAACCCCATCCAGAAAGGCTTCGATCACCTTTGAATACATCTCCTCACGAAGAGCATAATCATCAAGGATGTAGTAAGCTCCTTCCCCAAGGATGGCGGGAACATCAATGTCAGGCTTTGCTGTGGTTAACGCGTCACTTCTTTCCACTTCGCGAATGTCGCTCATTTTCCACTCCTCGCCAATCCCTAGAGCATCACTCGTTATTTGGGAATTACTTGCGATGCTCTCGTTCTTGTTGGTCGCGCCGTTTTAAGCGCAAAACCGCACACACTTTTGCGTAACGGCGCTCTAGCCGATCCTTTTGATAACGGTACTATACTTAAAGTTTGATGAATTCCGCCAGCCCGGGCGGCAAATGACATGGGCCATCTTGACGCAGGCGCCCCTGGCGGCCCGCAAAATCTCCAATGGTCCTTTAACGCCTTGTAAACGCCGCTCAGACCGGTCTCACTGCGCCCTGGATTTCAGATGATCCGCCAGCCGCATGGCCAGGGCCAGTATGGTGAATGTCGGGTTCACATAACTCGATGTAGGAAAAACCGAACTGCCTGCAATGTAAAGATTGTCCACAGCGTGGGTTTTGCAATTGCGATCCACCACACCCTTCGCTGCCGTCTCTGCCATGCGCGTTGTGCCCATATGATGGTGCCCCCCCACCATTTCCGGGGACCAGGTCAAATCATCGGACATCAGCCAAGGCTCCATCTCCAGCTCTCCCAGCCTCAGACGTTTTAACTCGGCGTCAAACAGCCGGGCAGTCACCTGCATGGTGACCTTATCCTGCCGCGTCATCGCCCAATGGAGATGCGCCCGGCGCAGACCCAGAGCATCTTTTGATTTGACCAGCGTCACCCTGCTATTCGGGTTAGGCGCCTGTTCGGTGCGAATTTCCAGGTAGACCGAATCGACGTTAAACCTCTTTGGCTTGCCCATCTGATGGCGGCAAATATTGGCGATGATTCCAAATGGATCTTTCACGATGGGCGCCAGGCGCTCCATCAGCCATTTGTTTTTATAATACCAGTTCAATTGTTGCGGCATTTTTCTATGCCTCAGATTCCACAGAAGCTCTCTTAAAGCCTGCGTTGAATCCTGCGTCACCACCACATTGGCCCTGGCGATCGCATTAAGACAGCCCGTCTCTTCCTGCACTTTTTCAGACAGGGCCAAACCCATTTCAACCAACCGCCCATCCACAAGGCCCGGTGAAAAAACATCCACCAGACTTTGCTTATCGCCGGCGTTGATGGTGCCGGCCGAAAGCGTCGGATGCTCCATAAAATAACGCCCGACGTGATCGTGTTCATTACACAGCCCACCCGGCACAAGAGTATCGGAAAGTAGCAGAAGACGGGGGTTTTCAATGCCGCCACTGGCCAAAACATATGACGTTGCTTGCACGCAGAACGCTTTTCCGCTCAGCGTTGTAACTTTCACTTGTTCCAAATGGTTTGCAGTGTCAGTGCACTGAAGGCCCGTGACGTTGGCATAGAGATAAAGGTGGATATTGGACGAGGCTTTGATTGCCGCTTCATTGTGCTCTCCCAACAGAACATTCTTGCCAAACTGGAAGGCGGAGTAACGCATCTTGTCTTCATCGACCGCAGGAGGCTTGGCGTCAAACTCTTCCCACACAGCTCCATAATACTGAAACGGGTTGTGATGGCCGATCAGTTTCTGAACGCAAGGGTAATACTCTTCCAGATCCGCGCCCGTTATCGGCCAGCCGCTCATGGACACCCAGGGCCGCGCCTTAAAGTCGATCTCAGACATGGGCGCCCCCCTGGCTCCCCAACGGTGGGTGCTCCCCCCCAGCATCCGGTAGCGCGTGTCGATGAGATCGAAATAGGGGATGCCGCTGGCCTCACCTGCTGACAGCGCCTGGGTTTCTTTTTCGAGCCCCAATCCGCCGCTTTCCAGAATGCACACCTTTAGAGAGGATCCCGCCAGCCTTTGCGCCATGGCAATCGCCGCCGCCCCGCCGCCGATCACGCACAGATCCGCTTCAAGGCACGTGCCCTCATCCAGTGTCCGACTGTCGTAAATCAAAGGCTTTTAGTCCCCCTCGCGGGCGGCCGCGTAATCACACCCGAGCCGCCGTTTTTCCTGACCTGCCAATACTCTCAAGATCATCCTGCGCGAAAATATCACAAATTTTGGTTTACATCTTCCGCTTTGGCGTGCACCAGGCGGCGCAGATCCGGAAACAGATCGACATCGGCAAGCGGCGCGCAAAGTCCGTAAGCCGCAATGGTAATGACAGCACCCACCCATAGGTTAGGCCCGGCCACCATCCCCAATATGCCGCACAAAAAAGCCATTGTAAGGGGCAACCAGGCGAGAGAAAGAGCCGGCATACGACCGACAAATCTGACTGTAAAGATGTGAGATACCAGCCACACAACCAGAGCCGCGCTCAGCATCGCCACCGCCGCCCCCAGCGCATGAAACAGCGGCACCAGGACAAAGCCCATGGCCAAAACCGTGATCGCACCTGAAATTTGTGAATAGAGGACATAGCGCTGGCAGCCCGCGGCAATGAGCGCCCATCTGGCGTGGCCCGACAGCAGGGTGGTCGGCACGACCCAGATCAAGATGGCGAAGGCCGGCGCAGCCGCCGAAAATTGTTCCCCAAAGGCCAGCGCCAATAAAGGTCGAGCCAGGAGGCTGAGCACCAGCGCCCCTAGAATGCTGATCCAGGACACCACGCGGAAAGACGCGCGCACCAATTCTTCGAAACTCTCCGTGGAATGGTCCACCCGCTTTGTCAGCGCGGGATAGAGATTAAAATGATAAACCCAGCTAAAGGTCATCAGCGACACCACCACCCGGTGGGACGCCCCAAACCACGCCGTTTCCGCGCCCCCCACAAGATTCGCCACAAGAAACAAAGGCGAAAACTGAATGACCGCCCACACCATATTACTCAGGCCCACCGCAAGGCCATCTCGAGTCAAACGCCCAAGCTCGGCCAGGGAAAAATCAAGGCTGAGAGGGGTAATGCGAAAATGCTGAATACCGAGATAATAGGTAGAAACCAGCACCGCCGCCACGATCTCCACCATGCCGACCATAAGTAGATCGTCTGACGAACTGACAAAAATAATCAAGCCCATAGCAAAGACGGTCATGCGGAGCATCTGAGCCAATGCTGCCGTTTTCATCATTTCATGACTTTGCAAAAGCCACTCCTGCTTGGCCGGAACGGCCAGCAGACCCAAGGCAAAAAGCCAGACCAGCTTGACGGCATCCTCATCATACCCGCCCAACATCGCAACCATACCCATAAGAGGAATGGCAATGAGAGCAATGATGAGGCGCGCCGCCGGAATATGCGCCGCCAGGGATTTCAGTTTTTCCGGCGCCCGCAGCACCTCGCGCACCCCGATCGCACCCAGACCGCAATCAATAATCATAGCAAAAAAGAGGGACAGGCCCACGGCGTATTCAACCACGCCATAGGATTCGGGCGTTAAAACGCGGGCCAGATAGGCAAAGCCGACAAAACCGATCACCTTGCTGAAAAACTGGCCGCCGGACAGCGCCATAAAATCGATTAGCAATTTAAATCTGTTTGTGTCACTCATGCCCACCGCCCTGCACGTCTGTTCCCCTGAACTTGGGGAAACAGGCCACAAGACGCGAGGCGCCCGGCACACCCCTTGTGAGGACTTAGGGGTAGTTTAACCTTATTGCCTGTCATGGTCCGGCAGGTCATGACTTATACGCTTTCTGACGTTTCCAATATTTTCAGCCAAAGTTCACACCAGATCTGCCCTGATTTATGCTAACAAATCCATAAAATACAAAAACCCACAGGTCTCAAGAATAGGGATTTCTCCTCTGAAAATGAGGACAAACTCGCTCTCGATATCAAAGCGTTTACCATACCTTAAACGATGAGTCGCACTATGGAATCCATGCTCAACACAAACACACTCAAAGCGCCCGACAGCGCTTCTGAAGAGACTGCACGCAAATATGTTGATTTGAGTGTGGTGATCCCCGCCCACAATGAAGAAAACGCGGTGCGCCAAACCGTGGAAGAAGTGCGCCGGGTGTTATCGGATCTCACGATCGACTATGACATCATTGTAGTGGATGACGGCTCGACCGATGACACGCGCGCCCAAGCCGAAGCCAGCGGCGCCCATGTGATTCATGCGTCTGAAAATGCCGGTTACGGCGCCACCTTGAAAAAAGGCATTGCTGCGGGAAATTCAAAATATGTCGCCATCCTGGATGCCGATGGTACATACCCGGCCAGCAACCTGCCCATCATGCTGGATATGGCCCGCTCAGCCGATATGGTCGTAGGCGATCGCGGCGCGAATATGAAAAACGTGCCGCTTATCCGGCGTCCTGCCAAATATATGCTGAACGGGCTTGCCAATTACCTCGCCCAGAGAAAAATTCCTGATCTCAATTCAGGGCTCCGCGTGTTTAAGCGCTCATCCCTGGTTGGTTTCATTCCGCTGCTACCGATGGGCTTTTCCTTCACCACAACCATTACCCTGTGCATGATCTGCTCGAGTTTGACAGTAATGTACCACCCCATCGAATACGGCGTGCGCATTGGCAAATCTAAAATCCGCCCGGCCGATTTTTTCAATTTCATCCTGCTGGTTTTCCGCGCCATCGTTCTGTTTAACCCCTTGCGGGTGTTCTTACCCTTGGGCGGCATTCTTTTCCTGCTTGGAATTCTCAAATTCGGTTATGATATTGCCGTAGGGGATTTGTCGGAAAGCGCCATCTTCGCTTTTCTCGCTGCGATTATGATATGGTCACTCGGTCTGATTGCCGACATGATTGCGCGTCTGCATCTTCGGCCGTAATGAACCATTCAGCGCGGATCGACTTATGCAAAAGTCCGATGAAAACAACAAACGCCGTTTAGCTCTCAACTGGGCCCTACGCTTCAGCGTCTCCGGGGTGGTGCTCGGCGTTGTTTTCTGGCTGTTGCCGATGGATGAGTTTTGGGCCGCCATTAAAAGTATTTCCTTATCTCTGTGGGCACTGGTTTTGATCCTTTTTCTTGCCGGACACCTGGTGGCGGCGACCAAATGGTGGCTCTTGACCACTTTGCAAGCGGATATTCCATTTAAAACGGCACTGAAAGCTCATTTTGCCGGTCTGGTCGCCAATCTGTCCCTGCCCGGCGTCGCGGGCGGCGACGTGGTGCGGGCGGGACTGGTGTTCCGCCATTCGAAAAATAAAACGCGCGTCACCATTGGTTCCTTAGCGGACCGGCTGCTGGACAGCATGGTTCTGCTGGCGCTGGCGGGCGGGGGAATGCTCTATTTGCTGCACGACCACTGGTCGGTAAACGCAATGCTTGCAGGCGGACTGGGATTAGGGCTTTGCTTTGTCATTTTTTTGACCATTATCCTCGCCCCTAAAATTCTACCCCGGCTGCCGATGCAGAACGTGGCGGAAAAAGTGTTGTCGGTTATACAGGAATTCCGAGAGCAGCCGAAAAAATTAGCGCTGTGCATCGGCATCTCGATTTTGGTCCAGATGCTGTTTATCGGCCTCAGCCTGGCCTTGGCCCTTGCCATCGGCGTCAAAATTCCGGTGGCGGCATGGTTTTTCGCCTGGCCGCTGGCGAAAGTTCTGGCCATCGCGCCGATCAGCATCTCAGGGCTCGGCATCCGCGAAGGCGGGTTGGCGGCCCTGCTCACGCCTTTTGGCGCCAACCCGGCCACCGTAGTCGCGGCGGGATTGCTGTGGCAGACCATTTTGTTCGCCGGGGGCCTGATCGGCGGACTGGCGCTGATCATGGCCTCAAAACTATCGCGCGCGGCGCCCACTCCCGGTTCCAAAACCGCTTCACAGGACACGCAGAGCAGCGCCCCCTCCTCCTCATCCCATCAAGCAGATCAGCACAGCTCATGACCACACTTGACGCCGACAAAACCGTTGCTTCCGGCAGCCAACAGACCTCTCAACCGGAAAGCGGCGCCTCCGCCCAGCCCCACGTCGCCATCCTTGGCGCCGGACCGGCGGGCGCGGCGGCGGCTCTCAGCTTGACGCGCGGGCGACAAGCCAAAGTCACCGTCATTGAACGGGGAACAGATGTGGGCGGCAATGCGGGCAGTTTTCAGATTGAGGGCATCTGGTGCGATCATGGCAGCCACCGCCTGCATCCGGTTGCCGAAGCCCGCGTGCTCGACGATATCAAAGACATGCTGGGCGAGGAGTTGCTGACGCGCCCCCGGCACGGGCGCATCCTGCTGCAAAAACGCTGGATACATTTTCCCTTGAAGCCCGTCGATCTACTGCTGCGCTTACCGAAAAAATTCACCGCTTCCCTGGCCATAGACACGCTGCGCAAATTCCTGCCGAGCGCGCCGCCGGAAGAAGAGAATTTCGCCACCGTCTTGCATAAGGGCTTGGGGCCGACCATGTCGAAGGCGTTTTATTATCCTTACGTCCGCAAATTATGGGGACTGGAGCCCAAAGAGCTGGCCGTAAAACTGGCTGAGCGGCGCGTGTCGGGCAGTTCTGTCGCCAAAATCCTCCAGAAAATCGCGCGCCAAATTCCCGGCCTGAAATCCGAAACGACGGGCGTGTTTTACTACCCCCAAAAAGGGTTTGGTCAGATCACGCAAGGGCTTCACCAATCAGCAAAAGAACACGGCGCTGATTTCCTTTTAGAAGCGAATATCACTAAAATCCATCGCGAGGGAGATCGCATCACCGGCGTTTCTTACGAAAAGCACGAAAAATCTCATCAGGTGGCGACGGATTCGGTTTGGTCCACCCTTCCCATCAGCGCACTGGTGCGCATGATCACGCCCGCACCCCCGCCTGAAATTATCGAGGCGGCGTCAAACATTCGCTTTCGTGGTATGATCCTCATCTATCTCGTTTTGGAGCAAGATCAGTTTACGGAATATGACGCGCATTATTTCCCTGAGCTTTCGATTCCCATTTCTCGCATGTCCGAACCAAAAAACTACACCGGCACCGACAAACCCCGGGGCTGCACAGTTTTGTGCGCTGAACTGCCTTCCGATCCGCAAGAATTGGAATGGGGTCTGTCAGATAAAGAATTAGGGGAGCGGTTCTGCGGCTGGCTCGCCGGTGTCGGTCTGCCCGTCACCGCACCCATTAAAAAAGTCGTCACGCGCCGCCTCAGGCAAGCTTATCCGGTCTATGATCGCAATTACGAAACCCATTTCAATGTGATGGATGAATGGCTGAACGGCTTGAGCGGATTACTCACTTTCGGCCGCCAGGGCCTTTTCGCCCATGACAACACCCACCACGCTATGACCATGGCCTATGCCGCCAGTGACTGTTTCGGACCCGGCGGGGAGTTTGACTGGGGCCGCTGGGCCGATTACCGCCAAGAATTCGAATCTCACGTTGTTGAGGATTGATCTCATGACCGGGACCCCGCGCGCCGATGTGTCTCCCTCTGAGGTCGATATTCTCATGTATCATTCAATCTCTTATGAGCCGGGGCCAACCAGCATCACGCCTGATATATTCCGTGGGCAGATGGAGACCTTGGAGGCGTGCGATTATCAGGTTATCTCCCTGTCCGATTTTACCGCCTGGCATCAGGGCAAAACCGACCTGCCGCCGCGCCCGGTAGCGATTACGTTTGACGACGGGTTCGCAGATTTTGCCGAACACGCCTTTCCTTGCCTCAAAAGCCACGGCTGGAGCGCTACTGTTTTTTTGCCATCGGGAAAGATCGGCGGCGCGGAAGATTGGCGCGGCGCTAACGAAAAACCCCGGCCTCTGCTTACCTGGGAACAAGTGAAAAAGCTCAGTGATGAGGGTATCGCCTTCGGCGGGCACAGCGTCACCCATGCCGATTTGACGAGCCTGTCGCAAGGCGATCTGCGCCGGGAAATTCGAAGCTGCAAGGATGACATTGCACAGCACACCGGAAAGACGCCCGCCAGCTTCGCCCCGCCTTACGGCCACGCCAATGCACACGTGCGCGAAGAAATCGCCAAAGCCTACGATATTTCCGTAGGCACGAGATTACAGCGCGCGGGCGCAGGCAGCGATCTTTTTGAGGTGCCGCGCATCGAGATGTATTACTTTCGCGACCTTGAACGCTGGCGCTCTTATCTGGAGGGAAGCGCCAATTGGTACTTAAGCGCGCGGCGGGCCTTGCGCGGCGTCAAACAGCTTGCCACGCAAGGCATGAGGGGCTTGAACACATGACCCTTCGCACCGCACTAATGGGCCTTGCCAAAACGATCGCGCCGCAAAGCACGCGCGCATGGATCGTGCGTCTGCAAAAGAAATATCGTCTGCAAAGGGTGCGCGCCGGTACGGTCGAGTTTGGCCATTTGCGGCGCTTGACACCCATCAGCCCCATTTTCGGCATGGATCGCGGCCTGCCCATCGACCGCTATTACATTGAGCATTTTCTGCGCAAACATTCCGGCGATATCAAGGGCCGCGTTCTGGAACTGGGCGATCCCTTTTATATCAATAAATTCGGTGACGACCGGGTGACTCAGACAGACATACTCCATTACACAACAGGCAACGCGCAAGCCACCATTGTCGCCGACCTGACGCAAGCCGACCATATCCCATCAAACAGTTTCGACTGCATCATCTTTACCCAGACGATACAAATGATTTATGAACCCAAATTGGCCCTGCATACCCTGCACCGTATTTTAAAGCCGGGCGGCGTGTTGCTGCTGACCTCAGCAGGCATTGCAAAAATCGGGCGGCGCTTGGGCCGCGATGATTGGGGGGAATATTGGCACTTCACCACGCAATCGGCCGAGGCTGTGTTCAAGGAAACTTTTTCCGGCGCAACACTGGACGTGTCGTCTTATGGCAATGTGTTTGCGGCAACCTGCTTTCTGCACGGCTTGGCGAGCGAGGAGCTTGAGCCCCAAGAACTTGACCACAGAGACCCCGATTTCGAAGTACTCGTTACGGTGCGCGCTCAAAAGGCAGCGGGGGAGGCGCAATGACCGAGCACATGGCCCTCAGCCAATCGCCGCGCAATGCATTGCATTCCATGACCGTGCTCGACACCTCCATCGCTTCCACCAATCTGGGCGATCAGATCATCATGGAGGCCGTCCGGGAGCAACTCTCGGATTTGATTCGCGATAGATTTACTTATTCCGTCGCCAGCCATGAATGGATGGGCCGGAAAAGCCGGGATCTCCTCAAACGGTCTGATTTCGCCATTGCGGGGGGAACCAATCTGCTTTCTTCGCGCATGTGGATACGCTCCGTATGGAAACTATCAATTCTTGATGCTTTTTTATGCCGGAATGTCGTTCTTATGGGCTGCGGATGGTATCAGTTCCAAAGGAAACCGGATCCCTATACGCGCTGGCTGCTGGGCCGCGTGCTCAGCAAAAAACACCTTCATTCGGTGCGGGACACTTACACAAAAGACATGCTGGCCGCCATCGGTATCACCAATGTGGTCAATACCGGATGCCCGACGCTTTGGGCGTTCTCGCCCGAATACTGCGCCAAGCTCCCGCGCGAAAAAGCCGCGCATGTGGTGACGACCATCAATACCTATATTCCTGACAGCCAAGCCGATCGGCGCTTGATTGAGATTCTGCGCGAGCAGTATGAAACGGTTTCTATCTGGGTTCAGACCAGTTCGGATTACGCCTACGCCAAAGCGTTGGACCCGGACCTTATTTTCATCAATCCCAGTCTGAGGGCTTTCGACGATCTTCTGGCCTCAAACCTCGACCTCGATTATGTCGGCAACCGTCTGCATGGCGGCATCCGCGCCCTGCAAAAAGGCCGCCGCGCCATTATTGTGGAGATCGACAATAGGGCGCGTGAGATGGGCCGTGATTTTGGCCTGCCGACCGTGGAACGCGATGACTTTACCCGGCTGGAGGAAATGATCCGTGGACCGCTAGATATCAACATCGCCCCGCCGAGGCAGATGATCGACCGCTGGAAAAATCAATTTTCATCGAAAGAGACACCATGATCATGCGGCGCACGGACTGGCTCTGGCTTAGCGGCATTTTAGCGATCGCGCTGATCCTGCGGGTGATTAAGCTGGACGCCGGATTGTGGTATGACGAGGTGTTGACCCTGGTCGATTTTGTTCGTCTGCCTACGCATGAACTGCTCACCTCATACACCACGCTCAACAATCATATTCTCTATAGCCTTGAAGCGCAGGGCATGGTGGCCCTTTTTGGAGAAAGCGCCTGGGCCTTAAGAGCGCCTGCGGTGCTGTTCGGGGTGGGCAGCGTCTGGGCGCTGTGGTGGCTGGGCTCTCAAGTGTTGAGCCCATGGGAAGCGCGTTTTTCAGCGCTGCTGCTGGCGGTGTCGTATCACCACATCTGGTTTTCCCAAAATGCGCGCGGCTATACCGGCCTGATTTTCTGGGTGCTGGTGGCGACGGCGCTTTTTATCCGAAATATCAGGCGGCCCTCTTGGGCATCGTGGGTGGTCTATGGGTTTGCCGTGGCGGTCGCCATGTACACGCATCTCTCAGCGGTTTTCTCCTTTGCCGCGCATGGTCTTGTCTATCTTGTGCTGGTGGCGCGGCGTCATCTGGCTTTGGGCGCCACCGCTGAAATAGTGCAGGACCGTTTTGAAAACATCTCCGGGCTGAAGCCTTTGTTCGGCTTTGCGCTAGGCGGCGCCCTCACTCTGGCGCTTTATGTCGTTCTCATCCCGCAAATGATCGACGCGTTTGGCGCCATGTCCGATTCGGGTAGCGCTGAGGTGACGGTGAAGGAGTGGACAAATCCGCTTTGGACCATCCTGGAAGTGCTCCGGAATTTACAGGAATTGGGATTCGTCATGAGTGTCGGCATTCCCGCCGTATTGGTGTTTTTAATCATCGGTGTGATTAGCCTGTTCAGACAGCACCCGGTGTTTACATCCTTTTTTATCATTCATATCCCCCTCACGCTTGTCATCCTGCTAGCGCTGTCGTTCCGCATCTGGCCGCGCTATTTCTTTATCGATCTGGGATTTATTTTTCTGTTTCTGGTGCACGGCGTTTTTGTGGTCTCGGACTTTTTAGCCGACAAACTGCAGACTCAGGAACGCTGGAGGGTAAACGGAAAAAGTTTGAGCCTGCTGGCATCCTCTGCCGCTGTGATCTGTTCGCTGTTCCTGCTGCCGCCCAATTACCGTATGCCCAAACAGGATTTTCTCGGGGCGCGCAATTTTATAGAAGCGACACGTGGCCCCGGCGACGTTGTCGCCTCGGTTGGATTGGCGGCGCTTCCCTTTTCAAAATATTACGCGCCCGCATGGAACGTGATTGAAACCAGCGAAGATTTGGGCAATCTCCGGGCGCGGGGCGCACGCACCTGGCTGGTCTATGCGTTCTCCGCACATACGAAAGTGCATTATCCGGAAATTCTGGAAAAGCTCGAAACCGATTTTGAACTTGCTCAAAAATTCTCCGGAACCCTGGGCGACGGTTCGGTCTATGTCTATCGCAGCCGCACACCCTGAGGGCGGCGTGAGCGCACGCGCTAAGCGCCGTGAGATTAAAATGCCTCACGCCACTTCGAACAGGCCCGCCGCGCCCATGCCGCCACCGATGCACATGGTGACAACCACATAGCGCACCCCTCGGCGCTTGCCTTCGATGAGCGCGTGGCCGACCATGCGCGCGCCCGACATGCCGTAAGGGTGCCCGACCGAAATCGCCCCGCCATCCACGTTAAGTCGGTCATTAGGAATGCCCAGTCTGTCCCGGCAATAAAGCACCTGCACCGCAAAGGCTTCGTTCAACTCCCAAAGGCCGATATCATCCACTTTGAGGCCGTTGCGTTCCAGCAATTTAGGCACGGCAAAAACCGGGCCGATGCCCATCTCGTCAGGCTCACACCCGGCGACCACCAGGCCGCGATAGATCCCGAGCGGCTCAAGGCCCCGCTGCTCGGCAAGCTTAGCCTCCATCACGACGCAGGCCGAAGCGCCATCGGAAAGCTGACTGGCGTTCCCGGCGGTGATAAAATCGCCCGCGACCGGCTTCAATCCGTTCAGCCCCTCAAGAGTGGTGCTCGGGCGATTACCCTCATCTTGTGTGAGGGTCACCTGTTTGTCCGAGATTTCTTTCGTCTCCTTGTCCATCACCTTCATCACCGTGGCCAGGGGCACGATCTCATCATCGAACCTGTTCGCTTCTTGCGCCGCGGCCGTGCGCTGTTGGCTTTGCAGGGCGTATTCATCCTGGGCTTCGCGGGAGATGCCGTAGCGCGCGGCGACGATCTCGGCGGTTTGCAGCATGGGATAATAAATCCCCGGTTTCATTTCCTGCACGCCGGGTTCGACCAGCCGGTAGGCGTTGGCGTGTTCGTTTTGCACCAGAGAGATGGATTCCAGCCCGCCGCCGACCATGACCGGCACATTATCCACCAGCACCCGCTGCGCCGCCATGGAAATCGCCTGAAGCCCCGAAGAACAAAAGCGGTTGACCGTGGTGCCGCTCGACGTGACCGGCAAACGCGCGCGAATCACGCATTGGCGGGCAATATTGCTCCCCGTAGCACCCTCGGGCAGGCCGCAGCCCATGATGACGTCTTCGACTTCGGCTGGATCAACGCCCGCCCGCTCCACGGCTTGAGCAATCACATGGCCGCCCAGAACCGCGCCATGGGTGTCGTTAAAAGCCCCCCGATACGCTTTGCCGATCGGTGTGCGGGCAGTGGAGACAAGTACGGCGTCTTTCATGGGGGTCCTCCTAATGATCAATACATATATAATGGGGTTGGTCTGACAGGCATTTGAGTTGGAAGAGTAAAGTTCATGAGCCCGTCCACCATCTCGCCATAGTGATCGGCTGAAGGCCATTTGTCGAGCGCCCCAGCTTGGGCTCCGCACTCTTTTTGACTTCATCGGTTCAATAAAGGTTAAATATTTGTTAACCAAGAGGCTGCGCGCCCGTCGCCTCACTGCTATGAAGGGCCAAACCCACTCCTTTGGCGAGATGTCACCCATGCAACGCCTTGAACTGCCTGACCTTGAAACGCCCAATTCATCCCGGCAGATGACGCATATGGCATCGGCGGACCCTTCCGACATGCCGCCGTCACCGGCAGCGGAGACCCGGCGCGTGCCTCAAGGGATGTGGGTCCACATTGCCGCGCTCAGCTTATCGCTGTTCTGGATTGGCGGCGCGGGAGGATTTGTCTATGGACTCTATGGCTTAGCAGGATTGTTGCGCGCGTCACCTCTCTTGCAAGTGCAACTGGTGGCCGGGCTTTTGTTGCCGGTGGCCTTCATCTGGATGGTGGCCCTCACTTTGCGGCGCGCCCAGGAACTCAGCGCCACCGCCGCGACCCTGGCGAACATCGCTCTGCATCTCAGCCAACCCGAAGACAGCGCCGCCCGGGAAGTGACACGGCTGGGCCACGCGGTGCGCCGCCAAGTCGATGGATTGGAGACCGCCATCGGCGGCGTGGCGACAAAAATCACCGCGTTAGAAGAAGAAATCTACCAGCACACGGAAAATCTGACCCGAACGTCGGACAAGGCCGAAGAGCGCATCGAAGCGGTGCGCGCCATGCTGTCCCGGGAGCGGGAAGAGCTGGAATCCCTGACCAAACAGCTCGATGGGCAAGGCGGCGCCCTGACCGAAACGCTGAAAGGGCAAACTCAAGCCCTGACAGAAGCGTCAACCCTGGCATTTGATAAAATTCAGGGCGCTGACACAGTGCTTAAAGCCCGCATGGAAGCTTTTGAAGGCACCGCCAGCACCGCCAGCCAGACCAGCCAGAAAGCCAGCCGCGAACTTGATCACCAATGCGCCAAACTGGAAGCGGTGGCCGATGCCGCCCTCACCCGGGCCGATATCATTGCCGGACGCTATGACAAACAACGCGCGGCGATCGGCGAGGCCACCGAAAAGCTGGCCCAGGAAAACGCCAAACTGGAAGCGGGTTTCGAACGGCAACGAGATCTGCTGGCCCAGGTCGCCGAACTGGCCGCCGGTGAGGCCCGGCGCATCGAAGAAGCAATCTCCCTGTCGGCGCGGGAACTGGAAGGCGCCATAGAGGGGGCCGCCGGGCGCGCCTCAGCCGTCGGCGATGACTTTAAACAACAGGCTCAATCGGTGCGCATCGGCGCTGACGAAGCCGCCGCCGCCCTCACCCGCGCGGCGCAATCCGCCACCCAAGCCACCGATACTGCCTGCGCCGCCATCAAAGCCCGCGCCGCACAGATGGCCACCACCATCAGCGAAGCGGGTGTTCAGGCCAATAATGCGGCCTTGCACTCCCATGCAAGTTTTGAGGAATACGCCGAGGCCTTGCAACAGAGCATCGAGAAATCGGGTGACGCCCTGGAACAAGCCTCCCGCGGCGTCATGTCCAAGCTCGATTCGCAACTCTCTACCCTCGCTGAACAAATTTCCGGTTCAAGCGCCGCTGTGGACCGGGCGGCAAGTCAAGCAGTACAGACAACAAAGGCACATCTCGAAAGCAAGTTCGAAGAGATCAGGTCACAACTGGCATCGACCCAACACTGGGTGGGAGAAGCGGTGGATCAGGTCCACTCATCTCTTGGAGAAATTGGCGGATCAATGAACAGCTCCGTACACGCCATGCTGTCCGACACCAAATCCACATTGGAAGAAGGCGCGGCGCATTTGCAAAGCACATTGACGGAGTCCTCCGACCAATTGCGGCTGGGCGCCTCCTCCATTCGGCACGACATGGAGACCGAAGCCGAGACTCTACGCGAACATATCTCCCAGATGGCGCAAGGAACCGGTCAGGCCACTGCTGATGCGATGAATGCCACACAAAGCGCCATCGATATGCGCTTTTCGGAAATCCGCGATCAACTTTCCTCTGCTCATCACAGCATCGACGACACGGCGCGGCATCTCTCGACAAAAATGGATGAGGTCTCCCAACGCATTGGCGAAGCGGCAACAGACGCCATGACCAAAGCCGGAGAATCTTTTGGTAATGGTACTCAGTCTTTGGAAGCGGACATCGCCAAAGCGGGCCAGGCGGCGCGGGACGCTGCATCACACGCACAAACCACATTCGACCAACATGTCAAAGAAATTGAAACACGGCTTGAAAACACCGGCAACCTGATTGACAGGGCAGCCCAGACATCCAGAGAAAAACTGGGTGTTTATGTGCAAGACATCCAAAACGAAATCACCGCCGCCGGAGAACTGGTGGACGGGTCCACTGATAATCTTGCCGCAGCCGCCGCGCGCATCAAGACCGCCGCCAGCGACGCAGGAGGGCATCTGGAAAGCGCGCTGAAGGATCTGGATTCCCATATGGCCCAGTTTCCTGAGCGCGCGAAACAGAGCGCGCACCACATCCGCGAAGTAATCGAAGAGCAACTCAAAACTTTTACTGAAGTTGCCGAGAACACCGCAGCGCGGGCGCATGTCCTGGACAAGGCATTCCAGACCCGTCTCAAAGCGCAATATGATACGCTGGGGGAATTACTGGGAGGCGGCGCCCTGGTGACACCCGGCCCCGTCGCGCCGAGTCTGGCGCAAACACCCCCGTCGGTATTGGACCCCCGCCAGACCGAAACCCAAATACAGCAAGGCCCGTCTGAAAATCTTCCAAACAGTTCTAACCTGACGCCCCGCGCGCAGGAGGCGTCTACTACCCCGGCAGCGCGGGCAGAAGCCCCCCCAGAAGCGCCTGAGACAATCGACGTGAGGGGTGAGGCCGAAACGGGGCCTGTGGCGATACCAGCGCCCGAGATCGCCGAATCCAGCGAATCCAGAGAACCCAGAGAACCGGTACGCGCTCAGCCGGGCTTGCCCGAGCCGGATCAAACCCGCGCGCAAGAAGACGAAAGCGCGCCGCCGGATCGGGGTGACTATGATGGCCTGGCCAAACGCCTGGCCCGGCGCTTGCGACAGTTCGGTAGCCGGGACCCAGAAGACGGCCAACCCCCCGTACCCACGGCACGCCTGGATCTGGCCATCACGGCGGGCCCGGAGGAAAAGGCAGACCGGGCGGGCGCAGCGGCGGCGGCGGCGGCGCAGGACACAGCATCGTCAGCACCCGAAACAATATCTCCCGAGCCCACCACACCGGACTTGCCTGACACGCCCCCGGAAACCACGCCCCTGACCTCCCCCCTCCAGCGGCTGAAAGCCATACCCAATATGAGATGGCGGGAGATTCTGGCCGCCGTCGAAACCGGTGCGGATGACGAGAGCGGAACAACCTATACCGCGCCCAGCGGGGCCTCTTCACCGGATGTCTCGCGCACGTCACTCCACGCCATTGAAACCCTGCAGGCGCTGACCGTTGACCTCGACAGGGCCCTGGAGACAGATCCGCCCGTCGATCTGGTGCAGAGCTATGTCAATGGCGACAGGAATCTTTTTGCCAAACGGTTGGTGAGCATGAAGCAGGATGATCTGTTCGAACGGATTAGTTTCAAATACAAGAATGATGCCGAGTTCCAGTCCTATGCGGACAGCTATATGACGCAAT
>JAJFIO010000097.1 GCA_021774915.1 Alphaproteobacteria bacterium
GATCAGAAGATCGATGAGGGGATCTTCTTTTTCTTCAAGGTCTTTGTTCCAGCTTCCCATGTCCATATAGGCGCCCCACCCGATCATACCGTAAAGCGCAAAAGACAGGCTCGTCACGAGCGCCGCCTCAATGCCATAAAAAACCCAAACAACACACAAGAGCCCCAAGGCAATCCAGTAAACCCAGCGCCAGGGCACGTCGACCGACAGCCCTCTCAGACGATTCAACCCCGCCATAACGGGGATCCATAATAAAATCAGCATAATCTTACTCCACCAATTCATAATGCGGCAGGTCGTGAAAATTCTGGTCCGCCGCCGACCAGTCCCCATCCCAATCCCCACCCCAGCGAAGTTTCACCTTCTCAAACCCCGCAGCCGCGAAAACCACTCCGGCCAGAACATGAAACCGCATGGCGTTTGACCAATCCAATGGCCAGGGCGCGAGGTCCATGGCTAGGGCAGGCTTCGCATTATGTCTGGATTGGGGCCATTTCAGTTTTGAACGCCCGCTGGTAATGGCCGCCATCTGCGCGTCCCGGGTCCGATGACCAATGATTACGGAAAAATCAAACGGAGAAAGAAGAAGCGCGCGATGCGCGACCCGCACCAAGCGTTCATCACAAGTAGAAAGTCTTTCTACGGATCGTCTTCCAAATCGAAAAGACATGGACTCACTCCCTCATGAAGCGATACCATCGCATCGCTGATGACCTTTATAATGAGGGCAGTGGCAACTGAAGTGGACAAACTCAGGCGGACAAGGCGGTGCGTGACGAATAAAGTTTTCTTATTTCCATGTGTTATCAAGCCCTTGCCAACAGGCGTGCACCCAATCATGAGGAAAACTTCTCCAGTTGGATGAGGACATCTGGCTGATCAGCTTCATGCACTACGATCTGGGATATATTGACCTGGAGCAAAGAACATTGCAAACAATCGACAGTCCGTTCGGCACGAGACTGTCACCCATGTCTTAGGTACATTCTGTTACCTATGTCTCCGGGTCGGACCCAAGGGGATATGGCGGGAGTGACGGGACTCGAACCCGCGACCTCTGGCGTGACAGGCCAGCGCTCTAACCAACTGAGCTACACCCCCTTTTGCATCCCGAATGAGCATAAATGATATGCGGGGGGATATCTTGGAAGAGAGGTTGATTTACGGCAGACCCCTGCTCTTGTCAACGCCTGAGCACCCGTGCTGGCGGGCAGCATCAAACAGATAAGCGTTCAGAACAAGGGACCCACTTTTTTTAAATCTGGTGGGCGGTGAAGGGCTCGAACCTCCGACCCCCTCGGTGTAAACGAGGTGCTCTTCCAACTGAGCTAACCGCCCTAGGGTCTTTTCGATTTTGATGAATCAAAACCTGACCCTAAGTTGTTGTTTCGCCGTGTTTCGGCAAGGAAAACCGGTGGCCGCTTTTCCTGGAAACACTCTATGCATCACCCGGATCCAACGCAAACCGACCGCCCTTTGGTTAAAAGAGCGGCCGACCGCGATACTCAGCTCAGGCCAAATTTACCTGTGATTGACAGCATCTTTCAGGCCTTTACCCGCCTTGAATTTCGGCTGCATGGAGGCCGGAATTTGCATCGGCTCGCCGGTGCGCGGATTGCGCCCCGTGCTGGCCGCTCTTTTGGAGACAGCAAATGTGCCAAAGCCCACCAGTCGCACTTCGTCACCGCCCGTGAGGGATGAGGTGATAATGTCAAACATACTATCGACAGCCCGCGTTGCATCGGCTTTCGACAAATCCGCAGCCTCGGCCACTTTCGCTATCAAGTCGTTCTTGTTCATGTGAACCCCTTAAAATTCAATGCTAGTGAAGACGCAAGAAGAATTTCTTCGATACGCCGCGGAGTATGGACCCCCCACCGGGAGGGGTCAAAGAAAAAACGGCGGAAATCCGGGTTTTTCGAAAGAAAATGCCGCTTTTGGGCTCCTGTTTTGCCCAAATGGCTTCAATTCCGCCCCTTACAAGGGCGCTCCGCGGCCCTGAGCGCAGTTTTGCGGGGGATATTCGGGCCCCTAATGGGTCACCAGCGAATCACTTTCACCCTTCTTGCCGGATTCGGCGACGGCCTGGACGACATTCTCTTCCGGGTCCCAGTCGATCGCCACCAAAGGCCGAATGAGAGCATGTTTGAGAACCTCGTCCACGGTCGAGACCGGGATGATCTTCAGGGCATTGATGACATTGGCGGGAATATCCGCCAGATCTTTTTCATTCTCCTGGGGGATCAGGACCGTTATAATGCCGCCGCGCACAGCCGCCAGAAGCTTTTCCTTCAGACCGCCAATGGGAAGCACCCGTCCGCGCAGTGTGATCTCACCGGTCATCGCGATGTCTTTATGTATGGGGATGCCGGTCAGCACCGACACGATGGAGGTCGCCATGGCGACACCCGCCGAGGGCCCGTCTTTTGGTGTTGCGCCTTCAGGCACATGAACGTGAATATCTTTCTGCTGAAACAGAGTCGGCTTGATCCCGAAATCCGCGCTGCGCGATTGAACATAAGAATTGGCCGCCGAGATGGATTCCTTCATCACTTCGCCCAATTTACCGGTCGGAGTCATCCGGCCCTTACCGGGAACAACCACCGATTCAATCGTCAGCAATTCGCCGCCGACTTCCGTCCACGCCAAGCCCGTGACAACGCCAATCTGGTCTTCACCTTCAATTTCACCATAACGATATTTCTGGATGCCGGCATATTTACCCAGATTTTTCTGGGTGAGATGAACTTTCTTGACCTTATTGGAAATGATTTCCCGCACCGCTTTCCGTGTCAGATTAGCCAGTTCACGTTCAAGATTCCGCACGCCTGCTTCCCGCGTGTAATAACGAATTAAATCACGCAATGCGGCATCGCTGATTTTCCACTCACCTTCTTTCAGACCGTGATTTTCAATCTGTTTCGCGATGAGGTGCCGCTTGGCAATTTCAACTTTTTCATCTTCCGTGTAACCCGGTATACGGATGATCTCCATTCGGTCCAATAATGGCTGGGGCATGTTCAGGGTGTTCGCAGTGGTCACGAACATAACGTCTGAAAGATCGTAATCCACTTCCATATAGTGGTCCTGGAAGGTGTTGTTTTGCTCGGGGTCCAGCACCTCCAGCAAAGCCGCCGAAGGGTCACCCCGAAAATCGGCGCCCAATTTGTCGATCTCATCCAGCAGGAAAAACGGATTGACGTTCTTCACTTTTTTCATCGACTGAATGATTTTGCCCGGCAGCGAGCCGATATAGGTGCGGCGATGTCCGCGTACTTCAGCCTCGTCCCGTACGCCGCCTAATGACATGCGCACAAATTCACGGCCCGTGGCCCGCGCGATCGAGCGTCCCAGAGAAGTTTTACCAACGCCTGGAGGGCCAACGAGGCACAGAATCGGTCCTTTAAGTTTGGTCGTGCGCTGCTGAACGGCAAGATATTCAAGGATACGTTCCTTGACCTTCTCCAGGCCGTAATGATCTTCGTCGAGAATTTTCTCGGCGGCCTTAATATCATTGTTGACCTTGCCGCGTTTTCCCCACGGGATCGACAGCAACCAATCCAGATAATTTCGAACCACTGTGGCCTCGGCCGACATAGGGCTCATCTGGCGCAGTTTTTTCAACTCGCTTCGGGCCTTGGTCTTCGCTTCCTTGGAGAGTTTGGTTTTCTCGATCCGCTCTTCAAGTTCCCCTAAATCATCCTTGCCGTCATCGCCTTCACCCAGTTCTTTCTGGATGGCTTTCATTTGCTCGTTAAGATAATATTCTCTTTGCGTTTTCTCCATCTGGCGCTTGACCCGGTTCCGGATCTTTTTCTCGATCTGAAGGACACCGATTTCCCCTTCCATATAGGAAAATACGCGCTCCAGCCGCGCCGCTACACTTTCGATTTCCAACAGCTCCTGCTTCTCGGGGATCTTGATGGCCATATTCGCCGCAATCTGATCCGCGAGTTTAGACGGATCGTCGATTGACGTGATCGAATGCACGACATCAGACGGCACTTTTTTACTGAGCTTGGCATATTGCTCGAACTGAGCGATCACTGTGCGTGACAGTGCTTCTGTTTCATTATCAGAGGTCACATCATCGGGAATGGTATGCGCTTTTGCTTGAAAGAAATTCTGATTTTCAGTGTATGAATCAACCTTCGCACGCGCGCCACCTTCCACCAGGACTTTCACGGTGCCGTCGGGAAGTTTCAATAACTGCAAAACGGAGGCAATCGTGCCTACGGTATATATATCTTCTTGCAAGGGGTCATCGTCCGCCGCATTTTTCTGAGCCACCAGCAGAATCTGCTTGTCGTCCTGCATGACATCTTCCAACGCGCGCACGGATTTCTCGCGACCCACAAAAAGCGGAACGATCATATGAGGAAACACGACGATGTCCCGCAGAGGCAGAACAGGGTAGACCCCAACGTCCTCATTTTCCGGCGGTGAAACGGTTACATCTTTTTGCTTGGGGTCGTCCATGACCTCTCCTCTTAACTCCCTTGAAGCTGCACGAGCGCCAAGGGTCGGTATTTACACATCAATGATACTGGACTGGGCGTTAAGATCACATCCACAAGGACATCTGATTCCGACACTTTCCCGAGATTGGGCCACTCGCCGGATCAGATCCCACATGGCTATAAGTGGCCACAGGATGCTTCCCCTTCAACCCCCTTGAACACCACATCGCCCCTCAAACCCGCTTTTTTACCTCAATCATGAAGTCAAAGGGCATTAAGCGCTGGTTTCAACGTCGTCCTGCCGCTCAGAATAGATGTAAAGTGGCCGGGCGCGACCCTCAACAACTTCCCCGTTGATCACCACTTCTTCCACGCCGTCCAAAGTCGGTAATTCAAACATGGTGTCGAGTAAAATCGATTCGAGGATGGATCTTAACCCACGTGCGCCGGTTTTACGCGCAACTGCTTTTTTCGCAATGCTGTTCAAGGCATCATCAGAAAAAGCCAGCTTCACCCCTTCCATATCGAAGAGACGTTCATATTGCTTGACCAGCGCATTTTTCGGCTTGGTGAGAATCTCAATCAGGGCATCCTGATCCAGATCTTCCAAAGTGGCTAGCACAGGCACACGTCCGACAAACTCAGGAATCAGACCGAATTTCAACAAATCTTCCGGCTCGACTTCGGCAAATATTTCGCCTGTTCTGCGGTCGTCTTCGGCCTTGACGGAGGCACTAAAGCCTATTGAAGTGCTATCGCCACGGTTAGAGATTATCTTCTCCAATCCGGCGAAGGCGCCGCCGACGATGAACAGGATATTGGTCGTATCGACCTGAAGAAATTCCTGCTGCGGGTGCTTGCGGCCTCCTTGCGGCGGTACGTTCGCAACCGTTCCTTCCATAATTTTCAGAAGTGCTTGTTGGACACCTTCGCCCGACACATCGCGGGTGATGGAAGGATTATCGGATTTGCGACTGATCTTGTCGACTTCGTCGATATAAACAATCCCGCGTTGCGCGCGCTCGACATTATAGTCGGCCGATTGAAGGAGTTTCAAAATGATGTTTTCCACATCCTCGCCGACGTAACCCGCTTCGGTTAGCGTGGTCGCATCCGCCATGGTGAACGGCACATCCAGTATACGAGCCAGCGTCTGCGCCAGAAGCGTTTTACCGCAACCTGTCGGACCGATCAGCAGAATGTTCGATTTGGCCAGTTCAACATCGTTCGATTTGGCGGAATGACTAAGCCGCTTATAGTGATTATGGACCGCCACGGACAAAACACGCTTGGCATGAACCTGGCCGATAACATAGTCATCCAAAACGCTGTTGATTTCCTGAGGCGTCGGCACTCCATCGCGAGATTTGACCAGCGAGCTCTTATTTTCTTCACGGATGATATCCATGCAGAGCTCGACGCATTCGTCGCAGATGAAAACTGTCGGCCCAGCGATAAGCTTGCGCACTTCATGCTGGCTCTTTCCGCAGAACGAGCAGTACAGTGTATTTTTATTCTCGCCGTTACTCACCTTGCTCATAAACTCTCCCGTACTTCTTTAGTGCTTCATTCCTAAAGTCTCATGCAGGGCTAACAAAAAGCATTTTCCGCATCATCCGATCGCCTTTCGCTGACCATTTAGAATATCAGCACGATATCCTAGGGCCAATCAAGAATTCATTAAGGCGTGGTCATCAAGCAGTCGTGTCCTCATGCTTTTTTCTTACCCATACCCCTCAGATGCAATGATCGCACCAATTTACAATGTTTCGTCTCATTATTGGTATTTTTGGGGCTAAATCACCTGTTTTCAAGCTTATTCGTCACTTCCATCCGGTACGGGCCTATGTTCCAGTATTTCATCGACAATCCCAAATTCGAGCGCTTCTTGCGCACTCAAAAAATTGTCCCGGTCCAGAGCTTGCTCCACACTCTCCAGACTTTGCCCGGTATGCTGGACATAAATCTGGTTAAGCCGGTGTTTGATTTTGGCAATTTCCTCCGCATGGCGGGCAATGTCAGACGCCTGCCCCTGAAATCCGCCAGAAGGTTGATGAACCATAACCCGGGAATTGGGCAATAAATAACGTTTGCCCGGAGCGCCCGCCGCCAGCAGGAGCGAACCCATGGACGCAGCCTGGCCGATACACATCGTCGAGACTTCGGGACGTATATACTGCATCGTATCGTACATCGCCAGGCCGCTGCTCACCACGCCGCCTGGAGAATTGATATACATCGAGATGTCTTTTTTGGGGTTTTCGGCCTCAAGAAACAGAAGCTGAGCGGTAACAAGACCAGCCACCATATCTTCAACCGGACCTGAGATGAAGATGATGCGCTCCTTCAGGAGGCGTGAGAATATGTCATATGCCCGCTCGCCGCGATTGGTCTGTTCCACGACCATGGGCACGAGCGTATTCATGTAAATTTCTTGTGGCTCAGTCATCTTATTGTTTTGGCACCCTCTTTTCGTGTTGTTTTCCAGGACTCATGGATGGGGATCGATATTATACTGCGACTCTCTTGTTCCAATATAAGAAGTCTTGGAGAAGAATCCCATCAAAGACATGGGCGAATGGATCAAATGCGCCTCCGCACAGAACGTCATCCATTCATACTATCCAAGATCCTGACACATAAACATTGATGGTTCGGAAAAGAGCAGCGATTTTAGGTGATGGTTTACGCGACCGCACGCCCTTCCCCATGCCGAACTGGCGTGAGATGCCGCATTATGGCCTCTGATTCGGTTACCAAGACATAAACGCTCCTGAGAAAAAGCTCCGTCTTAGTCGCTAGAACCGGTTTCTGCGGGCTTTTTCTTCGCTGCCGCCTTTTTCTTGGGGGCAGCTTTCTTTTTAGCTTGGGTCTTTTTCTTTTTGTCTTTTTCGGCCTGTTCTTCCGGATCAGCAAAGAGATCTTCCTGACTGACTTTATTCTCAGTTACATCAGCCAATTCCACAATGAAATCAATCACCTTGTCTTCAAAAAGTGGGGCGCGGATCTGCGCCAGCGCCTGAGGATTCTTGGTGTAGAACTCATAAACCTGCTGCTCTTGTCCCGGGAATTGGCGGGCTCGATCACTGAGGGCACGGGTGATTTCCTGCTCAGAGACATCGATTTTGTTCTGCTGGCCGATCTCCGCCAGAACCAAGCCCAATCGAACCCGGCGCTCGGCAATTTTACGATAATCCTCCCGCGCGCTTTCCTCGGTTTCACCCTCATCTTCAAAACTGGCGCCGGATTT
>JAJFIO010000098.1 GCA_021774915.1 Alphaproteobacteria bacterium
TCAACAAAGAAAATTCGGTTGACCTTTTCAAATGCTTCTTCACGGTCGTCTTCAGGCAGTTCATATATAGGATCAGCGAGAGAATGATACTCGTCGTAATCCGCACGATATCCTGAACGTTCATGATGATTCAGGTACCGGAAGACGGCCTCTTCCATGAGTTGGGGACTATAGGTTACTTTCATACACCCTATTTCGAAATAATTGCAGTGATTAACACTGGTTAACAGGGATTTCTTATACTTCTTCTAACCTAGATGATCACTTTATATTTAATTTCCACACAGTTGTCAAGAAAATACACTAAACTTTTTTGTGAGAAAACCGGGGGAAACCCTTGAATTTTTCCTACTAATTTCCCCGCCTTAATTTCCTTCGGATCATTTACCTGAAGAAGTACTCTAACCCCCTGAAATAACAACTAATAATTAATTAAAAACTCTACAACACTATTTACTTTCTAAAATTTTAGACGAACAATTCAGAGAAAATCACATTACTTGCACATTTATATACAACTAAAAAACAAAGAATTTTCCTACTAATCTACTTTAAGATTTTCTCCCATTCGACTCATAGGAAAAACGATTACATTTTTTCAAGGTACTGGCTCGGGTCGCGCTATTTTTTGTCGACTGAGTCTTTCAATTTATCAATCTCTTGAATTGCTTTCATCAAATGCTCAGGGTCCCCCATCTCCTTTGCAATGGCCCTGGCCTGATCCAGGTATTTTTCCGCTGGATCTTTGCGGCTCACAATCATTTCCATGCGTGCCAGCGTCAGACAAAGCTGAATCTGATTGCCCAGGCTTTTCCCGGCTGCAAAAGTTTCATTCGCCTGATCGAAATATTTTTCGGCTTCATCGAATTGCCCTTCCTTGAAACGCAAATTTCCAAGGTAGGTCATGTCCTGCGCAGTTCCTACCTTATCGCCAATTTCTTCAGTCAATTTCAAGGCCTTCAGGTAACTGTCCTCCGCTTCTCTCCTTTGCCCGTTACTAAAGCAAAGATTCCCCAAGTTACGGTAATCTTCCGCCAATGCTTTTTTGTTGCCATTTTTTTCGGAAATATCGAAGGAAGCTTGAAATTTTTCCTTCGCTTTTTCTTTATAACCCCGGTCCATATTATAATTACCCAGGGCTCTAAGGTCGAAGCAGGTTTCGTTCGGCTCATTAAGCAAATAAGATTTTTCGAGGGCCTTTTCCAAATAGATTTCCTGCTTCTGCCGGTCCTTTTTCTCGCTGTAGATATTGGCAAGGTTCCTGGCATCGTAGCAAGCGGCGCGCAGACTTTTAAGCCCCTCGGCAACTTCATGAGCTTTGAGGGCATACTTTTCAGCTTGCGCCCAATTTTCCCTTTGAACGTAAAGGGTACAAAGATTTCTGTTGTCTTCCCCGATTTCCGGCTTATTGTCGCTTGCCGTGTTTAGCTCCAAAGCTTTAAGGTAATTCTGTTCGGCTCCGGCCCAATCCGTTCTCTGCAAACACATGTCACCCAAATTTCTATAGTCGCTGACAACTCCCGCAGAGTTTCCCAGCTTCTGATTCAGCTTGATGGATTTCATCACCGTCTTTTCGGCCAGCTCGACCTTACCCAGCTTCATCAGCGCTTTGGCACGGTTTTTATACAATTCAGGAAGACTCTGATACTCCTGCAGGTTTTCCTTAATTTTTATCGCCTTCGAAAAACTTTCGTCAGCTGATTTGGAATCGTCACTTTCAAACTGAACGTTCCCGAGGCTTGCCAATGTCTCGCCACACCCCGCCTCATCCTTTACTTTTTCCTGCAAGGTCACCACCTGACTAAACATCTCAACCGCCTTATCAGGCTCCTGAGACAAATAGTGGGCATTACCCAACTCACTCATGAGGGCGATTTTAAATTTATCGTCCTTCACGGCTTCAGGTTTTTTCAGCGCTTCCTCAAGTTCCTTCTTGCGTCGACTCAAGTATTCGGGCTGGCTCATGATGTACACCAGCTTTTCCTCAACCTGACTCACACTTTTTGAATCCTTCATGTCCTCGAATAAGGCGCTGGCCTGACTGAGATAAGATTCGGCGGCTTCCAAATCCCCTTTCTTAATTGAAATATCCCCCAAAGCCTCGCTTTCCTGCGCAATTCCTGGACGGTTTTCCATCTTTTCCATGAGTTCGAGAGATTTCTGATGATTCTCCTTAGCGGCATCCCAATCTTTTTTCAGAGTTTTAACGTTGCCCAAGTTGGAGTAGCTCCGCGCTTCCCCCAAAACATCATCCAACTCTTCCATGGTTTTCAGGGATTGACTGTAATAATCCCAGGCTTTGTCCAAATCCCGCTTGTGCAAACAAATATTACCCATACTCCCCAACAAATAGGATTGCCGCCTTTTGTCCTTCCCTTCCTGAATAAGGTCTAAAGCCTTTTTGCAATTCTCCTCGGCAAGATCAAAATTTTTAGCATCACCGGTCAATCCGACCTGCAGATAAGTCATCGCCAGATTTCCATAACAGATCCCCGCCGAATGCTTGTCTCCCAGTTCTTCAAAAATGGAAATGGAATGTTGAGTCGTTTCGGCAACCTTATCCATTCGAGCACCTTTAAAATACACCTCCTCCAGATCCTGATATTTTCTCAACAACTCACGCTTGTCGCCTTTTTGGGCAATATCTTTAATCTCAGAAAGCAACCCGCTTTCTCTGCTTTTGAGGTAGCCGGGATGCTTGTCAATGGAGCCGGATTTTTCCTGCAGTTGCAGAATTTTCTCCTGATCCTTCGTGCTATCCAGGCAATCGCAGGCTTTAGCAAAATAATCTCGGGCAGAATCAAACGCTTCCCGTTGCAAGTGAACGTTGCCCAGATACTCATAGTAAAGCCCCTGCCCCTCGGCATCTTTTTGTTTCACCATCAAATCTAAAGCCTTCTTATAATTTTCTTCCGCTTTATCCAGGCTTCCCTGATAGAAATAAACGCTCCCCAGATTTCCCAATGAACTTTCCATACCTTTAACATCAGCGATCTTTTCCATCAATGCCAGAGACTTGCAATAATAATCCTCTGCCATATCGAGACGTTGGTTCTGAAAACAGATGTTCCCGAGACTGCCCAATACATAGGCCTGGCCGATATCGTCTCCCGATTTTCCCATCAAACTCAGAGCTTTCAGAAAATTAGATTCCGCCTCCTGAAGGTTGTTGTTCTCCAGGCTGGCATATGCAAGCTTCTCAAATTCTTTTCCGTTGTCCATTGGGTCCATCATCCTTTTAAATTTTTATGAGACAAATCGCTCTCAATCCTTCTGCTAACTGAATCCAGGGGTGTCGAAACGCCCATAGGCGAAACAAAACAGTATTTTGTTATTTTTTGATTATTCGGGATTATATTGGGAATGTCGGCAGGATGTCAACCCGCGGAAATTCTTTGACAAACCAGCACCTGGGCCAAACAAAACCTTCCACCCAAATCAGAAGAACACCGGGGCAATTAAAAGAAAAATTGATAGAATCCACCCTCAACAAGTCAGCATACGTCTTAAGCGTGGAATTTAAGTTCAAATTATGTGTGCTTTA
>JAJFIO010000099.1 GCA_021774915.1 Alphaproteobacteria bacterium
CATAAACCTCGTTCACCAGGCCGATCTGCCGGGCCTTTTCAGCGGGCAGGCGGCGGCCGGTATAGGCCATCTCCCGCACCCACCCTTGCGGAATCAAATGACAAAGACGCGGGAAGGTGCCCACATCGGCGGTCATCCCCAGATTGATTTCATGAATGCAAAAGAAGGCGTCTTTCGTGCAATAGCGCATGTCGGTGGCCGAAATGAGATCCACCCCGGCACCGATGCACCCGCCCTGCACCGCCGCCAGAACCGGCAGGCGCGCCTCATCGAGCGCGTTGAATGTCTCCTGCAGCACGCCCACGAAGCGCCGGAATGCTTCGCGCTTTTGCCCCATGCTTTGGCCGTCCGCCTCCCCCCCCTCCAGCAGGCTGCCGCTTGCGCCGAACACGGAAAGATCCATACCGGCGGTAAAATGTTTGCCGGTCGAGGAAATCACGATCACGCGGGCCTTGGCCTCGGCGTCGATGTCGCGCACCAGCGCAGGCAATTCCTGCCAGAAAGCCGGAATCATCGTGTTCAACGCGTCGCCACGTTTCAGTTGGATATGGGCCACGCTGTCGGTGATATCGACGTTAAAACAGGTGTAAGTCATGGGGGCACAATTCTCCTGCGTTGAAATCAAATCCCCCCTTTATTAGCATGTCGCTACGGGCCAGGTCACAAAGAAGTCACAGTGACGCCCTTTGGCAGGCGCATTCCGGACCTAGCGTGATCTGGTGACCACACAAACGTGAGGACAACGCCCATGCCCCATTCCAACCAATCCACCCCTATTCCCCCCCGTACTGCCTGGCACGGCTTCATGACCTCTGTCGCCATCGGCGCGCTTCTGGCTTTGAGCGCCTGCGACAGAAAAACGGATGACAGCGAAGACGACGAGACAATCGGTAAAGAGACCCCGGTAACGGAAGCTGAACCTAAGAAGTCTCTGGACGCACAAGAGACAATCACAACAGCGCGGGAAAAAGATGGCTATGCCGGCGCGATCCAGTACGACATGGCCATGGCGCCGCCGCAAGCTATGCCTCAGCCCCTGCCTGGCACGGTGGACCGGGAGAATTACGAAGACTTTGACGAAAACCCGGTCAAGATCGTCACGGATGATCCGGTCTCAACCTTCAGCGTCGATGTCGACACCGCGTCTTACTCGGTGATGCGGCGGCATCTCACCGACGGCGCCCTGCCGCCGCGCGATGCCATCCGCACGGAAGAATTGATTAATTATTTCGATTACGATTACGCTTTGCCCGACTCAAAAGAAACGCCGTTTAAAATCAACGCGCATCTTTATGAAACGCCCTGGGCGACAGGTACGCAGCTTCTGCATATCGGCATCAAGGGCTATGACATCGTTCCCGAAAAACGCCCCGATAGTAATCTCGTGCTACTTCTTGATGTCTCGGGCTCGATGGACTCGCCGGATAAACTTCCCCTGCTCAAAAAATCCTTACGCATGCTGATTAATGAAATGGGTGAAGACGATACGGTTTCCATTGTGGTTTATGCCGGAGCGGCGGGCACCGTGTTGGAGCCTACGAAAGGCTCGGAAAAATCCAAAATCCTGGGCGCCCTTGACCGTTTGAGCGCGGGCGGATCCACCGCAGGCGGCGAAGGCATAAGGCAAGCCTATGCGCTGGCTGAACAGAGCTTCAAAAAGGACGCCGTCAACAGAGTGATCCTCGCCACGGACGGCGATTTCAATGTCGGTATTAACGACCCGGAACGCCTTGAAGACTTTGTCGCCGAAAAGCGCGACACGGGCGTTTTTCTCACCGTACTGGGTTTTGGCCGCGGTAATTACAACGACCTGCTGATGCAGACACTGGCGCAGGCGGGCAACGGCAATGCCGCCTATATCGACACGCTGATGGAGGCGCGCAAAGTGTTGGTTGATGAAATGGGCGGCACGCTGTTCACCATCGCTAAGGATGTCAAAATTCAGGTGGAGTTCAATCCGCTACAAGTCGCGGAATACCGGCTGATCGGCTATGAAACGCGATTGCTGAACCGCGAAGATTTCAGCAATGACAAAGTTGACGCCGGTGAGATCGGCAGCGGCCATTCCGTCACCGCGATATATGAAATCGTGCCGGTGGGCAGCACCACAAGGTGGACCGAACCGCTGCGCTATGAGACTGAAACAGAGAGCGCCACGCCCGCCACAAATGGGGAAGTTGCTTTCGTCCGTGTCCGGTATAAATTGCCTGATGAAGTTCAAAGCCGCCTCATCGAGATGCCGGTGAAAGCGGATACAGCTTACGCCACATTCGAAGAGGCGCCTAAGGATGCGCGCTTTGCCGCAAGCGTCGCCGCTTTTGGCCAGAAACTAAAAGGTGGCACATATCTCAAGGACTTCGATTATGACGCCATAGCCACGATCGCCCAAAAGGCCAAAGGCGAAGATGAAATGGGGTATCGCGCTGAATTCATTCAATTGGTGAAACTCGCCGAATCCGCCGCCGCCCTGCCCACCCTTGAAACGCCGGGCGGAACGGAAACGCAGTAGGCTGGCTTGAAAGGCAAGACCCCCTCATCCAGCTCCGGCTAAGTTCGCTTAGCGCTCACATAAGCCTTCTCATCCCTCTCCCCCACTGGGGGAGAGGGTGGCCCGAAGGGTCCGGTGAGGGGGGTCTTGCCCCTAATCCTTCGCATGAACCTTTGTAAAGCTCGGGCGCTCTTTTACGCGGTCATACCAACTATTGATATGATTCTGCTCGGCGATGATTTTGTCAGTTCCCGCCATCTGGGACAAAGACTGAATGGTCGGCGCCAACACGATATCGGGGATGGTGAACGCATCACCCGCCAGATA
>JAJFIO010000100.1 GCA_021774915.1 Alphaproteobacteria bacterium
GGCATCACCATCTCCGTGCCTTCCGGCAACGTCACAACCCCCGTCACATCCGTCGTCCGGAAATAAAACTGCGGACGGTAATTCGTGAAAAACGGCGTATGCCGGCCACCCTCATCCTTCGTCAGAATATAGGCCTCCGCCTTGAACTTAATGTGCGGCGTCACCGAACCCGGCTTGGCCAGAACCTGACCACGCTGAACTTCTTCGCGCTTCGTACCACGAAGCAGAACACCCACATTGTCCCCCGCTTCGCCCTGATCCAGCAGCTTGCGGAACATCTCAACGCCCGTGCACGTCGACTTCTGCGTGTCTTTAATGCCGATGATCTCAAGCTCATCGCCGACATTCACAATCCCGCGCTCAATCCGGCCCGTCACAACCGTGCCCCGGCCCGAAATCGAGAACACATCTTCAACCGGCATCAAGAAAGGCTGGTCCTTGGGACGTTCAGGCTGAGGAATATACTCATCAACCGCCTTCATCAGATCAAGAATGGAATTCTTGCCAATCTCATCATCACGGTCTTCAAGCGCCGCCAGGGCCGAGCCCTTCACAATCGGAATGTCGTCGCCCGGAAACTCGTAAGACGACAAAAGCTCGCGCACTTCCATCTCCACAAGCTCAAGAAGCTCCTCGTCATCAACCTGATCAACCTTGTTCATATACACAACAAGCGCCGGAACACCCACCTGACGGGCCAACAAAATGTGCTCCCGCGTCTGCGGCATCGGGCCGTCAGCAGCAGAAACAACCAGTATCCCGCCGTCCATCTGCGCCGCGCCCGTGATCATGTTCTTCACATAATCCGCATGACCCGGGCAGTCCACATGCGCGTAATGCCTATTCGCCGTCTCATACTCAACATGAGCCGTCGCAATCGTAATCCCACGCTCGCGCTCTTCAGGCGCCTTGTCAATCTCGTCATACGCCGAATACGTCGCGCCGCCGCTCTCCGCCAATACCTTCGTGATCGCCGCCGTCAGCGTCGTCTTGCCATGATCAACGTGACCAATCGTCCCGATATTGCAATGCGGCTTCGTCCGCTCAAACTTCTCTTTCGCCATCTTTTTGCTCCGTAATCTGACAGCTAGTCCATAGCCCGAAGGTTAGTAAAAAATTCCAAACGCCGTTACGCAAGTTTCGCCCTGATTTCATCTGAAACGGCTTGCGGCACCTGTGCATAGTGATCGAAGAACATGGAATATTGCGCACGCCCTTGTGACATGGACCGCAGATTATTGACATAACCGAACATGTTCGCCAGTGGCACCATGGCCTGAATCACGGTCGCATTGCCACGCTGTTCGGTTCCGCTGATCTGTCCCCGGCGGCTGTTTAAATCGCCAATGACATCGCCCATATAATCTTCCGGCGTCACTACCTCGACGCGCATGATCGGCTCAAGAAGCTTCGGCGAGGCCTTGCCCATGGCCTCACGAAACGCCGCACGGGCGGCTATCTCAAAGGTCATCACATTGGAGTCGACATCATGATAAGCGCCATCCACGAGCTTGGCCGTAAAATCAATCACTGGAAACCCAGTGAGGATGCCGCTCTCGCGGGCCTGATCGAGACCCTTTTTCACGCCGGGAATATATTCTTTCGGTACATTGCCGCCGACGATCTTGCTGTCAAATTCAAAGCCGGAACCAGGCTCACCCGGTTCGAACAGAATTTTAACTCGCGCAAATTGACCCGCGCCACCAGTTTGTTTCTTATGGGTATAATCAATCTCATAAGGCTTCGTGATCGTTTCGCGGTACGCCACTTGCGGCGCACCGACATTGGCCTCAACCTTGAACTCGCGCTTCATGCGGTCAACGATGATATCCAAATGCAGCTCACCCATCCCCTTGATCACAGTTTGGCCGGATTCTTCATCCGTGGTCACGCGGAATGACGGATCTTCCTGCGCAAGCCTGTGGAGGGCCACGCCCATTTTTTCCTGATCAGCTTTGGTTTTCGGCTCAACCGCCACCTCAATCACAGGGTCAGGAAACTCCATCCGCTCAAGGATAACCGGATTGTTAGGGTCGCACAGGGTATCACCCGTTGTCGTGTCCTTGAGACCAGCCAGAGCAACAATATCCCCTGCGCGCGCCTCTTTGACGTCCTCACGCGAATTGGAATGCATTTCCAGCATCCGGCCGATACGTTCCTTGCGTCCCTTGACGGAATTAATAACGGTGTTGCCCGCAGTGAACACACCCGAATAGACCCGCGCAAAGGTGAGCGATCCAACGAACGGATCCGTCATAACCTTGAATGCAAGCGCCGCCGCCGGTTCGTCATCAGAGGCTTTGCGCACCATCTCTTCATCTTTATCGGGATGGACGCCCTTGATGGCATCGACATCGAGCGGAGAAGGCATGTAATCAACCACGCCATCCAGCAGCGTCTGAACGCCTTTGTTCTTAAAAGCGGAGCCGCACAGCACTGGCACGAAATTGCCTTCGATCGTGCCTTTGCGAATACAGGCTTTCAATGTTTCTTCCGAAGGCTCTTCGCCGTCGAGATAGGCCTCAAGCGCCGTCTCATCCAGCTCTACCGCTGGCTCGACGAGCTTTTTCCGATACTCGGCGGCCTTGTCTTTCAGCTCATCAGGAATATCGACATATTCAAACTCGGCGCCCAGTGATTCATCCTTCCAGATGATCCCCTTCATTTTGAGAAGGTCGATCACACCCACGAAATCCGCTTCCGAACCGATGGGAAGCTGCGTCACCAGAGGCGTTGCGCCCAGACGATCGACAATCATATCGACACAGCGATAGAAATCCGCACCCATACGATCCATTTTGTTGATAAAACACATACGCGGCACGCCATATTTGTCGGCCTGACGCCATACTGTTTCGCTTTGTGGCTCCACTCCTGCCACAGAATCAAAAACGGCCACCGCGCCATCAAGAACCCGAAGTGACCGCTCAACCTCAATTGTGAAATCCACGTGGCCTGGCGTATCGATAATGTTGATCCGTTTATCAGTCCAGAAACAGGTGGTCGCCGCCGAGGTAATGGTGATGCCCCGTTCCTGCTCCTGCTCCATCCAGTCCATAGTGGCCGCACCATCGTGGACCTCACCGATCTTATGAGAACGGCCGGTATAATAAAGCACACGCTCAGTGGTCGTCGTTTTACCGGCATCGATGTGCGCCATGATGCCGATATTGCGATAATCTTTAAGTGGAGTCGTACGTGCCATAATCAATCTTTAGCCCATTCAAGTCGATCATCAATTTGACCGGGCGAAATTCCTTTAAGTGCCTACAGGATCTACCAACGATAGTGACTGAAAGCGCGGTTCGCTTCAGCCATGCGGTGGGTGTCTTCACGTTTCTTTACGGATGCGCCGCGATTATTCGCTGCATCCAGCAACTCTCCAGCCAGCCGGCCAACCATAGTGGTTTCATTACGCGCCCGCGCCGCTTTGATGATCCAGCGGATGGCGAGAGCCTGCCGGCGCGAAGGACGTACTTCCACCGGAACCTGATAGGTGGCGCCCCCCACCCGTCTGGAACGCACTTCGATATCAGGCTTCACATTGTTCAGGGCATCATGGAAGGTATTGACTGGCTCTTGGCCGGACTTGCCCTCAATCTCATCAAACGCCCCATAGACGATCTGCTCGGCCGTCGATTTTTTTCCGTCATTCATCAGCGAATTGGTGAACTTGGTGAGAACCACATCGCCATATTTGGCATCGGGAATGATGTCGCGTTTTTCTGCTCTGTGCCGACGGGACATGAATGTATTTCCTTATTTAGGTCGCTTGGCGCCATATTTGGAGCGGCTCTGTCTGCGGCTTGAGACACCCTGGGTATCAAGCACGCCGCGCAAGATGTGATAGCGCACCCCGGGCAGATCCTTGACCCGGCCGCCGCGAATCAACACCACCGAGTGCTCCTGCAAATTATGCCCTTCGCCAGGAATATAGCTGGTCACTTCAAAACC